>CAXTBJ010000066.1:0-17794 GCA_964242585.1 uncultured Bryocella sp.
GCGAACCATCTTCGGTGAGGCGTTTGCGCAAGGTCTCCAGAGGCTCGCGCGCCTGTAGCGAGGCCATCAACAACTCGCGTTCGATCTCGTCCTCGGACACGGTGACGTTCTCACGCTCCGCGATGCGGTCGAGGATCAACGACGCCTTTACCTCGGCGACGGCCTGATCACGCTGCGCTTCGCGCAGACGGGGGAAGTCCAGTTGGCGCATGGCCTCCTCGGTCATGCCCTGCTGCGCCAGCGCGCGCAGGCCACGGTCGAGGCGCAGATCGATCTGCTGCTGCACAAAGGTTTCCGGAACGGGGAAGGTGTATCGCGCGATCAGCTCGTCGATCATCTTGTCGCGCGCCTCGGTCTCGAGCGACTCCTTCTTGCGCTCGCTGATGCGCTCGCGGAGTTTGTCTTCAAACTCCTGCCATGAATCGTAGGCACCAAGCTGCTTGGCAAATTCATCGTCGCGCTCGGGCTGGATACGGCGCTTGATGGCCTTCACCGTGACGTCGTAGCTGACGGTCTTGCCCGCGAGCCGCGCATCGCCGAACTCCGCCGGATAGTCGACCTCGAAGGTAAACTCCTGGCCGACATTTGTACCCCGCAGCGCGTCGCTGAAGGCGGGCAGGGTATTTTTGCCGCCGATCTCGAGCAGGATGTCATCAGCTTTGATTTCAGGCTGTTCCGGGACCTTTTCTTCGAAGGCATCGGCATCGCTGTTCGGCTCACCCGCGAGCCGTATCTGACCCACAAAGCTGATCTCCGCCCAATCGCCATCGGCCAGCGATCGTTGTTCTTCAACCGGCTCCACGGTGGCATGGTGGTCCAGCAGGGTGCTCAGCTCGGTCTGATACTCCTCATCCGAGACCGTGATCTCGGGCCGCTGCACGGCGACGCTGTCGTACCCTTCCACGTCGATCGTCGGCATCACCTCGAAGGTGGCCTTAAAGCGCAGGGGCTGGCCCTCAAACAGCTGCAACTCGGAGATCTGCGGCTGCGAAACCGGGTTCAGAGCATCCTCTTGCAGGGCGGAACGGAAGCGCTCCGATACGAGGGATTCGAGCACCTCCTGCCGGATATCCTTGGCAAAGCGCGAGCGAACTAGAGAATCCGGCACCTTGCCGGCGCGAAAGCCCGGAATGCGGGCGAGCTTGGCATAGCGACGCACCACTTTCTGAAAGGCCTGATCGACTTCGGCAGCCGGGGCCTCTACCTCGACCGTGCGGCTGAGCTCCGGATTGAGGCTCGGGACAGGGGAACCGCCGTGCGCATGACCGTGATCATGGGTATGCTCATGCGTCTCCAGCGCGAGGGCTTCAGGCTGGCTGCCCGGCTCATAGGAGCTCTCGGCGGCAGTAGGGTTCGCGATCTCTTCGTGGGTGTCAACAGGGGTTGTCAATGGGGATCTCTTTTAAACGGAACTGGTCGGCAAGGGCGCTCAGAACAAGAAGAGCAATCCGGGCGCGACCGCGGTGGCGCACCGGGACTTAGCCCCCGGCCTTCTGGTTTAAGGATACGAGTCGGCGACGGAGGGGTCAAACGGGTGGGCAGTTCTTGAAACGGCTAAGAACCGGTTCTCAAACTGAAAAGCTCTAGACGCACCTTCCATTGCAGAGATTCACCGGGTTGTAGCGTCTTGATTCCCGACGTTTCCGCCCCGGTCCATTCCTGGCCCAGGGGATCGTCATAGTTGGTTTCGGGCGCAAGGGCTACCCAGTCCTGGTCTGCGGGTGCGGTCACATGAAACGCCCGGATGCTGGGCGACAGGGGCGTGATTCGCAGGCCGTATCCGAAGACGGTATCGCGCACCTCCGCCGCGGTCCGATTGCCCAGCCCGGAAAGCAGATGCACGTAGGTTTCATCGATTGCCGCCGTGCCCAATCGCGTCCCCTGCTCCGCGGAAAAGTCCAGTGCTGAACCGGCGACCGGCGCAACCCCGCCCGTGGGCAGCCCCGTGTTGCGGTCCGTTTCAAGCCGCGTATTCGACGGAACCGTCAGCAGGGCGTGTTTGCGGTCGTGGCTGGCGATATTGACATGGGGTAGCCAGCCGATGCCCACCGGCATGGGGGCGTCGCCCGTATTTTGCACCGATACGGTGAGGTCCATCGTGTGCCCATTCAGGGCCGCTTCAATGTGCACGGAACCGGTGGACGGCCAGTTGCCGGAGAACGTACCCGGATGAAAGGTGGCTTCCACCGACTGGCCGCCGAGCACCACATCCGCGCGCGTTGTGTCCGCCCCGCGGTCCAGCAGCAGCCCCTCCGTGGAGAGTAGGCTGCCCGGAACCGCCGCCGGAAACGTCAGGCGCTGACCCACCCAGAGCGCCTGCAGAATGCCCGGTGTCCCTGAGGGCCTGCCCGTGAGCCGGCCGGCCCAGGGCGTTAGAAACGCTCCTCCCATCGTCGATCCGAGAGCACCGTTCGCATCCGCGCCGGAGCCGGTGAGCACCGACCCTGCCTCCGCGAGCAGCGGCGAGGCCAGCAGCGGCAGCTCCCCATGCCCGGGGATGTTTGCCGTAATCTGCAGGACGTTCATGCCGCGGCCCGGCAGCAGTGTGGCGGACAGGAATTCCGGCTCGCCCTCAATCGCATCCGGCGTGCGCAGCAGGTGAACCGGCTCCTGGCCGCCAAAGCCGGTGACCTTCGCCCCGGGAACTCCATCGTGCAGCACCGCCGATCGGAGACGGTGATAATTGCCCCGTCCGCGTTCCCAGGCAATCCCTACAAGCACAAGGCAGAGCAAGGCGATCAGTGTCGGCGTAAAACGCCCGGAGGAGGTAAAGCTCGGAGGTGTGGGGCGCGGCAAGGGCCCGGAACCGCGTGAAGCTGCGTTCATGCTGAGGCGTCGATCTCCGTCGGGGCTGGTCGAGTCCCACAATAACATCCCGCACGCCGAAGGTGCAGGGAAGGCCTCGACAACAGAGCCCTGTGACCGAGGCCCACGAGTCAACCTGCGGTGCGCCCCGAGAATCCCATGGGCAGGGGAGAAAGATACCATGAAAAAGTTCTGGTGGGGATTGGCCTTCGGCACGCTGGTGGCTGGGGTCGCCGTGGCGCTGTTTGTGCCGCGAACCGGTAAATCCACGCGAAGGCTGAGGCGCGGGCTGGAAGATCTGGGCGACAACCTAAGCGACGCGGCAGACTACCTCAAGGTACAGGCCGAGCGGCTCGCGGAGGAGGCTCAGAACCTGGCCGACAGTGGCAAGCAGCAGCTGGACGAGGCTGTCGCGCACGCCGAAAGCTACGTCAAGGCTGCTTCGCCAAGGCTGGCAAGGTCAGCTCGCGGTTAATGTAACTTCAGCCTGACCTAAATTGCAGCCGGTACGGAAAGACCTCTCCGCTGAGCGGGTAAAGGCGGTTTTGGACCGATCTGTACGGAAATGTCATGCATAAAAGCGTTGGGCCTCACCGAAGCGAAGCCCAACGCTTTTGCCTTTTGCAGACGCTAGACCGTCGTGAGCGCCAGACCCGCCGCCGTCTCTTCACTGTTGCCGTCCGGTGAGACCGGGCGGTAGAACAGCTTGTCGCCGTCGAGATAGACCTCCAGGAAAGCAGGCCGTTCTGCGATTTGGCCGGCGATCAGAGCCTCCGAGAGCGGGTCCTCGATGTAGCGCTGCAGTGCCCGGCGCAGCGGCCGTGCACCGTACGAGCGATCGACCAGCGTCTTCTGCATGATCCAGCGCTTGGCTTCATCCTGCACGGACAGCGTGATCGACTTGTGGACGAGGTTGGTATTCAGCTGCTGTACCAGCAGTTCGATGATCTGCATCAGCTCGCTGTCGGTGAGGGCGGAGAAGACGATGACCTCGTCGAGCCGGTTGATGAACTCCGGGTTGAAGGTGCGTTTCACCTCACCCATCACCATCTCCTGCATCTTTTCGAACACGACATCTTCCTTGGAAGACTGGAAGCCGAGCGACTCCCGCTTCATCAGGTGCTTGGCCCCGATGTTCGAGGTCATGATGATGATCGTGTTCTTGAAATCAACCGTGTTGCCCAACCCATCCGTCAACTGCCCATCCTCAAAGACCTGCAGCAGCAGATTGAAGACATCCGGGTGCGCCTTTTCCACCTCGTCGAGCAGCACCACGGAATAAGGATTGCGCTTGACACGCTCCGTGAGCTGACCGCCCTCCTCGTAGCCGACATAGCCCGGAGGCGAGCCGATGAGCTTGGAGACCGAGTGCTTCTCCATGAACTCCGACATATCGAAGCGGATCAGCGACTTCTCCGAGCCGAACAGGAACTGCGCCAGGGTGCGCGCGACCTCGGTTTTACCGACGCCGGTGGGCCCAAGAAACAGGAACGAGCCGATCGGGCGAGCCGGGTTCTTGAGGCCCGCACGGGAGCGGCGAATGGCGCGGGCCAGGGCACTGATGGCCTTGTCCTGTGCGATCACCCGCTTGTGCAGCTCTTCTTCCACGCGCAGCAGCTTCTGCGTCTCTTCCTCATTAATGGAGGTGACCGGCACCCCTGTCCAGCGGGCCACGACCTCCTCAATATCATCGCGCGTCACGATACCCGAGCTCGACTCATCGAGATGGTACTTGTCGCGCAGGGCGCGCAGATTCTCACGCTCCTTGCGCTCCTCGTCGGAGTAAAACCGTGCCTTCTCGAACTCGTGGTTCGCGATGGCGTTTTCCATCCGGTGCACGATCAGCTTGATGCGCCGCTGCACCTCGGTCAACTCCTCAGGCAGGGTGGTTTGGCGCAGCTTCACGCGCGCCCCGGCCTCATCGATCAGATCGATGGCCTTGTCGGGCAGGAAGCGGTCCGGGATGTAGCGGCTGGAGTGCGAGACGGAGAAGGAGATCGCGTCGTCGGTGTAGCTGACGGCATGAAACTTCTCATACTTCTCGCGAATACCCATAATGATCTTGATGGCGTCTTCCTCATTGGGAGGCGGCACCTTGACGGCCTGGAAACGACGCTCCAGCGAGCGGTCCTTCTCGATCGACTTGCGAAATTCAGCGGGCGTGGTCGCGCCGATGCACTGGATCTCCCCGCGGCTCAGCGCCGGCTTGAGAATATTCGCCGCATCCAGCGAGCCCTCCGCCGATCCGGCCCCGACCAACGTATGCAGCTCATCAATGAAGACGATGGAGTTCTGATTCTCCATCAGCTCCTTCATGATGGTCTTCAGCCGCTCCTCGAACTGGCCGCGGTACTTGGTACCCGCAACGATCAGGCTCAAATCAAGCGAAAGTACACGCTTTTCGGCCAGAAATGAGGGCACCTCACCGTCGGCGATCTTCTGTGCCAAACCTTCGACGATCGCCGTCTTGCCCACACCCGGCTCACCGATCAGTACCGGGTTGTTCTTGGTTCGGCGGCACAGGATCTGGATCACGCGCTCGACCTCGAAGTCACGGCCGACCAGCGGGTCCAGCGTGCCGTCGGTCGCGGCCTGCGTCAGATCGCGCGAAAACTCGGCCAGCATCGACTGCTCCTGCTGCTGCCCGCGTTGTTTGGAGCCGCCGCTCGAAGACGACGCCGTCGACCCGCCCTGGGGCTTCTCCTGCGTGGAGCGTTGCAGCTCCTCGCGGATGGCCGGCAGGCGCAGACCGCGCTCGGTCAGGATCTCCGCGGCAAAGCACTTGTCCTCGCGCAGCAATCCCAGCAGTAGATGCTCCGTGCCGATGTGCTTATGGCTGAGACGCTCGGCCTCCTCCGCGGCATAGGCGAGCACGCGCTTGCATTCGTTTGAAAGCGGCAGATCGACGGAGGTCGAGACCTTTTCGCGCACCGTGGTGTGCTGCTCGATCTGCTTGCGGATGGATTCGACGGAGGCGTGCGAACGAAGAAAGCGATTGGTAAGCGCCTTGTCCTCACGCAGCAAGCCCAGTAGGAGGTGTTCGGTTTCAATGTAGGGCGAGCCAAACTGACTCGCCTCGTAGCGCGCGAAGAAAATTACGCGCCGCGCCTTCTCGGTATAGCGTTCGAACATGCTCCCCCTTCGAACCAGCGCCCTCGCCCGTGCGCAGAGGGCGTGGTCTGCGATGGAAAACCGTGGCCACCGCGCTGGTTCCGCGGCAGGAAGGACTGAATGCCTGTATGGCAGCCAGGAAATTAACCCTAGTGTATCCCGTAGGACCCCTGACCTGCATAGAGTACCTGCGGGGGTTACCTCCATTGGACGAGACTGAGCAGGATCGGTTGCGTGAGGCCAACGATCCGCTGAAGTGCCCTGAAGCATCCAGGATCTCAGCCACGCTCCTATGCCGCTTCGGTTTGCAAACGGCCTCTGCCCGGCACGTGCGCTAGATGGCCCCGAGACATCCGTCCCGCAGCTCCAGGCGTCGATCGCAGCGGCCTGCGAGCTCCACATTATGCGTCACGACCACCACGCCCAGGCCGCGCTCCCGGCACAGCCGCTGCAGGAGGCGGAACAGGTGATCGGCCGTGAGATCGTCCAGATCGCCCGTGGGTTCGTCGGCCAGCAGCACGCGCGGCTCCGTGACCAGCGCCCGCGCCAGCGCCACACGGCCCTGCTCACCCCCCGAAAGCTCGCCTGCCCGGTGCTGCGCGCGGCCCTCGAGCTCTACCGCCTGGAGCCACGCCTGCGCCTTCCCCAACGCTTCTGCCCTGGGCTCACCCCGGGCCAGCAGGGGCAGGGCCACATTCTCCAGGGCCGTGAACTCCGGCAGAAGATAGTGAAACTGCCACACGAAGCCGAGCAATCGGTTGCGTACCCGGGCGGCTGCTTCCGGGGAGAGCTGCGTGAGTTCCTGCCCGGCTAACCAGACCTCGCCGGAGGTCGGCCGATCCAGCCCCGCCAGCAGGTGCAGCAGTGAGCTTTTGCCCGCTCCGCTCCGGCCCAGGACGGCGACCGACTCCCCCGCGGCGATCTCCAGATGGAGTTGATCGAAGAGCCGCACCTGCCCGCCGCCGCCAGCGTGCGCCGGGTGCACCTTGCACAGCCGCATCGCGCGTAGGACGACTGCGTCTTCCGCCGCCCCGGTCCGGAATTCCCGCGGAGGCGTCGGCTCCCCCATCCCCCTACTGCCCATCCTCAGCCACCTTGCCGCCGTCGTCGTCCACGATGTCCTGCCTGGGTGCATCCCCGCGGGCAGGCCTTGGCTTGTGAGGCGACACCGCCGTTCCCGTCGGCGCGGGGCTCCTCGCGTCAGCCGTGTCCGCCGCTGATGGCGCTGAGGCTGCCGCTTCGCCGCCGGCCACGCCAGCCAACGGATCGCGTTGCGGCTCATCGGCAGATCGCAAGGCCGGCTTACCAGCACGTTGCGAATCCCATTCCGCGCGAAAGGCGATCGACAGCCGATTCCATGCATTGATGCTGGCAACGGCCATGGTGAGATCCACGAGGTCCTTGCCCTGAAAGAACTCTGAGACGGTCTCATAGTCCGAATCGGCGGCTTGGCGCGTCTGAATCTCGGTTACGGAGTCGGCCCAGGCCAGGGCGCTCCGTTCCCGTGGGGTGAATGCGTCGGAATCGGGCCAGTGCTCGACCGCGGCGATCCGCGACGCCGGTTCGTTATGCTTGCCGAGCTCTCCGGTGTGCTGGCCGATGCAGAACGCGCACCCGTTCCGGAGCGAGACCCGCAGCCGAACCAGCTCTAAAAGCACCGCGGGCAGCGCGGTCGTGGCATTCAGATAGTGCTCCAGGGCGCGCATGTGAGCGATGCCTTCGGGAGCGAACTCAGGATAGCGGAGACGGATCGGCATACCGCCTTCCAGTGTAGCGGGGCTTACTGGTGCTGCGCAGGCTGCTGCGACTCAAGGCGCGCAAGCCGCTGCTGTATGAAATTCAGGTCGATCACTTGACGGATGGCTCCCATCACCTCATCGTGACGCTTGTCTATTAACCGTTGTACGTCCTCGTGGCGTTTCTCCGCCCTGCGTTCGTTGTCATCGACCTTCTTCTCCAAATCGACCTTCTTCTCTAAGGTGTCTAGCCGAATCGTAATCGCGCGTAGTTCCGGAGCAAGAAAGTCTTGCAGCACCTTACGGCTATCTTCAATCACGCCCATCGGGCGCCTTCCTCAAAATGATAACGCGACACAACGCACCCTTACTCATACCGCAAGGCCTCAGCCGGCAGCACATTCGCGGCAGAGCGCGAAGGGTAAAGCGTCGCCAGCAGCGCGATTCCAAGCGAAACGGCCGCCACCAGCACCGCATCCGTCACCCGCGGTGCGAACGGCAGATGGTCGATCGAATACACTCCGGGGTCCAGCTGGATAAAACGGTAACGAGCCCCCAAGAGGCTGCCGGCATAACCCAGAATCAGCCCCAGCGCCGTGCCGACGGCTGAGATGAGCAGCCCCTGCAACACAAAGATGCGGCGCACCTGCCCGGGCGTCACGCCGAAGCTCATCATCACGGCGATATCGCGAGTTTTTTCCATCACCATCATGGTCAACGCGCTCAGGATGTTCAGCGCGGCCACCACCACGATCAACGTGAGCACCACAAAGGTCACGGCCTGCTCCAGCTTTAGGGCTCGGAACAACTCACGGTTTTGCTCCTGCCATGTGGTCGCCTGATACCCGGAACCGGCAGCAGCGTCCAGGGTGCGGGCCACGGCCGGGGCGCGGTTCAGGTTGTCCAGCCGGAAGCTGAGAACGCTGATCAGGTCGGGCTCGGAGAAGAGCCGCTGCGCATCCGCCAACCGCGTGAACGCATAAGCGGAGTCGTATTGGTAGAACCCCGAGGAGAAGATGCCGGCCACCGCAAAGCGTTCGTAGCGCGGAATCAACCCCAGCGGGGTCAGCTCACCCTGTGGGCTGGTGATCAGCAAGGTATCGCCCACCGTGGCTCCAAGCGTCACGGCCAGCTCATGGCCGATCACGATCGGCGGCGTCGCGAAGGAGTCATTGTCCCCCTGGACAGGGGACCCAACCCCCGCGACGGGCGCGAGTTCCGCATAGGAGCCCTCGTCAACCGTCTGCAGCAGATTGCCGATCCTTACTTCGTCGGACGGCACAATGCCCTTGATCAGCGCGCCCCCGGAGCGGGGACCGCGCGAGATCAGCACCTGTCCGTACAGGCCCGGAGCCACGGCCTCCACGTGCGGCACCCGCGTGAGCCGCGCCATCAGCGGCCGCCAGTGCTCCATGCCGTCGCCGGCGATACGCAGCAACTGGACCTGCGCGGTCGCGCCCACGAGCCGATCCTGGAGGTCGTGCCGCATGCCGTTGGTTACGGCCAGCGCGATGATCAACGCCGCGACCCCAGCCGCGACCCCGATCATCGAGATCGCTGTAATCAGTCCGACCACGGCCTGCCGACGGCGTGCCCGCAGGTACCGCACCGCCATGAAGAGCTCGAATCGCACGCTCCCCATCCTAAAGGCAGCGTCGAACGCGGTGGAGATCGGTCACGGGGCCGGTCCGGGGCCTGTCGGGCCTGTCCCGGTTCGCAAAAGGGACCCATGTAGCCTACGAACGGTATGCCTCGTCTATAACTAAGAACCGCGAACTAAGAATCGCGAACCAAGAACCGCGCGAAGAATGCCCCTGTATTTCTTCCTGTTCGGTGGAGTTGCCATCATGATCAAGGGCCGAATTGCTGCGAGGATACTGCTTGCTCTCGCTTTCTCTCCTGTTGCCTACCTCGCGGCGCAGACACCGCAGCCGGCGCCGACCCCACCCGCCTCGGCGCCAGCCACACCGCCGTCCACGCCGGACGACGGCGGTCCCGTGAACGACTCTAACGGCATTGTTCTGCCCAAGAAGAAGGATGAACCGCCACCCCCGCCGCCCGCGCCCGCCGAGGAGCGGCCCAAAAATCCCAACGGAGCGATCTTCTCCCTGCGTGTGGATGTGCCCATCGTGAACCTGGACGTGGGCGTGCTGCTGGATAAAACGCACCAGTTCGTCCCGGGCCTGAAGGCGGACAACTTCCTGGTGGTGGAGGATGGGGTGGAGCAGCGTGTGCAAGACGTGCGCCTCACCAAAGCTCCGATCACGGCGGTGATGCTGCTGGAGTTTGCCGCGAACTCCTATTACCTGATCAATGACATGCAAAACGCCTCGGTGGCGTTCTTCCGGACCCTGCAGCCCCAGGATTATGTCGCGGTGGAGACCTATGACATCCGCACCCACATCCTGTGCGACTTCACCAACAACCGGGACACGGTCGCGCAGGCGCTGCAAAGCCTCGTGCTGCCGACCTGGCGCGAGACCAATGAGTTCGATGCGCTCTACGAGACGCTCGACCGCTTGAGCCGCGTCGAGGGCCAGAAGTATATCGTCCTGATCGCCAGCGGCCGCGACACGCTCTCCCGCTTAACGCTCGATCAGATCCTCGCCAAGGTGAAGGCCTCGCAGAACACCACGATCTTTACCATCAGCACGGGTGGCTTTCTGCGGGAAGCGGGCCGCGAGAACATCCAGGCGCTGCAGGACCAGAACGAGCTGCGCACCTTTGCCCAGATGACCGGCGGCCTGTACTTTTCGCCCGTGTTCCAAGGCGAACTGCCGGGGATCTTCGGGCAGATCAACGAGTCCATCCGTAATAAATACGTGCTGACCTACCGGCCCACCAACCCTAAGAACGACGGCACCTTCCGCAAGGTCAAGGTCTATCTGGTGGATAACGAGGGCAAGCCCTTGAAGATGAGCGACGAGAAGGGCAAGCCGTTGAAGTACTCCATCGTCGCCCGGGACGGCTATCGTGCAAAGCTGCCGGTCGAGTAACCGTACCCTTTTGCTTACGCGAGAAGAGGGTCGCTGAAGGCAAAACGCAGAGGACGCGGGAGGCGTGCAGAGGAACGTGGAGAGAGCACGGGACTGTTGCGGGCCGTCTACCTCTTCGGGTTGTTTTCGCTTGATCTGCATGGAGCCGGATGCAGCTGGATGCGGCTCCATGCAACCGGTTTGCCCGTGGAGCCTGTTTGGGTACCGCCGTGGCGTGCCGGACCGGCTTCGTGTCTAATAGGGGGTAACTCTCCGGGACTTGCTGTCGATTGGTTCTCATCCATACCATCTTCGCTGTGATCAAGGCCTGCCTTTCGGCGGCGGTCGCAGCGTTGTTGGCGGGGGTGGGCGTGGTGATCACGATTGTGATCCTGGTCGCGGTCCTCGGCTTTGCCTTGGTGGGTGCATTCGGGCTGGGCGGGTCGCGTCTTGCCGCCAGGCGCCGGGCCCGGCGCGAGGACGGTGGCGCCGAGCCGTAGCCTGTTAGCGGTGGCTGCAGGGGAGCTTCGACTACTCGCCCGATTGCGCCGGCTGATAGGGCTTCTGCATCAGGGAACGGGCCTCGTTGATGGCGCCCTGGGTGTTGTCGTTGGTTTGGACGGCCTGCCGGTACTCGTTCACGGCACGCTCGCGCTGGCCGGTGATGTCGAAGATCTTGCCCAGATTGATATGGCACCAGACCTCGGTCCACTTGGGGTCGCCATCGCCCCGCAGCGCATCGCGGAAGCTGTTGGCGGCCGATTGGTAGTTCTTCTGCATCATGAAGACCTCGGCCAGCCGGTAGTTGGCAAGCGACGAGCCGCGATTGGAGTCCAGCGCCTTCTGATACTCGGCGACCGCGCCCAGCAGATCGCCCTGTTGCACATCCTGCTGGCCGCGCAGGACGGCCACGCGCACCGTCAGGTCGGGTGTGGACTTCAGCAGCCAGTTGTCCGGATCGATGGTGATGCGGCGCGGGCGGCCAAAGGTTTCCACCGTGTAGGGAGACTGATTGCCCGAAAGGTCCACACGGCGATCCTCCGTGCGGCCCTCCGTCTCGATGCGCAGCTCCACGGGCATGCGGAACAGGTCCAGATCCTGCGTGATGTCGCCCGTGGTGCGGAATCCCTTATTGTTGCTCAGGCGAAAGACGGAATACGTGTCGCCGAACTCCGGGGCGCCCGTGCCGTCGAGCCATTGGGAGAAGAATGGTGTCAGCTGCAGGTCCGCTTGCGCCTGGGCCACGGTCTGGACGTCGGCGGTGCGAACGCCCTTGTCCGTGTACTGCGACAGCAGCGCGCGGAGAAACTTGGTGAAGGTGTCGTTGCCCATTTCCCAGCGCAGCATGTGGAAGACCATCGCCCCCTTCTCAAGCGTTTCAGATTGGAACTGCGGCGAGAACGGGTCCAGCCGGCCCAGCGTGGTCAGCGGCTCGGTGTCGTAGGCCAGCGCGCCGGCTTCGGTGTCGGTAATGGCGTTCTGGAGCGACTGTTTGCCGTTGGCGTCTTCCAGGTACAGCAGCTCGGCGTAGCGGCTCATGCCGTTGGTAATCCAGGCGTCATTCAGGGTGTCCGGCGAGACCTCCGAACCCCACCACTGATGCGCCACGGTGTTGGCCAGCAGACGGGGACTGGCACGGTCCGGGCGCACGGCGACGAGCTCCGGGGCCCAGGCGGCGGAGACGGAGGTGTTGGGCAGCTCGACGACGTTGATGGTCGAGGACTCGGCACCGCCGAACTGGCTGGTCAGGAACTCGAATTCCTTGGCGACGGTGCCGGCCATGTCCTGCGCCTTGGCCTTGTTCGCTTCGGTCACGTAGACGTGGACGTTCGGTGCCTCGGCGGCGCTGATCGGTTGCAAAAATTTACCGGCGACGATCGTTCCCGGAAAGCCCGGCTTGGTCCAGTTGAAGACATACTCGGTGCGGTTGCCGGCGAGTTTGTGCTGCCCGGTGAAGCCGCTGCCTAGGGCGCGCTCCTCCGCGGGCAGGGTCACGTGCACCTCGGCGGTGAAACGGTCGGTGAAGATACCGTTCAGAGGAAACCAGCGACCGGGGTAGAGCAGAATGCTGACCGGGTCGGCGACCTGGGCGAACTGGATGCCGTCAACAGGGCTGGTCTCCGTAGTGGGAGCGCCGGCGTAGGTGAAGGTCCAGGTGGCCGAGGTGCCCTTGGGAACCGCGACGGCCGGGGTGATGCGCACCGTGGAATCCGTGGTGTTGCGTTCGAAGGGCAGGTTCGCATGCGAGGTATCCGTCAAGGCGGTGACCTGCAGGGCGTTGTTCAGGCCGAAGCTGACCGTCGTAAGGTCCTGCAGCGCGGTGAAGGTCACCGCGGCGGTGGCCGACAGCCTGCCGCCAGCCGGGTCGAGGTCCGCATGAATCACATAGCCGGTGACGTCGACGTCACGGCGAGCCGGGGGCGCCGCGGCAGCGGAAAGGGTCCCTGCCGCAACCAGAACGGTCGAGAGTACGCGTGAAAGCTGGAAGCGCATAGGTCAGAACCTTTGGAGACTAATCAAACTGCAGACAGGCTGACGGAGGCGATTCGGCGTCGAGCTGTCGAGCTTTGTGGGGTGTCGGTGTTCGGGTGCCGCCTGCACCGCTCCGTACCCTCTCCATGTTAGACGTAATCCGGTTCCGTCTGGACTTACACGTCTTTGGGACCGCCGAGAGCGGCGAGAACGGCTTGGGCTACGCGATCGGTTGCCGTTCCCTGGGCATCGTCCGCGACCTGCAGATGCCGCCGGACCTCGGCAAGACCGGCGATCTGGCGATCGCGCTCCGGGCCTTCGCGGAGCAGGGGTGCGAGCTCGGCGGCGACGTTTTCGGCGGTGAAATTGCCCTGCAGCAGCTCCGGCACCAGCCGTTTGCCGGCGATCAGGTTGACCATCGCGACGGGCAGATTGCCGCCCAGATCGCGCATGGGGGGAAACTCTTCGGGGTATTCGACCAGCTTTTTGGCGACGGCGAAGGTGAGCGGCGACACCCGGTAGACCACCAGGAAAGGGTTGCCGACGACCGCGGCCTGCACCGTGGCGGTGCCGGAGGCGACCACGGAGGCGCGGGCATGGTGCAGGGCCTCGCCGGCGTCCGGCACGAGGGTGAGGCGCAGCTTGCGGACCTCGGGACCCCAGTAGCGGAGGTGGTCGCGGTTGAGCCGTTCTATATAGGCGCGGAGATCGGCTGCGCGCAGGGTGGAAGCGACCGGCAGCAGGAATTCGTAGCGGGTGTAGGCGGCCGGATCGGCGGGGGTGAGCAGGCCGAAGCCGTTAAAGACGGTGCGAGCCGCCGCGGCCATGATCAGATCGCTCATAGCCAGCTCATGCAGGGCGGGCAGGTTGGCGCGGATCTCCTTCCAGCGGCTGCCGGGCAGCAGGGCGATCCAGGTCTTCGCCGGGTCGAGGCCGTATTGCGCGGCGTAGTCGGCACGGGTGACCGTGGGCAGCGGCCGCTCGGCCAGCGGATGGCCTACGAAGTCGGCATTCACCCCGCGGGTGCGGTAGAAGCCCTCCTCAAAGGGGAAGATCACCAGCATACGGTCGACGCGCTCCTGAACCCAGCGCAGGCGGCTGCCCTTCCAGGCCCAGAGCTGCGGGGAGACGAACCAGATCACCGGCACGCCGGCGCGGCGGAGGTGTTTGGCGAGCCGGAAGTTGACATCCGGGAAGTCAATCAGCACAGCGACGTCGGGCCGCTCCTGCCGGAGGGAGCGGACCAGGCGGCGATAGGCCGCGTAGACCCGCGGGATCTGGCGCAGGATCTCGGTGACGCCCATGACGGCGACATCTTCGGCGCGGACGACGCGACGCTGACCGGCGGCCTCCATGCCGCGGCCGCCCAGGCCGGTGAAGGTGGCGTCGGGCAGATGCGCGCGGAGACGGCCGATGAGCTCGGCACCGTAGGCGTCACCGGAGGCCTCTCCGGCGGAGAGGAAGAGGCGCGGGTTGGAAGGGATGGCGATGAGGTCGATTGTCCTGGCGGGTACGGGGTCCCCCCCTCCCCCGTACTTTCTTTGCAAAGTCTTCAGACGAAAAGCCTTACAGGTTCTCGGCTGTGACGAGGGTCGGCCTGGGGAGGAGCCGTACCCCGTTGTGGGCGTTGTTTGCCCGACTATCGTTCCCGGGACCATTGTACGGAGCCGTCCCCCTGAATGCGCAGCCGTTCAGCTTGACCAAATGTGTTGCGCCGACTGCGGGCAGACGTAATGATAGGGCACGCGATAACGGTAGGCGAGGCGAGACGGATGAATGAGGGTACCGAGCGGGTTTTCCGCGCCAGCCTGGAACCGGGCGGAGCGGCTCTTGGGTGGACCGTGGCGCACGTGCCGTTCGATCCCCTGTCGGCGTGGCCGCAACGCGTACGGCTCAGGGTGAAGGGTGAGATGCGGGGGCCGAAGGGAAGCCTTGCATTTCGAAGCTCATTGTTTGCGGGGTCCGTGCTGACGGGCGGCCGCCAGGGCTTCTACCTGCTGATCAATAAACGGATGCTGGCGGCGTCCGGCACGGCGACGGGGACCGAGGCCGAGTTTCGGCTCCTGCCGGATCTGGAGGAGCGGCCGGCGGAGCTGCCCGAAGAGCTGGATGCGCTGCTGGATGAGGCCGATGGGCTGCGGGCATGGTATGGCGATTTGAGCGAGTACACGCGGCGGGAGATCGGCAAATGGCTGGGCTTGGCGAACGGTGTAGAAGCGCGGCTGCGGCGGGCCGGGCAGATGGCCGAGCGCCTGCTAAGCACCATGGAGGCCGAGGCGGAGCTGCCGCCGGAGCTCGAGCGGGGTTTCCGGGCGCGGCCGGCGGCGCGACGGGGTTGGGCGTCGATGACAGCCGCGCAGCGCAGGAACGAGTTGTTTGCGGTCTTCTACTACCAGACGCCGGAGGCGCGTACGAAGCGGATCGTCAAGCTGCTGGACATGGCCGAGAGGCGGAAGGCGGAGGTTGCGGGATGATCTGTTTAGCCGAATGCGCGGGCCGGCGGCTATCGCTGCGGGAGGCGCCTTTTCGCTCCGGTCGAGAGGACGCCCGCCACACAGAGAACTGTTATGGCGTTGAGTGAAGGGCACGGCTGACGCCGTGCCTTACTGGAGGCTTTCGCCGTTGAAGGTCTTGCCTGGAACGGTCCCAAGCTCACACCAGGAGCTAAAGCTGTGTCCGTAAGCTGCTGTACGGCACGGCTGAAGCAGTACCCCTCCCAAGATGCTGATTTTCAAGAGGGTCCCGATGGGCGCCAGAGTTTCGCGCCGTTTCGGCTATGAGATGAAAGCCCGGTTCAAGGAAGATTGGTGCCTTTGCGATGTTTGCGCTACTCTGTTGGGGCTTTCGCAAACAGTAAGCGCCTGCACCCGTGGAGAAAACGTCTGCGGGATGCGTCTTCGGCGATCATGCCGTGTCGCGGACATGGGCGGAGCGACCCCACTCTTTGCGCGTGAGACTGCGCAAAGAAGGGCGCATCCCGGTCGCACCCGGCCGGTCCCACCCGGCCAGTCGTACCCGGTTTGTATGCGGTTCGTACCGATCCGGTTTTCGGCAGAACTCACTCCGTCCCTTTGCCCGCTGTACCGATTTGAGAGCCACCATGAGATGCAGTCGATTCAGTTTTGGAACGCCCATCATTGCGGCGAGTTTACTGCTACAGCAGGCCGGCTTTGCCACGGCGCAGAGTGGGGAGCAGGTCTCGGGTGACCGGGGTCTGAGTGCGAGTGCCTCGAGCGACCGTGCCTCGAGTGACCGTGCCTCAAGTAAGGGAGTGCAGGCGGGCGAGGGTGTGTCGCAGGTGCGGATCGTGCGCCTGAGCCAGGCACGCGGCGCGGTGCAGCTGGACCGCAACACCGGGCGAGGGTATGAGATGGCCTTCGCCAACATTCCGATCGTGCAGGGGGCGCGGCTGCGCACGGGCGACGGGGTGGCGGAGGTGGAGTTTGAGGACAACAGCACGCTGCGGCTGGCCCCGAACTCGGAGGTCAGCTTCCCCGAGCTGAGCCGCACGGCGGCCGGGGCGACGCTGACCAACGTGAGGGTGAGCCAGGGCATCGCGTATGCGAGCCTTGCCAAGACCAAGAGCGACCGCTACACCCTGACCGAAGGGCGCACCACGATCCAGCTTGCGCCCGCAAGCCATGTGCGCCTGGAGGCGCGTGGGGCCGGCCAGACCGACCGGACCAGCCAGATTGACCAGACTGATTCGGCCAAGACTGTTCATGCCAGGTCGGAGTTGGCGGTGTTCGAAGGCGAGGCGCGGGTGGCCGCGCCCTCCGGCCCGGAGATGACGGTACCCAAGAAGAAGACGCTGGTGTTCGACCCGACGGAGGGGAGATCGGCCGAGCAGATAGCGGCCGAACGGCCGGAGACAGCGCCGCTTGCGGCGCGGGGGACCGCCAGGCAGGAGGGGGCGGGGGAAGAGGCCGCGACCCTGACGCATCGTGTGGATGTGGAGACCTATGACGAGTGGGACCGCACCCAGCAGCAGTATCACCAACAGCGCGCGACGCTGGCCGGGGTGAGCGGCGGCGGGGTGGGGCTGTACGGAGCCAACGACCTGAACTACTACGGCCAGTTTGCCGATATGCCGGGGTGCGGCTCCATGTGGCGGCCTTATTTTGCCAGCGCGGCGTGGGACCCGTTCGCCAATGGCATCTGGGCGATGTATCCGACGGCGGGCTACTCGTGGGTGTCGCCGTATCCGTGGGGTTGGCTGCCGTTCCACTCGGGTAGCTGGCAGCAGTGCGGCGCGGGCGGCTGGGGCTGGCGTCCGGGTGGGCAATGGTACGGCCTGACGAATCACACGTTGCTGACCGGCGTGAGGCGGCCGGTGGTGACGCCGACGGGGCTCGCGGGGACGACGCTGGTGCCGGTGAATGCCAAGCCGCTGACGCTTTCGGGCGTGAGTGCGCCGGGTACGTTCACATTTCGCAAGGACTCGGCCGGGCTGGGGGT
Source organism: uncultured Bryocella sp. (assembly GCA_964242585.1). GTDB lineage: Bacteria > Acidobacteriota > Terriglobia > Terriglobales > Acidobacteriaceae > Granulicella. The sequence continues at coordinate 17,558 of CAXTBJ010000066.1, forward strand.
GCCTCGGGAGAGCTTTGGGCGCTTGAGCGGGACCTCGTCCTCGGTGGCTCGACATGGGGAGGTGAGAAGTTCACTGGAGGCGGCGGCGGCCGGTTCGGCAGGGTATGCCCCCAGCCGCGTGAGCAGTGCCGCGAGTCCGGTCTCCGTCTCCGCGGCGCGTCCCGGCCTGGCGAGTGGACCCTCGGTGGCGAGTGGGCCGGTGGGACGGGGAGCGTCTGCCGGCGGCAGTTCAGCAGG
>CAXTBJ010000066.1:17894-22754 GCA_964242585.1 uncultured Bryocella sp.
CGGTGGCGAGTGGGCCGGTGGGACGGGGAGCGTCTGCCGGCGGCAGTTCAGCAGGCGCGGGCGCGGCGGGTGGTGGGGGACACCGGTAGGCCTGGGATGTCTGAAGCGGGGAAGCGTTCGTTTGCTATCGCAAACGGTACAACAGCAAACGCGGATTCCCTTCGGGAATGACAGCAAGAAGCAAACGCAGATTCCCTTCGGGAATGACAGCAAAGAGGCAACGCAGATTCCCTTCGGGAATGACAGCAAAGAAGCAAACGCAGATTCCCTTCGGGAATGACAGCAAAGAGGCAAACGCGGATTCCCTTCGGGAATGACAGCAAAGGGGCAAACGCGGATTCCCTTCGGGAATGACAACAAGAAGTGAACGCGGATTCCCTTCGGGAATGACAACAAGAAGTGAACGCGGATTCCTTTCGGGAATGACAGCAAAGAGTGAACGCGGATTCCCTTCGGGAATGACAGTAAAGGGGTAGACGCCAGTTTGCTTTGAGTAATCAGCCGGCCAGCTTGCCGAGGCGCATGGGTTGGCGTTGCCAGTAGGTGAGCGAGCGCCAGCACCATTCAAGCGGGCCGAAGCGGAAGCTACGCAGCCATAGAGCCGAGAAGACGAGATTGATGGCCCACATGGCGGCTACGGCGTAGTAGAGCTTGTAGTAGTCCATGTAGCCGTACCAGTGCAGCGGGCTCCACTGGTAGAGGGTTTTCATGCACAGGCTGGTGAGGATGTAGTTGGAAAAGGCCATCTGGCCGACGTTTGCGACGCGGGCGAGCAGCCATGGAAACAGGCCGAAGCGGACCATGAGCAGAAGCACGGCGGCGTTGCCGAGCGCGCCGGTGAGCCGGGTGAGGTCATACGGCACGTTGAGCCAGAACTGGGTCTGGAACAGGTCGAAGTGTCCCTTCCAGCCGATCCAGCAGCCGGCGAAGGTGACGCCCCAGGAGATTGCCAGGCCAAGGATTGCGACCAGGGCATAGGTGCGGGTAGACGCCTTGAGTTGAAAGAAGCCGAGCCGAAAGAGGGCCATACCGAGCAGCATCATGCCCACCCAGTCGCCGAAGCCGGCGTACTGGCCCAGGGTTTCGGCGCGGAAGGCGTCGCCGGCGTCGGCGCCCTGGGCGGCGAGGTAGCCGTGGTGGGCGGCGATCTCCTTGTAGAGCTTCTTTTCGTCCGGCCGCCAGTGGTCCTGAACCTTCTTCCAGCTTTTGAGCTGATCGATCTGCTCCTCGGTGAGGACCTGATGGTGCTGGAGGGCGAGGTTGGCCTTCGCGGCGGCCTTTCTGGCGGAGAGCTCCCCGAAGGTCTGGCCTGAATTCACCACGGCTGTGTTGAGCAGAAGGATGATGCCGGCGGTCCAGAAGAGGGTTTTGGGTCTGCAGTGGCGGAACGGAAACATGAACAGCAGGGCGGAGGCGCCATAGAAGAACAGGATGTCGCCGTTCCAGATGAGGTAGCAGTGAAGGATGCCGAAGAGGGTGAGCCACATGTTGCGGCGGGTGAAGATGTCGGCGGTGCGGACGCCGGCGCCGCGGTTTTCGGCGCGCTCGGTGAGCAGGATGACGCCCGCGCCGAAGAGCATGGAGAACAGGGCGCGCATCTTGCCTTCGGCCAGCATCCAGCGCAGAAACCAGAGGACGGTGTTGGCCGTGGCGTGCGGGCCGCTGAAGACCGGCTTTACGGTGGTGAGCGGGATCGCGTAATCCCAGCTGGGCATGCCGAAGTCGCAGATGTTCATCAAGAGGATGCCCATGAGCGAGAAGCCGCGCAGGAGGTCAATGGTCGAAAGGCGCTCGGATTGCGCAACGGGGGCGGTGGCCGAGAGCGGATCGGGCAGCGCGGGGACGTGCGGTGGGCCGGCCAGCTCTTCATCGGCAAAGGCGGGGAGCACGGGGATATCGGGCAGGGCAGGGATGGCGCTCATGGAGGAACTCCTGAGATGACGCGTGCGTTAGCGGGCCCTGGGGATAATCCGGAGAGTACAGCCCGGTGAGGGAAGGAGCAAGGGCTATCTCCTGAGGGGAGTGAAAATGTCGTTTTGATGGATTCCTTATGGCATCCAAGGCTGCATGTCGTTTCTGGATGTGTTGTTGGGCAGGCCTCTGGCGTCGGAGGAGGATGCGACGCAGCGGGTCGGGGTGGCCGACGGGGTGCCGGCGTTTGGGCTGGATGCCCTGGGGTCCGCGGCGTATGGGCCGGAGGCCGCGCTGACGATCCTGATCCCGGCGGGCGCGGCGGCCATCGCGTATGTGCTGCCGGTGAGCCTGCTGATCATCGCGCTGCTGGCGATCGTCTTTTTTTCATACCGGCAGACGATTGAGGCTTACCCGAACGGCGGGGGGTCCTACACGGTGGCGAGCGAGAACCTGGGGCGCGGCATGGGGCTGCTGGCGGCCTCGGCGCTGATTGTAGATTACCTGCTGGATGTGTGCGTGGGCATTTCCACCGGGGTGGGGGCGTTGATCTCCGGGGTGCCCCGGCTGGCGCCGCACACCTTGGGCATCTGCCTGGTGATCCTGGTGCTGCTGGCGGTGGTGAATCTGCGCGGGGTGCGCGAGAGCGGCGGTCTGTTCATGCTGCCGACGTATCTTTTCTGCGCCTGTTTGCTGGGTGTGCTCGGATGGGGTCTGTTGAAGGAGTTCACGAGCGGCGGGCATCCCGTGCCGGTGGTGGCCCTGCCGCACCCCTCCGGAAAGGCCGTGGCATCCGTGGGTGCGTGGCTGCTGCTCCGGGCGTTTGCGAGCGGGTGCACGGCGCTGACCGGCGTGGAGGCGGTGAGCAACGGCGTGACCGCGTTCAAGGAGCCCAACACTCAGACCGCGCGGCGCACGCTGGCGGTGATCGTGGTGCTGCTGGCGGTGTTTCTGGCCGGGATCGCGCACCTGACCAAGGTGTACGGCATCATGGCGACCGATCCGGGATCGCCCCACTACCAGAGCCTGCTCTCCATGCTGACGGCGGCGGTGGCGGGCAAGGGCGTGTTTTATTTCGTGACGATGGGCTCCATCCTGGTGCTGCTGTCGCTTTCGGCGAATACGGCGTTTGCCGATTTCCCGCGGCTTTGCCGGGCCATTGCAGAGGATGGCTTTCTGCCCCGTTTTTTTGCCATCCGCGGCCGGCGGCTGGTCTACACGGAAGGCGTGGTGGTGCTGACGATCCTGTCCGCCGGTGTACTGACGCTTTTCGGAGGCGTGACGGACCGGCTGATTCCGCTGTTTGCCATCGGCGCGTTCCTGGCGTTCACGCTGTCGCAGGCCGGCATGGTGATGCACTGGCGGCGGACGGGCGGGCAGCGGTCAACGCTGTACATGCTGATCAACGGTGTGGGCGCGGTGGCCACGGGATGCACGGTGGTGGTCGTACTGCTGGCGAAGTTCAAGGAGGGCGCCTGGATCACGGTGATGATGGTGCCGCTGCTGATCTGGCTGATGCACAGCGTGTCGCGCTACTACGAGCGTGCGGAGGGGCAGTCCAAGGTGGATCATCTGGAGCTGCACCGGGAGGCCGCGCCGTTTGCGATTCTGCCGATCTCGAAGTGGGACCGGGCGTCGGAGGCGGCGCTGCAGTTTGCCTGCTCGCTGACCCCGGATGTGCAGATTCTGCACGTGGACTGCCCGGAGGAGACGGGGGAGCAGCGCGACGACGGCTGGAAGGGGCAGGTGGAGGAGGCCGCCAAGGGAACCGGTATGAAGGTGCCGGAGGTGATCTCGGTACCCTCGCCGTTCCGGTTTGTGACGACGCCGGTGCTGAATTATGTGCTGGCGATGGAGGCCAAGGTGCCGGAGCGGCGGATCGCGGTGATCGTACCGGAGCTGGTGGCCACGCGGTGGTACCAGTATCTGCTGCACAATCACCGGTCCACGGTACTGAAGGCGCGGCTGCTGATGCAGGGCAACCGGCGGATTGTGGTGATCAATGTGCCCTGGTATCTGCGGGATTAGCGGTGGTGTTTGGGCGCGGTGTTGTCGGGGGGGGAGGGGCGGGAAAGCGGATTCCCTTCGGGAATGACAGAAAGAAAGGCTAGGGCAACAGCAGGTTCCCTTCGGGAATGACAGTAAGAAAGGCAATGGGTGAAGGCAGGTACAAGCAGACGATGAGCTAGGCTGTAGCGGTTTCGGCTAACGGCGTGCCTAGTTCCTGGTCCTTGTATTGGAGGCGGTAGAGACGCCAATAAAGGCCGTGGAGGGCGAGCAGCTCTTGGTGGGAGCCCTGTTCGCGGAGCTGGCCCTTGTGCATGACGAGGATCAGGTCGGCACGCTGGACCGTGCTGAGACGGTGGGCGATGAGGACACTGGTGCGGCCGGTGATCATTTTTTCAAGGGCAGAGCGGACGCGGAGCTCGGTGTCGGTATCGACGGAGCTGGTGGCCTCGTCGAGGATGAGGATGCCGGGGCGGTGGGCGAGGGCGCGAGCGAAGCTGATGAGCTGTTTCTGGCCGGTGGAGAAGGAGGAGCCGCGTTCGAGTACGGGTTCGGCGAAGCCGCCGGGCAGGGTGCGGATGAAGTCGCCCACGTTGACCTCTTCGGCGGCGTTGGCGACCTCGTCGTCGGTGATCCAGGAGGAGCCGAGGCGGATGTTCTGGGCCACGGTGCCGGAGAAGAGAAAGGGGTCCTGGAGGACGACGCCGAAGCGGCGGCGGAGCTGGTTGAGGTCCTGCTCGCGGACGTCGACGCCGTCGATGAGGACCTCCCCGCGCTGGACGTCGTAGAAACGCATCATCAGGGCGGTGATGGTGGTTTTGCCGGCGCCGGTGTGGCCGACGATGGCGGCGGTTTCGTTGGGGTGGATGTCGAAGGTGACGCCTTTGAGGATCCACTCGATTTCGGAAACCCAGGTCTCAGGTGCGAGACCTGGGGCACCCA
>CAXTBJ010000067.1:0-11140 GCA_964242585.1 uncultured Bryocella sp.
CCTTGGTTTCTTGTTGTCATTCCCGAATGGAATCTGCGGTTTGGCTCCCCGTACGGTCCATAAGCAATCTCATCTCACCAGGAGTGTCCTCTCGACCGAGCGAACAGTCCGCAATTTGCGTGGTGGAAAGACCTCCCTTTCGCGTTTTAAGCAGGCGTCCAGCCGAGCCCTTCTCCGCCCGGCCTGCGTCAAACGGGAGCCATGTTCGGAACGGTTCAAAGATTCAAAGGACTCCCTGTGCTCGCTTTGCTGCTGGGGACGTTACCCTTGCCGGCCCTGGCCCAAACGCCGGCACTCGTGCCGCACACCCTGCGCTATGCCCCCGGCGGGAGCATCACGCTCAGTCTGCCGGCGTCCCTGGACATCGCAGTTGCCGCCAGCGGGCTGCACCGTGTGCGATTTCTCACGCAGGCTCCCGATGGCCGCATCTTTGCCACAGGCATGTGGAATCTGGCGGACAACACACGCGGTTCAGTATTCCTGCTTGATGGCTGGAATGCGCGGACCCGGCGGTTTGCGCACGTGACGACTTACCTCGATCACCTGCGCAACCCCAATAATCTGGCCTTCTGGACCGATCCGGCCACGGGCCAGAGCTGGCTTTACCTGCCCCTGACCGACCGGCTGGAGCGCTTTCCCTACCGACCCGGCGACCTGCACCCAAGCGGCCCCGCCGAAGTGCTGATCCGCTTTCCGGACTACGGTCTGAACTACAAATACGGCGGCTGGCACCTGACGCGCACGGTGGCCTTCGCGAACCTGCACGGGACGACCCGCCTGTACGTGGCGGCGGGCTCCTCCTGCGACTACTGCCGGGAGCGGGAGGTGATCCGCGCCTCCGTGGTCGCGATGAACCCTGACGGTACCGGGCAGCAGCTCGTCGCGCAGGGACTGCGCAACGCGGTAGATCTGCGTTTTGTGCCCGATCTGGACGGCGGCGCGCTGTTTGCCACCAATATGGGTGACGACCACCTCGGCACCGGCGAACCGGAGGACACATTCTTTGAGCTGGATGCGAACGGCCGTCCCGGGCCGCTTGCCGGCGTTGGCCAAGGGGTGGGAGCCGGAATTCCGAACTACGGCTGGCCGACCTGTTACTTCGCCCATGGCAAGCCCGCGCTCGATACCACGCCGCTGCCCGCGATGCCGCCGCCGGGCGACCCCGGGAGCGAGGCAGAGCGGCCCGCCGACGCCCTTGCAGGGTCCGGTACGCTCGATTCCAAAGACACCAGCTACGGTGCGCAGCCCGGCATGTATAAGCAGGGCGCCCTGCTGCCTGCCGGCGGCAACGGCGCAATCCCCGACCCCAATGCCAATCTCGGCACGGTACCGACGCCGCTGACGAGCTGTGGGCAGGTACCGGCCGCCTACAACACCTTCCCCGCGCACTCGTCCCCGCTGGGGTTGGCATACTTCGGGCCGGATAACCCGGTTCTGGGGGATGGAGGGGGCAGCTTTCTGGTGTCCCTGCACGGGGCCAGCCGGCCAAGCATCGGCACAGGCTACCGCGTGGTGCGCTTCAGCCCCGGCGACCGCGAACCCGTACCGTTTTTGACCGGCTTTCTCACGCCCGGCCCCGACGGCAAACTGCAGGTACATGGCCGTCCCTGCGGCATTCTGCGTTTGGGGCCGGACCGCTTTCTGATCACGGACGACAAACTTGGGCTCGTTTACATTATTCAGCCGCGGGCGTGATGTCTATCCCCCAAAGGGTTCTATGCCTACAACGAAAGTGCATCTTCATACCCCCTTCACAAAGCAGGTCCCACATGCGTACTATTGGCGGGCGGTTACACTGCTGTGCATATGGATGAGACCCGTTTCCGCAAAGAATCAGACGCAGCCTTGGAGAAGTTGAAGCAAAGCCTCATTCGCGCCGAAGAAGAGGGCGGGTTTGAGGCCGAAGAAAAGAATGGCGTGTTGAACGTGCTGTTTGACGACGGCAGCGCCAAGTTTGTCTTTACCCCGAATACGCCTGTGCGACAGGTGTGGATCTCGGCCCAGTCCACCAGCTTCAAGCTGGAATGGAACGAGGCCGAAGAGGCTTTTACCCTGCCGCGCACAGGTGAAGACTTACGCGCGTTGACCGAGCGGCTCCTGCAACAACAGCTCGGCGACGCCAACCTTTCGCTCACCTGAGAGCGTTTTTCCGAGGCTTGGACGTCATGCCGCCGTTGCTTTCCGTCGCTATCATCACGCAAAACGAAGAAAAGAACCTGAGCCGTACCTTAGCCAGCGTACGCTGGGCCGATGAGATCGTTGTTGTTGACTCTGGTTCCACGGACACTACCGTCGCAATCGCACGTTCCTTCGGGGCGCAGGTGATTGAGCGGAGCTGGCCCGGCTTCGCCGCGCAAAAGAACTTTGCCCTCAGTCAATGCAGCGGCAGCTGGATTCTCTCGCTCGACGCCGATGAAGAGCTTTCGCCCGAGTTGCAGCGGCAGATCCGCACGCTGCTGGCCAGCCAGCCGGTCGTCGACGCATTCCGTCTGAAGCGGCGCAACCTGTTTCTTGGCCGCTGGATGAAGCATGGCGGATTCTACCCCGATCCCAAGCTGCGCCTGTTCCGCCGCAGCGCCGCCAATTTCGCCGCGCTGCCCGCGTTTGAGGACCGTCCCGTGCACGAGACGATCCTATTCAACGGCGCGGAGCAGACCCTGGACTACGATCTGATCCACCACGCCTACCCCAACCTGAGCGACTATCTGGAGCACATGGAGCGCTACAGCGATCTGGGGGCGGGCTTGCTGCTCGACAGGGGCCGCACCAGCCGCTCGCTGGCAGTGTTTGCCGCGCGGGTGCTGCTGTTTCCCGTGCTGAACTTTCTCTGGAACTATGTCTTTCGGCTGGGCTTCCTGGACGGCCGTGAGGGTCTGCTATTGCACAGCTACCATGCCGTCTACAGCAGTTGGAAGTATGCCAAGGCATGGGAGCTCGGGCGCAGGACGCAGTCGGCACCGGCCGCGGTCAGCCCGGCTATCGGCTCGTCCCAGATTGCGGCGTAGCGCCAGCCGAATTTTAGGCAGATGTCATCAGAATCTGACGTTTTGCATAACGGACGTTCTAAATGGCAGATTGCCCTCATGTTTGCTTCCCGCCGTCCACCGCCGTTCCCTCCAGCACCGCGCGGAAGCGCTCCGCATAGCGGGCCGGCATGGGGCGGCGGCGCATCTCACGGTCGATGACCAGGTGCACGGTCTCGCCCTCGCACAGGAGCAGCCCATCTGCCGCCCGCAGCACGGTGTAGGTAAAGCGCACCACCGACCCGCGCACACCGGCCAGGTGCGTGCGCACAATCAGCTCATCGTCATAGCGCGCGGGCGCCTTGTAGCGGGCGCGCGCCTCGACCACGGCGATCAGCGCGCCCTCCTCCCCCTCCATCGAGCGGTAATCCAAGCCCATCTGCCGGATAAATTCCACGCGGCCCACCTCGAACCAGATCAGGTAGTTCGCGTGATAAACCACGCCCATCTGATCGGTCTCCGCGTAGCGGACCCGGACGCGGGTTTCGGCGGTGGCGTTCAGGTTAGGCGTAGATGCTGCGCTGGAAGATAGGGACATAGGAGCCTGGAATATGCAAGATTAGGATAGTGACTAAGATACTCACTAGGATAATTGTGTGGAACTCCTTCCGCTCCAACCCACTGACGCTCTGCTCGTTATTGACATGCAGAAGGATTTTCTGCCCGGCGGCCCGCTGGGTGTTCCCGGCGGTGACGAGATCCTGCCCGGCATCAACGCGCTCGCGCGGTGCTTCGATCACGTGATCCTCACGCAGGACTGGCATCCGGCGGGGCACATCTCTTTTGCCGGCACGCACGCGGGCAAACGGCCCTTCACGGATACAGCGGAGGTCCCTTACGGCGTCCAGACCCTGTGGCCGGACCACTGCGTGCAGGGTTCGCCGGGCGCTGCGCTGGCTGACGACCTCGACATTCCCCACGCCGAGCTGATTTTGCGCAAGGGCTTCCGCTGCGACATCGACAGCTACTCGGCATTTGTAGAAAACGATAGGACCACATACACGGGGCTAGCCGGCTTCCTGCGCGAGCGCGGCCTGACGCGGCTGTTCTTCTGCGGTTTGGCCTATGATTTGTGCGTGGGCCATTCGGCACTGGACGCGGTGCATCTGGGCTTCGAGGCACTGGTGGTGAGGGATCTCAGCCGCGCCGTGAATCTGCCCCCGGCGGCGGGTCTGCCCGGCTCGGTGCAGGCCACCGACACGAGCCTTACCAGCAAAGAGGTTCGCCGCGTGCAGGCTGCGCAGATAGATATTCCCGCAGGCATTGCGGCCCTGGCCGGAGGCCGTTGAGGGCTATGGGGCGGCGCGAGCTGCCGGAGTGGCCCGAGGCCATGGCGACCGTGCTCCGTTGCACCTACGACATGCGCGCGGGCCGCGCACTGGCCTTCGGTCTGCCCGCCTCGAAACACTTCAGCATCGTATACAACTACTGGGCGGACGGCGAATTGCACGAGGGTCAGTGTTTCAGCGCGACAGCGATCCCACAGGGCAGCCTGTTTCCCATCCGCTACGACCCGGACGAGCCGCGCCGCAGCCGTCATGGCCAGCAAGCCGGGTCCCGCAGGGCCGTGCCGCTGCTGGCGATCGGGGTGGCGGGGTCGATTGTTCTGTCGCTGGGATGGCTGCTGTTTCTACATGGCTGCTCGTAGAGCTCAAACTAGGATGTAGGACCGTTTTCTGCAGGTGTCGCACGAATGGGATCGCGTGAGAACTCTTTGAGAACTCTTTTAGGTGTGCGCCGAAAGCCTTAAGTGCTTCACGTTCAAAGCCCTCTCGCAATATCTGTAGCCGAGCGATGTCATTGCCGTAATCGGATTGCACGTCTTCGTCCTCGGTGTTCTGGATGATTCCTGTCCATTTTTCTTCCAGGGTGTACAGAGCTTCAAGGATGTACTGAGCGCGTCACTCATCCATGTCACATGTCATATTTTCTGAACCCCTATAAGGCTAAGCGCCAGTTTTTAAAGCAGAAATATAACCGCTAAAAACCACATCGCGAGCAGGGCACAGCAGATAATGCTCGGATGAGCCACCAGGAGGCACATCGCGCATATCAGCTCTTAGGGCCAACCCGGGTGGCATAGGGAAGTTCGCTGGAAGTTTCCATGCATGGCCGGCAGCACATAAGGATCGCTCCCAGGCACTCAAAGTTTTTCCTTGCATCGAAGCGGGCAAGGAGCACGACTTCGGTTTGTACCGGAGGTGGCCGGTGCTCAGGTGAACAGACGCACAACACATCAAGCGGTGCCTCTGGTGCACGCCCCCTTGTATATATGCTCGATGGAGAACGTCGTGTGTTCGGCCGTTCCGGTGTATGCTGCATGATCGAAGGTTGCCGAAATAGAATCCAAGACTCGGGCGAGCGCGACAGGCGTTGCCTGGCGAAGAAGTTCCTCTGCCTATCGCCGCGAGATCGCGGATTCGCTCGGTACTGAAGATTGCTGCGGGCGCATAGGCGATGTAAGGGCCTTAGCCGATAGCAACCCCGGCGAGGCTGGGTATCGGCAAGACACCCATTAGACAGAACACTCATCTCAGGAGACCTGCAACGAGTTAGCGGGCGAGCGGCATGATGAAAAACCTACACAGCACCCCCTCCAAGTCCATACGCTACTTACCAGTTCGACCAAGTCTTCGCCACACCAGCACGCCGATCGCCAGCGCGAGTACCGCCGAAAGACCCATCGCCTTCAAGATCGCAGCCGGGCCGCCGCTTTGCACATCCCCGTACAGGTGCTCGTTGTAAAGCACGAAGCCGCAGCAGGAGACCGGCAGCGCGAAGACGAACACGAAGAAGCTGAGCAGCGCTGCCAACGCGAACCGCTTGGTCCAGTCATTCATGTCTCAGCTGCCCCCTTGCCCTTGCTCTTAATGCCTTAGCCTTGCTCTTAGTCCCTTGGCCCCTTGGCTCTTAACCCCCGAGCCCCAATTTCCCCCGCCCGCGCCTGCATGGCAGTGAGGCAGTGGCCGATGTGCTTCTCCAATGGGATGCCGAGCAGCAACGGGATGCCGAGCAGCAATGGGATGCCGAGCAGCGCTGCGCCGCGGGTGATGTCGTCCCGCTTCACGGCTCGGGCAAGGCCTTGTCCTTCATCTTTTTGCATACGCCCGCGAGCTCGACCTCCGCGATGGCCCGCCCATGCTTTACCAGCGAGTCCCCCGTCGTCCGCTCCCGTAGTAATCCCTCGGCGGCGGCAGCCGTATGACCTTTCATGCACACCTCCCTCCCCCAATCTAGTAATGTTCTTGGTTCCCTTTGCGGAATACCCTGGTTTCACCCGGAAAAGCCGAGGAGGAGCTATTGACTCTCTGTGCAACGGGTGTCATTGTAGGCACATCACAATGTGTCTTATCGGACACACGTGCTGCGGTGCCTTGCTCTGGCAGCCGCCCGCAACACACAACATGGAAGCATTATTGGCGCCCCACAGCGCAGCTTTGTCCGGGACGGACTCGTCCACCCCGGCAGCGATGCGCGAGGTTCTGAAGTGCGAGGGTTGCAAGCTCGTACAGTTTCGTACCGCTGCCGCTGCCTGCCGCCGTTGCAAGCGCTCCCTGCTGCCCGAGCAGCCCAAGGCGCATCCGGCGATCGCGCTCGTTCCCACAGCTGAACCCAGCCCCGCACCCAGCGAAACCCTGCAAGTCGCCTCCGCGGTGCGCGATCTTCGCCGCGTGCGCAACCTTTCGCAGCGGCAGCTGGCCGGCCGCATGGGCGTGCCCCGCACCTATATCTCCAAGATCGAGAACGGCAAGGCGATGCCGACACTGAGCTCGCTCGACCGGCTGGCCCGCGCCCTGGAGGTGGATATCTCCGCCCTGCTGCGCGACGCCCCCAAGCGCCATCAGGACGAGACCGCCCTGCTGACCGCCGACCCGTTCCTGGCGGAGATTGCCAAGTTCGCGCCGCACCTGACCACCACGCAGAAGTCCATCTTCTTGAACCATGTGCGTGAACTGGCCCAGTCGCGGGCACGTCGTACGGCGTAGAAATCCATCGGCGCGGCGATCGTCTGCCATGCCGGTGCAGTGATTGCCCCCTTCTGCCGCAGGGTCCGAACCTCCGGGCAAGGACCCTGCGGCCTCTCCGACGCAGCCGCCCCATTCGGGGTCGAACCGTCATTTCCTGCATCCGCTACCTCTACCTGCACCTCGATTTTGCACGTCAATGGCCCTTTTGGGACAACCAGGCGCGAACGGATACGTCTGGGGCTATTCCCACCTCCCGTTGTTTCCGCTATCGTCATGGGGAGCGAGTTTACGTGCGCCAATCTTCTTCAGCCCGCCTGTACCAGCGGTCCTCCCGAGCCCATGAGCTCTCGTCCGAGGAGCGCAGTCTTTACGACCAACTGGACCCTGCCCGCATTCCCCAACACGTCGCCATCATCATGGACGGCAATGGGCGCTGGGCCGGCAAGCGCGCGCTGAAGCGCTTTCTCGGCCACCAGCAGGGCGCCGAAAGTGTGCAGTTCGTGGTAGAAACCGCGTCGCGCATCGACTTGCCATGGCTGACGCTGTACGCCTTTTCGCTTGAAAACAACCTGCGCCGGCCCAAGGGCGAGGTCAGTTTTTTGATGAAACTGCTCAAGAACTACCTGGTGTCCAATGTGCAGCGAATGAACGACAACAATATCCGCATGGCCTATATTGGGCGAACGCATGAGCTGCCCGACGAGGTGCAGGACACCATGCGCTGGGCCGAGGACGCCACCGCCAAGAACACCGGCACCACACTTACCCTGGCGCTGAACTACGGTTCGCGTTCGGAGATCGTGGACGCCGCCCGCGTGCTGGCGCATCGGATGCTGGCCGAGGCCGCCAAACGCGGCATCTCGGTGGAGGACTTGCTGGCCGCCGAGGGTGTCGACGACGCCGTGAACGCACGGATCGACGAGACGCACCTGTCCTCGGCGATGTACACCGCCGCCATGCCCGACCCCGATCTGGTGATCCGCACCTCCGGCGAGCAGCGCATCTCGAACTTTCTGCTGTGGCAGATCGCCTATGCGGAGATCTTCGTCACCGACCGGCTGTGGCCCGATTTCCGCGGAACGCACCTGCTGGAGGCCATTGCCGCCTACCAATGCCGCGAACGCCGGTTCGGCGGTTTGGGCGAGGGCAGCGATGAGGATCTCTCCGGCGTGCTGCCGAATGGAATAGAGATGGCCCGGCGCTGACCTTTTTATTCGTTTCTGCGATCATAGAAGGCCATGCCCGACCGCTTCGCCTACCTTGCCCCGCCCGTTCCGCAGGAGGACCAGCCCTGGCAGGCCCTGCTGGACTCCGCCGGCGAGGGTATCTGGGGTGTCGATCTCGCGGGCAGCTGCACCTTTATCAATCGGGCGGCGTGCACAGCGCTCGGTTTCACGCCGGACGAGCTGGTCGGGCGCAATATGCACGATATGGTGCATCACCACCATGCGGACGGCCGCCCCTACCCGGGCTCCGAATGCATCATCTACAACGTCTTTCGCCGGGGACAGCCGTTCCAGAACCAGACCGATCACCTGTTCCGCAAGGATGGCTCCATCTTTTATGCGGATATGTCCGCGCAACCCATTCTGCATGAGGGCGTCACTCGCGGGGCGGTGGTGACCTTTCGCGATATCACGCATGCTCGGCTGGCCGAAGAAGCCCTGCGCCGCAGTGAGAAGCTCGCCGCCGTGGGCCAGCTGGCCTCCTCCATTGCGCATGAAATCAACAATCCGCTTGAGGCGGTGACCAACCTGCTCTACCTCATCCGTCATGCGGGAGATCTGGACGAGGTACAGGACTACGCCGCGCAAGCCGAAGCCGAGCTGGCCCGCGTGGCCGATATCACCACGCAAACCTTGCGCTTTCACCGGCAACAGAGCTCCGCCGCCTCGGTCGACCTAGGTGAGACCGTGCCGGCGCTCCTGCGCCTGTACACCGCCCGCTTCCGCACCCGCGGTATCACCGTTGCCCTGCGCCTGCAGTCGTCGCCAACCGCCATGCTGCGGGAAGGCGACATCCGCCAGGTGTTCAATAACCTGATTCGCAATGCCTACGACGCCATGGCCCGCGGCGGCACGCTGCACGTGCGGCTACGGCCGGCCGCCTGCCCGTACACTGGAGCCGCCGGTCTGCGGCTCACGCTCGCCGACACCGGGACGGGCTTTCTGCCGCGTCTCCGCGAGCACCTGTATGAGCCCTTCCACACCTCCAAGGAAGCCACCGGCACAGGCCTGGGTCTATGGATCTCCAAGGGAATTATTGATAAGCACAGCGGCCGCATCGGGATGCGTTCGCGGTTCGGGGAGCCGGGGTCGAAGAACGGCCATGGGACCGTATTTGCGCTGTGGTTACCGCTGCGTCCGGCAGTCTAAGTTGCCGTGTACACTTTCCGCACCATGCGAGCAACGGCAATCCTCCTCAACGCGCTTTGTCTTTCGCTGGCGGCCGCTGCGCAGACCCCGGCGCCCGCCAACCTCACGGGGATCTGGCTAGGGACTCTGGTTGCGGGCCCGCAAACCCTTCGCCTTCAGCTACACCTGCAGGCCGATATCCCGGGCCCGGGTCGTTGCGTGCTCGACAGCATCGACCAGAGCGCCTTCGGCATTCCCTGTTCGCTGGCTATCGCGGACAAGGGTGTGACGGTCAAGGTGCCGGCGGTCTCGGGCAGTTGGACGGGCACGCTGTCGGCGGACGGGCGCAACCTCATCGGCACCTGGACGCAAGGTGTGCCGCTGCCGCTGGCCTTTGCCCGGGAGGCCACGGCGATTCAGCCGCCGAAGGCTGCCGCCGCGCTCATCTCCGTTAAGACTGCGTCCAAGGCTGGCTAAGCCTTTTTGAGGGCAGGGTCGCCCTGCCATGTATCCTCTACGGGACGCATGAAGCGAATTCTTACAGGGGCCGTGCTGATCGCGCTGGTCGCCGCCCTCATCTTTTTCGACATTCCGTGGCTCATCACCACCTTCAGCGCCGTTGTGGCCCTGCTCGCAGCTCTGGAGTTTCGCGGCCTGGCCCTGAAGGCCGACGCCGGCTTCCCGGTGTGGTGGACGGTGTCGTCCATCATCCTCTTTTTCGTCGCCGGTGCCCTGCAGCCGTTCGAGCTCGCTGCCGTGATCTCACTGGCGATGCTGGTGCTCTTCGTCTGGAGCAGCTTCCGTTCGCCGCTGCCCCGCGTATTGCATGAAACCGGTGCCGGGCTGCTGCTGCTGATGTATATCGCCTATCCGCTCTCGCTCGTACCGCGCATTCTTGCGGCCGAGGATGGCACGGCGCTGCTACTCTTCCTGTTCCTCTGCGTCTGGTGCGGCGACATCGCGGCACTCTATATCGGCAAAAACTTCGGGCGGCGCAAGCTGGCACCCTCGCTTTCTCCGAACAAGACCTGGGAGGGCGCGATCGCTTCGATCGCCGGCAGCGTGCTCTTCGGCATGGCCCTGATCGCCGGAGGCAACTGGCTGATGGCACGCGGTTCCAGCTTCACCCGCCTGCACACCGCCGAACCCTGGTGGCACTTCCTGTTGCTGGCCATAGCACTGAATCTGGCCGCACAGTTGGGGGATCTGGTCGAGTCGGCACTGAAGCGCGGCGTGGGCGTGAAAGACTCCGGCACGCTGCTGCCCGGCCATGGCGGCGTGCTCGACCGCATCGATGCCCTGCTGCTGGCAGCGCCGGTCTTGTGGTTCGCCATCCTGCTGCGCGAGGCGCTCTAACCCCGCTTCATCGCTGGTTACTTAAGTGTTATTCAGCATAACGACAGGCTGGGCTATGCTGAACTTTATGGCGGTGCTTGCGATGAAGCCAAAGAACGCGGTTGAGTCACCGCGGGATATTGTGCAGGATTTGCTCGTACCGGAGTTGAAGGCCATCAAGACCGAGTTGGAATCGCAGCGGCGGGAAACAAATCTTCAGTTCGAAAATGTGCGCAACGAGTTGGCTTCGTGCGCCTTGAACTCAAGACAACCGCGGAAGCCTTGCGGGCCGATACGGAAGCTCTTCGCACCGAGTTGCGCCTTCGTGACGAGCGCCAGACGCAGGCCATTCAAGCAATCTCTGACAAGCTGGGCACCCTGATGGAGGTCCGAGAACGTCTCGCCGTACTCGAAGACAGGACAAAGCGCGCCTGAATGCCCGGTTTGACCACGAAGCCTA
>CAXTBJ010000067.1:11240-16475 GCA_964242585.1 uncultured Bryocella sp.
ATCTACGAAGCTTCGGTCTGCGAAGCCGCAATCTGCGAAAATGGCTCTGTGAAGAATATCGCGCTCCTCGGCTCGACCGGGTCTATCGGTCAATCCACCCTCAGCCTTTGCGAGTCGCACCCCCAGCTGTTCCGTCCGATTGCCTTCGCCGCGGGGTCCAATCTGCCCGTTGCCTTTGAGCAGTGCCTCCGCTGGCGTCCGCAGGTCGTCTCACTGGCCACCGCGGAGCTGGCCGGCGGGCTTCGCACAAGGCTGCGCGAGGCCGGGGTCTCGGGTGTTGAGGTCGTGCACGGGACCGCCGGCACGGTGCGCGTGGCCACGCTGCCCGCAGCCGACTTCGTTGTCTCGGCGATTGTGGGCGTTGCCGGGCTTGAGGCGACCTACGCTGCCGTGCTCGCCGGCAAAACCGTCGGCCTGGCCAACAAGGAGTGCCTCGTTGCGGCGGGTGACCTGATCCTCGCGGCGGCCCGTGAGCGCGGCACGGTCCTGCTGCCCATCGACTCCGAACACAACGCCGTGCACCAGTGCCTGCGTGGAGGTGCGTCGGGGGAGGTAAAGCAGATCTGGCTGACGGCTTCCGGCGGCCCGTTCCGCAATACGCCGCTGGCCGAGTTCGCGCACATCACCCCGGCGCAGGCGCTCAAGCACCCCACCTGGACCATGGGGCAGCGCATCACGGTCGACTCCGCCACCATGCTCAACAAGGGCCTGGAGATCATAGAGGCCTGCCGCCTGTTCCATCTGCCGCCCGAACGCGTGCGCGTCACCGTGCATCCGCAATCGACCATCCACTCGCTGGTCGAGTACATTGACGGTTCCATCCTGGCGCAGATCTCCGTCACGGACATGCGCTTGCCCATTCTTTATGCGCTCAGCTGGCCCAAACGCGTCCCCAGCGATCTCACCTTCGACATGACCGCGCTCAAGCAACTCGACTTCCAGCCACCCGACCTAGAACGCTTTCCCTGCTTGCGCCTGGCGTATGAAGCCGCCGCCGCCAGCCAGGCGCACTGCATCGCACTGAACGCCGCCGATGAGGTCGCGGTGGCACTGTTCCTTAAAGGAAATCTGTCCTTTGTGGGCATTCCGCGTACAATTGAAGCCGTACTTTCCGCTACCGCATCGGCCTCTCCGGCGTCTATCGCGGAGGTGCTTGCCCTGGATGAACAGGCCCGCGAACTGGCGCATGAGGCCGTGATGCAGACCGCGTAACCTAGGCCGGGCTCTGCCGCAATCTTCCACCTGTACCTTTCACCCTTCACTCTTCGAGGTTTCTCTCCCAAGTTATGCATCTCCTTCAGGTTGTAGCCGAGTTCGCGGTGGTGCTGGGTGTCATGGTGCTGGTGCACGAGTTCGGCCACTTTGCCTTGGCCAAGCTGTGCGGTGTGCGCGTGGAAGCGTTTGCGCTCGGCTTCGGTACAAGGCTGTTCGGCGTGGTGTACCGGGGTACGGATTACCGCGTAAACCTGCTGCCGCTGGGCGGCTACGTCAAGATGGCGGGCGAGATGATCGGGGAATCGGCCGTGGCCACCTCGGAGCGGCAACCGGCCGATCCGGGAGACTTCAACGCGCACCCACGCTGGCAGCGCGCCTCGATCGCGGTCGCCGGGCCGGTCTTCAACTTCATTCTGGCCATTCTGCTGCTGGCCATCGTCGCGCACTACCACCATGAGGTGGACCAGTACCTGACCGGACCGGCCGTGCTGGACTACGTGCCGACCAATACGCCCGCGGCCCACGCCGGCCTGCGGGCGGGCGACACGATCGTACGCCTGAACAACGTCGCCAATCCGACTTGGATGCAGATTGGGGAGGAGTCGGCGCTGCACATGGGCGCGACCCTGCCGGTGGTCTACCGGCAGGCCGGCGGGCAGATGGCCGACGGTTCCCTGCTCATCGACACGGGGGACAAGAGCGGGGAGTTCACGCCCTCCAGCCTCGCGCATATCGGTTTCGAGCCCGAGGAGCAGCCCGCGCCCATGACGGTGCAGACCGTCGAGGCCGACACCCCGGCCTCGGCCGCCGGCCTCAAGTCGGGTGACAGGCTGCTGAGCATCGACGGCTACCAGCCGCACTCGGTCGAGCCGCTGCTGGCCTACCTGAAGGACCATAACGGTGCACCCTCGATGCTGCGCGTCGATCGCGCCGGCCGGCAGCTCACACTGCCGATCGTGCCGAAGAAGCTGATCACGGGCACGGGCGAGATGGGCTACCGTCTTGGCTTCAGCCGCGTGCCGCCGCCGGCGGACATCGTCAAGCTGCCGTTAGGCGCCGCGCTGAGGCAGTCCCTCCAGGAGAACGGCGAGTATTCCACACTGCTGCTGCGCGTGCTCAAGGGCATGTTTACGCACCAGGTGGCCGTGAAATCGGTCAGCGGGCCGGTGGGCATGGCCCAGCAGATCGACATGGCCGTGCAGTACGGTAAATGGACCGTGCTCGAGACCATGGCGGCGATCTCGCTCAATCTCGGCATCCTGAACCTGATGCCCTTCCCTGTGCTGGACGGCGGCATGATCCTGTTCCTGCTGATCGAGGCGATCATGCGGCGGGATGTCAACCAGGCCATCAAGGAGCGCGTGTACCAGGTGGCCTTCGTATGCATTATCCTGTTCGCCGCGCTGGTGATGTTCAACGACATTGCGAAGCTGCACCTGAGGCCGTAGTCCCCCCTCCCCTGTACTTTCACTCAAAGTTCTTTGAAATAAGCATTTAAGTGGTCTTTTGCATGAGCGGGATCGTTCCCGGTTTCGGAATGGGTTCCTCTTGAGCGTTCTCAGAGCTTACCCCCGGTGTCAAGTGGTTCAGCCGGTTGTTAGAGCGGCTTAGCCGGTGACATGGAGAACAGGCAAAAGCAAGAACAAATGCAGATTGCCTTCCCAACCCCGGCTTCGGGAATGACAACAAAAGGCGAAGTGCCTCCAGACCATCATCGGCAGCTATTTCGCACTGGCTGCCCGGAGCTCTGAGGCGATCTGCTCCGCAGCGGTGCGGGCTTCATTCATCTGATCCACCGGAAAGCTGATCGCGCCCACGCGGGCATGGCCTCCCCCGCCCCAGCGCTCGCAGATGGCGGCGATGTTGGCGAGTTCTGCTTCGAGTTTCGGGGTCCAGGGATTGGTGCCGACCGAGATTTTCGTGCGAAAGCTGGATTTGGAGAGCCCGACGACGTAGGTGGCCTCCGGGTGCAGGTAGTAGGGGATGAACTTGCTGTAGCCCTCGGTGGGCCCATCGGTGATGTCGAAGGTGATCACGCCGTCATGCAACTCGATACGGTCGCGGAGCAGATCGACAGCCTTCCAGTGCCGGTCCAGCAGCGGGCCGACGAGCTCCTGAACCCAAGGCTGCGCCAGCACCTCGGCAAGCGGCATGGCGGTGAGCAGCGGGATGAAGCGCTGCACGGTCTCGCTCGTCGGCGCGTTTTCGATGATGGTGGTGAGCTTCATCGCGGGCGCGGCGAGTTCTACGGCAGCAGTGGCGCTCTCATATTTGGCGCCGTCCACGATATTGGCCCAATGAATCAGGTCGGCAAGGGGTTTCACGTTCATGCCGAAGCGGGTATGGGCGATGTGCGCGATCCAGCCGGTGCAGCTGATGTAGGTGGGGTCGAAGAAGTGGCGCAGGGCCTGCGGTCCGGGCTTGCCCGGCAGACCCTGGCCGGCGCGGAAGTGCGCCTCGTCTTCGGGTGTCGAAAAGGCGGACTGGTGATGGTCGAACCACCAGGTGACCTCGGGCAGGGGCGAGTATTTGAAGTCGACGATGGCGTTTTCACCCTGGGGATCGAGCCAGCCGTCCTCAAAGAGCGGACCGGGCCGGTGTGCAAGGCCGCGGTAGTCGAAGCTCTCGGCGGTGCCGAGGCATTCGCGGTGAAAGCGGGTGAACAGCGAGGCGGAACAGGCCCCGTCGAAGCATCGATCATGGTAGAAAACACGGCAGTTCACAGGGGCATTGAGCCTTTCAGGGACGACAAGGGACGGATTTCAGGATAGCCGAGGTGGTGGTGGATGGGTTCTGAGTTGTACGTTCTGAGTTGTACGTTGTACGTTCTGTGTAGAAGGTTTGCTCCGGGCCGGGATCAGGATGGGAATCAGAACGGCGGCTTGCCTTAGCGCGACCTGCCTTGAGCAGAAAATGACCGCCGGAGAGAATGGGCCTATGGCTGATCTTGAGACTGATCCTCCGCTCGTGCCCGCGCCGCTTCTTTTTTCACCGGAGCCGCCGCCGGGACCTCGGGGTCCCGTGGTGCTGGTCGGGCCCTTGGGACTGCGGGCCGGCTGGGGCATTCTGCTATTTCTGCTGGCGACCCTGCTGCTGACCTTCGGCGTCGGCTCCGGGCTGGTGGCCGTCACGCGGCAGCGGGCGCCCCTGCACAACGCGCAGCAGGCAGCCAGGGCGGCGGCAAAGCAGGCGGCGGCGACCCATGCGCCCGCCGTGGCGCAACCCCTCCGCCTCACCTTGCAGTTCATCAATCAAAGCGGCACTGTCGCGGGCAGTCTGCTGGCCGCCCTGGGTTTGAGCTTTGTGGAGCGCAGGCGTTTCGGAGTCTATGGCCTTCGTCTGCGGTATGCGCGCGATCTGCTGCCGGGGTCGCTTTGGGGCCTGGTGGCGATGGCAGTTCTGGTGGCGATTTTGCACGGGCTGCACCTCCTGGTCTTCGATGGCCGATTGCTGACAGGGGCAGCGATGGCGCGCTCGGGTGCGGAATGGCTACTGCTTTTTCTGCTCGTAGGGCTTTCCGAGGAGTTCGTTTTCCGAGGGTACCTCCAGTTCACCCTGATGCGCGGTCTGCTGGGGCTGGCGCGACGAATGGCCCCTGCCCATGAGCGGCTGCTCGCCTTTTGGATGAGCGCGGTGTTCTGGTCCGCCCTCTTTCTGGCGGCCCATCTCGGCAACAGCGGTGAAAACCCCGCCGGGCTGATTGTCGTGTTTCTAGCCGGCATTCTGTTCAGCTACGCGCTGTGGCGCACGGGATCGCTGTGGTGGGGCATCGGCTTCCACATGACGTGGGATTGGTCGCAGAGCTTCCTGTACGGCGTGCCGGATAGCGGAACACTCGCTGTCGGGCGTTTGTTCCAGACGCACGCAATTGGCAATCCCCTGCTTTCGGGCGGTGTGGATGGACCGGAGGGCAGCCTCCTGGTGATTCCCTTGATGCTCTTGCTGTTTGTCCTCATTCGTCTGCAGCCGGCAGGCACACAACCGACCGTCGAGCCCGAACCCGCAACGGCGCAGCCCGGC
>CAXTBJ010000067.1:16575-19216 GCA_964242585.1 uncultured Bryocella sp.
GGCTCCGGATTCCTTGCAAAGCGGCCAGGACGGCTCAGCGACGAAAGCCTGATCGTCCCCGTAAAGTTCTCACGATACGGTGCAGCCGTGCGCGTCGAACCGCCCGCGATGGAGTTCCTACAGGGCCTATCCCGTAGAATGATCTGTGCGCATGAGCCGTTCCGATGATGAGCAGCAGCCCGGTCCCACCGCGGGATCGGCGGAGCGGGCACCAGAGCCCCGGCTCCTGACCCGGCCCGTACACTCTGAGAGCCCACGCAAGCCGCGCGCGCCGAAGCCGCAGGAGCACGATCCCCAGCAGCACGAGGTGGAACGCGGACCCCAGACGTGGGTCGTCACCCTTCGCTCCAAGATCAGACGCGAACGAATTTCACAAGCCGGGGACGTCAAAGGTCAAACCGGCCACAGTCCCCGCCGTTGGCGCCGCCCGGTGTGGGTGGCGGGTGGCGCGCTGGGTGTGGTGTGCCTCCTATTGCTGGGCTGGGTGCTGGTGCTGCGCCATGCCGCCGGTGCCTCCCTGCCCGCGCTGGACGGTGAGGTGTCCGTCCCCGGCCTGCAGGCGGCGGTGACGGTCACACGCGATGCGCAGGGCGTACCCTCCCTCATCGCCGGCAATCTCCAGGATCTGCTGTTTGCGCAGGGCTACGTCACCGCCGGCGACCGGTTGTGGCAGATGGACGCGCTGCGCCGGCACGGGGCGGGCGAGCTGGCGGAGGTGCTCGGGTCCTCGCTGGTGGAGCACGACCGCCGCCAGCGCATCGTGCAGATGCGGGCCGCCGCGGACCGCGCCGTAGACCACCTGCCGCCGGACCAGCTGGCGCAACTGGAGGCCTACGCACGCGGGGTGAACCGCTTTATCGACACGCATCGCGGGTCGCTGCCCTTGGAGTTTCGGCTGCTGGCGTACACACCCGCGCCGTGGACCCCGCGGGATTCGCTGCTGATTCTGCTGGTGATGTTTCAGGATCTGTCCACGCGCTTTCCGCAGAAGCTGGACCGCGAAACCCTGAGCGCGCACCTGCCGGCCGCGCTCGTGCCCGATCTGTATCCCGTGGGCTCCTGGCGGGATGTGCCGCCGGGTGAGCCGAACCGCAACCTCTCCGCACCACATCCAGTGGAGCTGATCCCGCTGGACCCGTCGCAGGCACGGGAGACACTGCCGCATCTGCCGGCACCGCAGGCCCGACCGGAGGATCTGCTTGCGGCCAGCGAGGCCTTCGCGAGCGCGGATCGCAGTACGGACCGTTGCGCGGATTGCCGTGCGGGTTCCAATAACTGGGCGGTGAGCGGCGGGCGCACGGCCTCGGGCAAACCCCTGCTGGCCAATGACATGCACCTGAGTCTGGCGATCCCGGATATCTGGTACGAGGCCGGCCTGCACACGAGGTCCTCAATGGTTGCCGGGCCGGTTGCCGGGCCGATCTCCGGGCCGATCGCCATGCAGGGCACGGCCGGTCAGCTCGATCAGCCGCTCGATGCCGTGGGGTTCACGCTGCCGGGGGTGCCGTTCGTGATTGTGGGGCGCAACGCGCGGGTGGCGTGGGGTGTGACCAACCTGGGCGCGGATGTGCAGGATGTGCGGGTGGAGCACCTGCGCGGCACGGGCGCGGACACCGAGTACCAGCAGCCGGATGGCTCCTGGGCGACGGTGGGGCATCACAGCGAGCGCATCCGGGTGCGGGGCGGCGCCGACCGCACGCTGGACGTGCTGACCACGACGCACGCCGCCGGTGCGGGGACGATGGAGACACCGATCATTTCGCCGCTGTACCCCTCCGAGGCGCGAGCGCTTTCGCTGGCGTGGACCGCGTACGATCCGGCGGCGCTGTCGGTGCCGTTTCTCGCCGCCGACAGCGCCGTGGACGGCATCACGCTGACCGGGGCGCTGGCCGGCTTCGGCGGACCCACGCTGAACCTGGTGTGGGCGGACACGGGCGGGCACATCGGTTACCACGCGCTGGGGCTGATTCCGGTGCGCGGACCGGCCGTCCGGCAGCCGCGCGCGACGCCGCCCGCCCAGCCCAACCCTGTAATGCCGATCGGTCCACCGGCGACGGATGAGGGTGAGGGTGAGAACGGTGCGGCGGCTGTCAATCAGTCAAAGGAAGGGTTCCCAGGACCCGGCGGGGCCCCCGCGCCGCGCCTGCTGCTCAGCGCCTATCGTCTCAGCGCCTATCGTCCGGGCGGTCGTCGTCGGCATACGGCATTCCGATCAACGCACCGAGGCCAACCGCAGCCCGCGGCACCCGCCGCCCCGGCGGCCGCTCAAGACGTTTCGGCCATGGTGCCGACGCGAAATTACACGATCGGTTCGCCCGCGTCGTCCTTACCGGTCGATGCGCTGGACCCCTCGCAGGCCTGGTCGGGCTACATCGCCTACGCGGACCTGCCGGCGGTCACGGACCCGGCCGGGGGCGTGCTGGCCACGGCCAACTCACGCATCACGCCGGACGATTATCCATGGTCCGTGACGGCGGACTGGGCCGACCCCTTCCGCACGGAGCGCATCGTTCATGTATTAAATGGACGCACCGGCCTGACCGCGGCGGACATGCTGGCGATCGAGAATGATGTGTACTCCGACGTGAATCAGGCCACGGGGCAGCGGATTGCCTATGCGCTGGATCATGCCGCTGTGAAT
>CAXTBJ010000067.1:19316-22601 GCA_964242585.1 uncultured Bryocella sp.
GCGCGATGCGCGACGGCTGCACCAGGCGGCAGACCTGCTGCGTTCCTGGGATGGGCGGATGACCGTCGCGTCGCCGGCGGCGGCTGTGCTGGCCGCCGTGCGCGACGCGCTTTGGCCCGCACTGCTGACGCCGCAGATTGCCGCCCACGATGCCGAAAGCGGGCAAACCACGGGCACGGGGCAGGCGGCCGCGCTGGTACAGCTCTACAACTGGGGTGAGCGCACCACGGCGCTGGAACTGATGCTGCAGCACCAGCCCGCACGCTGGCTGCCCCGCAATTTCGCCACTTGGAACGACTTTCTCGCCGACGTCACGGAGCGTGGGCTCACCGCCGCGCACGCGCCTGCCGACCTGCGCCAGTGGAGCTATGGCCGGCAGCACACGGTGGAGATCGCGCATCCGGTTTTTGGGCAGCACCCATGGCTGGCGCAACTGCTGGGCGTGGCCGGCAGCACGGGGCGACAACCCGCGCCGGGTGATTTCACGACCATCAAGGCGATCGGCGCGCATTTCGGTCCCAGCGAGCGGATGATCGCCGATCTGGGGCAGGATTTGGCCTCCCCCGGTGCGGTCCGCGGCAACATCACGGCGGGCGAGTCCGGCAACGGCCGCAGCCCGTGGTATCTGGACCAGTTCGGCGCATGGCTGAGGGGCACGACCTTCGCCCTGCCTGCCGGCGGTGCCGGTGCGACTCATACCCTGCGGCTGCTGCCCGGGGGAGCTTCGTGAGCGAAGATTTGGGGCAGGCCGGCAGGGTGGTCGCGGTGTCGCGCGCACCGCGGCACGGCTTTGCGAAGCAGGCGCAATCGTCGATCCGCCTGATCGCCGGAGAAGGGGTGGAGGGCGATGCGCATCGCGGCACGACCGTGCAGCACCTGTACAGGGTGCGGCGCGACCCCACGCAGCCCAACCTTTGCCAGGTGCACCTGTTCGCGGCCGAGAAGCTGGAGGAGCTCGCCGCCGCGGGCTTCGCGCTCGGGCCGGGTGAGATGGGCGAGAACGTGCTGACGCGCGGAATCGACCTGCTTCGGCTGCCCCGGGGCACGCGGGTGCGGCTGGGCGCGGAGGCCGTCGTGGAGATCACCGGCCTGCGCACGCCGTGCGCGCAGATCGACGGCTACCGCGCCGGACTGCAGAAGCTGCTGTGGGGGCCGCGGGAGGCGAAGGGCAAGCGTACGCGGCGCGCAGGCGTGATGGGGATCGTGCGCGTGGGTGGGGTGGTGTCGGCGGGCGATGCGCTGAGCCCCGAGCTGCCGCCGGAGCCGCACCTGGCGCTTGGGCCGGTTTGAGACGGGGCGGCGGAGCCAACTTATCAAAGGATCGGTGGAGCGACCTGTCCTCTCGATCGAAGCGAGATCTGCGGTTTTTATAGCGCAACGCAGATTCCCTTCCCACCCCATTGAGCAAAGGTGCTCGATAGGAACCCCGGCTTCGGGAATGACAACCAAAGAGCGGTTGTACGGGAAGGATGACAAGAAAGCGGTTGCACCTTACCTCAAACCCGAGCCATAGGACAATGGAAGCATGACCTCCAAGCCGAGCCGGATGTCCCCCTCCGTCCTCATCCTGCCGCTGCTGACCCTGGTCATCGTGTCGCCGCTGCTGCGGAACGGTCCCTCTTGCGGGCATGATTTCGGCTTCCACATGCAGAGCTGGATGGATGCCGGCGCGCAGATGCGTGGGGGTCACCCGTTGCCGCGCTGGGCCTCCTCACCCGCGTTCAACGCCGGTGAGCCTCGGTTTGTCTTCTATCCGCCGCTGTCGTGGCTGCTTGGCTCCCTGCTGCTGATCGTGTTTCCGGCCGGTCTGGTGCCCGCGGCCTTTACGTTTGTGGCACTGACGGGCGCGGCGATGGGGATGTACGGGCTGGCCCGGCGGTTTGTCGCGGGCCCGGCGGCTTTGCTCTCTGCCGCGATTTACGTCGCCAATCCATACCTGCTGTTCACGGCATTCGAGCGCACCGCCTATGCCGAGCTGCTCGCGGCCGCGTGGATGCCCCTGCTCTTCCGCGCCGCGCTCAGTACGCAGTTACGGCCGTTGCCGCTGGCAATCCCGCTCGCGCTGCTTTGGCTCACGAACGCCCCGGCCGCGGTCATGGGCACATATACGCTCGTGCTGATCGTGCCCCTGCGGCTGGTCTTCCGGCCACGCGCTGCGGGGCGGCTTTACGGGATGCTGACAGCTGCCGGAACGGGGCTCATGCTGGGGTTGGGGCTGGCCGGCTTTTACCTTGTACCGGCTGCGTACGAACGCCGCTATGTGCAGATTGCCATGGCGATCATCCCCAACATGCGCGTGGAGGATAACTTTCTCTTCGGCCACACAGGGTACGGCCCGCACGACGCCGTGCTGCACACAGCCAGCGTGGTGGCGCTGGAGACGATCGGGCTTGCCGTGCTTTTTTTGGCACTGGCCTACGCGCTGCGCCGGCAACGCGAATCGGCGGCAACGCAGGATTTCCCCAGTTTGCTCCCGCTAGGGTTCCTTACCGCGCTGATTGCGCTGCTGCTATGGCAGGGCACGCTGCCGGTGTGGCATTGGGTGCCGGAGCTGGCGTTTTTGCAGTTTCCGTGGCGTCTTCTGAGCGTCCTGGGCTGTGTGCTGGGGCTGGCCGCAGCTTCCTCGCTGGGCCGGCTCGCCTTGCCGTGGGCCGTGGCCGCGGTTCTGGCGCTCGGCGTCGCCGCGGCGGGCACGGCATTGGCGATTCGTCCATTTCGCCAAGCCTGCGAGGCCGAAGAGTTGCCCGCCGCGCGGCTGGCGCGCTTCGGAAGCCATCACGGCGTCGGCGCGACGGATGAGTACACGCCCACGGACGCCGACAACGACCAGCTCCGCTGGAACGACCCCGCCTGGTGGCTCGCCGCGAACCCCAACGCGCCCGGTCCCGGCACCGTACCCAACCCCGCCGCCACGATCCTCGACTACGACCAGCCGCCGCCGCTGGAGCAGACGGTCGCGGGGCTGGCGCCGAGGCACCTTGCGCTGCATCTCGCGCGCCCGCAGGACCTGATCCTCAACCTGCGCGACTACCCTGCCTGGCAGGTAATGCTGAACGGCGATCCCCACCCCCGGCACCTGAGCCGCGACGACGGCCTGCTGGCGTTGGCGCTGCCCGCCGGGGACGACACGGTCGATATCCGCTGGGGAACGCTGCCGGAGGTGTGGGCGGGCGACGCGCTGACCGCGTTCTCCTGCCTAGCCGCCGGTTTCCTGCTGTGGCGCTCGCGTAGAATCGGGAGGTAGACCATGTCTCTCGATGTGCAATCCCTCCTGCGGTCCGGTGC
>CAXTBJ010000068.1:0-3188 GCA_964242585.1 uncultured Bryocella sp.
AATACGCTGTTCAGGTTGGGGATGCTCAGGGCTATGTTCCCTCCGCCTGCCGTGACGACCAGTTGACCGGAGGTGGCTGTGGCCCCGACAACACGGCTGCCGTCAGGCGCTACCCCGACGCCTCCGGGAGAGGCACCATAGGTCGCGACCGAACCGCTGCTGCTCTCGGTCGCATAGTTCGCGGATGCGACCGTGCCGCTGTTGGTATCCAGAACGTAGCCGAACTGCTGCTCCGGGAAGTTGAAGATACGACTCGGGAAGGCGCCGGAGTAGCCGGAGATGGAAAAAGAGGTCTTGGTGTTCTGGACGTTGCTGCGGATATCGCGCAGACCGTCGAGAATCTCCAAACCGCCGCCGCTTGTGCCGTTCGCGGTATAGCTGGCGAGCACGCGCTGCTGGAGGCCGCTGGGCGGGGTGACGCGGCCGGCAAAATTATTCGCGGGGTAGTAGTAGAGCGGTGCGTGACATCCTGTCAGGCCCAAGGTCGAGATGAAGCCCACAACGATCGTGAGAACGAGGCGGGTAGACAGACGTGTACGCTTCAACGGCTACGGCTCCCAAGCAACGCGCGATCTCCCGCAGAATTTCTGGGTCGGCGTTGCCTCCAAGTATAGCAGTGAGGGACGGACGGGCTCCGTCCCTGGGAGCCGTCAGCCAGGGTGCGGAACAGGGTAGGATGGCAGCATGGGCAAGACCGTGGGTAAGACCGGGAAGGCGCGGCACCGATGAGCGCGCCGGATCAGCTTTCGGCTGGGCCTGCGGACCGGCTTTTCAGCGGACAAACGGTGCTTTGCGACGGCGCCATGGGCACCATGCTCTACGGCTGCGGGGTGTTCATCAACCGCAGCTACGACGAGCTGAACCTCACGCAGCCGGACACCGTACGTTCCGTACATGAGCAGTACCTGCAGGCCGGCGCGGAGGTCATTGAGACTAACACCTTCGGCGCGAACGCGCTGCGGTTGGAACACTTCGGGCTGCGCGAACAGGCCCGCGCGGTGAACCTGGCCGGGGCGGCGCTGGCGCGGCGAAGCGTGGAGACTCATCGCGAACGGCATGGGCAGACGGCGTTTGTCGCCGGGGCGGTCGGGTCCCTGGGTGTGCCGGTGGGCGAGGGCGAAGGGGCGCTCCCCGCGGATCGCGCGCGGGCCGTCTTCGCGGAGCAGATGGCGGCGCTGGCCGAGGGTGGGGTCGATCTGCTGATCGCGGAGACGATGATGTCGCTGCCGGAGGCGGAGCAGGCGCTCGGCGCCGCGCGTGAGTCCGCGCCGCAGCTGCCGGCGGTGATCCTGGTGAAGGTGGACGATGAGGGCAACTGCCTGGACGGCACGCCCGTGGAGCGCTTCGCGGAGCGGATGTCCGCCCTGGGCGCGCGTGCGGTGGGGTGCAACTGCTCGAGCGGACCCCATGCGGTGCTGAAGGCGATCGAGCGTATGCGCGCCGTGACCGAGCTGCCGCTGGTCGCGATGCCGAACGTCGGGCTGCCGCGCGATATCGAAGGCCGGGAGATCTATCTGGGCTCGCCGGAGTACATCGGCAGCTTTGCGGCGCGGTTCGTGCAGGCGGGGGCGCGCTGGGTGGGCGGCTGCTGCGGCACGACCCCTTCGCACATTCGCGCGATGCGCGGCCGGCTACGCGCCGTGGGTGCCCAAAGTACGGGTGAAACCGCGATGGAGCAGACCCATGCCGCTCCCGTAGCAGCACGGGAAGAGAAGTATACGGTTGAGCCGCCGCCCTTGGAGGAGCGCTCGCTGGTGGGCCGGCGCATCGCCCGTGGCGAGTTCGTGACGATGGTGGAGATTGTGCCGCCGCGCGGCTTCGACTGCACCCGCGAACTGGCCGGCGCGGCGCTGCTGGCGCGGCGCGGCGTGGACGCGATCAATGTGCCCGATTCCCCGCGGGCCAGCGCCCGCATGAGCGCGATGGCGCTTTGCGCACAGATCCAGATCAAGGTCGGCGTGGAGACCGTGCTGCACTACACCTGCCGCGACCGCAACCTGCTGGGCATTCAGGGCGATCTGCTCGGGGCGGCGTCGCTGGGATTAAAGAACATCCTGTGCCTGACGGGCGACCCACCCAAGATGGGCAACTACCCGGACGCGACCGCGGTGTTCGATGTGGACGCGATCGGGCTGACGCGCGTGACGCAGGCGCTGAACCAGGGGCTGGATATCGGGGGCAATCCGTTGGGTGGGGGCAAGGAAGCCGCACAATCGCCGGGTTTCACGATCTCCGTGGCCGCCAACCCGGGGGTGGCGGATCTCGATCACGAGGTGCGCCGGTTTGCCTATAAGGTGGAGGCCGGGGCGGAGTTCTGCATCACGCAGCCGGTCTTCGATATGCGGCTGCTGGAGCAGTTTCTGCGGCGTATCGAGTCGTTCCGCATTCCGGTGGTCGCGGGCATCTGGCCGCTGACGAGCCTGCGCAATGCCGAGTTTATGCGCAACGAGTTGAGGGTCTCCATGCCGGCCGAGATCATGGCGCGGATGGGCGTGCACACGGAAAAGCAGGCCGCGCTGGCCGAAGGCTTAAAGATCGCGCAGGAGATGCTGGCCGGGGTGCGCGGGACGGTGGCGGGGGTGCAGGTGAGCGCACCGTTCGGCAAATATGCCGCCGCGGCCGAGGTGTTGGGCCTGTATGGGGAGGGAACGGTCGATGGCTAGTGCGACACCCAGTTTTGAGGAGCAGCTTGCCGAGTTGGAGCGGGTCGTCGAGCAGCTGGAGCGCGGCGAGCTTTCACTCGAGGACAGCGTAGGGCTGTTTGAGCGCGGGATGCAGCTCTCCGAGGCCTGCAAGGGGCAGCTCGCGACGGCGGAGAGCCGCATCCAGGTGCTGCTGCAGCCGCGGGAGAAGGGCCCGGTGCGGGTGGAAGAGTTCGAAGTCGGGGAGTTGGAATCTGAGCACGAGGGAAATTTTCATCCGAACCTGCCGGATGGGGCATGATCGCCGCGAACCCTAGAGCGGATTAGCAGAGGATACAGAGAACAGGCAAGCAAGAATGACCGCGGAAGGGTATGACAACAAAGGGCGAAGTGCCTCTGTGCCATCAGCTCTTTTGTTTCATAGCGGTTTTCCCGAGGATGTGGAGCAGCCGCGAGCAGAATACAGAGATCCTTCGCTGCGCTCAGGATGACGGCGAACTCTCCGACGGTGGCTCGGCCGTTGCTCAGGATGACGGCGGACTCCCC
>CAXTBJ010000068.1:3288-22061 GCA_964242585.1 uncultured Bryocella sp.
CGGCGAACTCTCCGACGGTGGCTCGGCCGTTGCTCAGGATGACGGCGGACTCCCCATCTACACGAGAACGGATCTGCAGGATATGCGAGAACATTCGGTTGTGACTATTGCGTCGAAAATGGCCTATAGTTAGCGCGTCGAAATGACCTATAACTGGGCCGTTTCGGCTACGAGCCACATGGTGTCGCTGGTCGGAAGGCGATCGAGCAGCCCGAATCGCGCGATGTGGAACCCCGTCTCCGACAGCAGCCGCTTCAGGGTCTCCGGGGTGAAGTAGTTGACGTGGTCCGGAAAACGGAAGCCGCACCACCGAGGGCCGCGCAGCGACCGGTTCCAGGAGGCGAAGTTGGGCACCTTGACGATGAGCCGGGCACCGTTGCGCAGGACGCGCCGGGCGGCCAGCAAGGTCTCGCGGGCGTTGCTGTCGTGCTCGAGGAACGAGGTCATGACGATGCCTGTGAACTGCCCGCGGGGCAGCGTCTCGAGCCCGGAGCGCGCGTCGGCCTGCAGAACCTGTCCGCCTCGCGGCGAGAAGGCCTCCGCCGCGATCTGGCTGAGCTCATGGCTGATCTCGATGCCGAAAGGAATGTATTGGCCGGGCAGAGCGGCGAGGGTATGGCCGCCGGCACAGCCGACGTCCAGAATGGGGCCGGGAGCGAAGTACCGCGTCACCAGGTGCAGCAGTTTGTTCCGCTTCGTCAGCCTCTGGACGACGGCCTTGGGTGCCCGTCCCGCCGCGTGGAGCACCGGGCTGCGCTTGCGGCGCAGCGCCGTCTCCTGCGCGAAGGTCTTCTCCCAAGCCAACTCCGCTTCTAGTGCCTCGTGGGCCGGCGGATTTTCAAGGTAGACCATACGGCATTGTCGGCACCGTTTCAGATGCCATTCGCCCTGCGAGTAGGAAAGGGGCGCCTGGTCGCGATTGTCGGTGCGGCACACGGGGCAGAGGACCGGAGAGGGAGCCGGCCTGGAGTCTTCCTGTGCGCTTGTCTGGGAATAAATCATGACTGCGATGCAATCATACTTGCGATGGGATTATGCCTGGGAGGGGAATCATGCGGGATCAGCGGTCGCGGCTGGTAACGAAGCCCGGAACCCACAGCAGCGCGCGTTTGTACTCCGAATCGGGCAGTTCGCTGATGGATTGGCGGGCGACCTCGGCATAGGCGCAGGCGGTATCCATGGCGTAGGCCAGCGAACCGTGGCGGCGCAGGATCTCCAGAATCTGGTTATGCGAGGCATGGCTGAAGTCGCGGTCGGCCAGGACGGTGCGGATGGCCTCGCGGTCGGCCCCGGTGCCGCGCTCGAGGGCGTGGATGACGGCGAGCGTCGCCTTGCCCTCGCGCAGGTCGGAGGCCGTGGGCTTGCCGAGCGCGTCGCCCGAGCCGGTCAGGTCGAGTACATCGTCCACAATCTGGAAGGCGAGTCCGAGATTGCGGCCATACTCCCCCAGCGCCGCCTCAAAGGGAACGGCGGCCAGCGGGGCTCTGCTCCCATTGCCGGAGCTTCGCAAGCCGTCCTGGGCCACCACGGCCCCCAGCTGCATTGAGACCTGAAACAGGCGGGCCGTTTTGCGGAAGATCAGGTCAAAGTACTCTTCCTCGTTGATCAGATGGCCGAGCTTTTCCATCTGCAGCAGCTCGCCTTCGACCATCTGCTGGGTCAGCGAGATCAGCAGATCCAGCACGCGGAAGTTGCGCTCTTCCAGGGCGCTCTGGAAGGCCTGCATGTACAGCCAGTCGCCGGCGAGGACGCACTTCGCATTGCCCCAGGTGGTGTTGGAGGAGGGGCGGCCGCGCCGGGTGCTGGCCTCGTCGATGATGTCGTCGTGCACCAGGGTGGCGGTGTGCAGCATCTCCACCACCGCGCCCAGACGGATGCGCGCCTCACCGCGGCTGCCGCAGGCCTTGGCTGCCATCAGTAACAGGAGGGGCCGAATGCGTTTGCCGCCGCCGGCGATGAGATAGGAGGCGATGTCCGATACGACGGTGATCGCGGAATCGGATTGCCGGGAGAACTCGGCCTCCACCGCTGTGAGATCTTCACGGAAGAGCTCGAAAACCTCGGTTGCCGTCGCGATGGAAAGAGCACTCACGCTCATCTAAGAGTAGCAGGTGAGTGCCTCGGGACGCCTGGCCCTACCCCTGCGGCGGCATCCCCCGTTCGTGCAATGCACGCTAGTTGGACCGGAAGTTCGTAAACTGGAGTTCGATGCCCAGATCCTTGCCGCGCAGCAGAGCCATGATCTCCTGCAGCGTGTCGCGGTCCTTGCTGGTGATGCGCACCGTGTCCCCCTGGATGGAGGCCTGCGCCTTCTTCTTGGAGTCTTTCACCAGGGCAACAACCTTTTTGGCCACGTCGGAATTTACACCCTGCTTGAGCTTGATTTTCTGACGCACGGAGGAGTTGGAGGCGGGCTCGATCTTCTCGTATTCGAGATTCTTAAGGGAGACGCCGCGCTTGACGAACTTCTGCGACAGGATTTCGATGACGGCCTTGAGGGTGTATTCGTCCTGGCTGGCGAGCTGCACCGTTTCTTCGCCTTCGAGCGCGATGGTGGACTTGGAATTCTTCAGGTCGAAGCGGGCGTTGACCTCCTTGGAGGCCTGGTCGATCGCATTCTTGACCTCCTGGATCTCTACCTTGCTGACGACGTCGAACGTTTGATCTGCGGGCATTTGTTGCTTCCTTTTGTGCTCGGTTCAGTGGGTGTTGGATGCCGGAACGGCTTCGGGAGACACCGCCATGGGAAAGAGCGCGTGAAAGTTTGCGGTGGTGCGCTCGGCCAGGGCCTCCGGGGTGGTCTGGCGAAGCGCTGCAAGGAACGCGGCGGTGTGGGTGACCAGGGCGGGCTGGTTGCGCCCGCCGCGCAACGGAATGGGAGTGAGAAAAGGAGCGTCGGTTTCGACCAGAATGCGATCGGCGGGGGCGGTCTTGGCGACCGCCTGGATCGCCGTGCTCCTGGGATAGGTCAGGTTGCCGGCAAAGGAGAGATAGAAGCCGGCGGCGAGCGAGGCCTCCGCCTGTGCGGCGTCTCCGCTGAAGCAGTGCATGATGCCCGGCAGACCGGTCGGAGTCCAGTGCTCGGCGAGGAGAGCGAGGAGGTCGGCCCAGGCGTCGCGGTGCCCGAAGCGGGCTTTCACCTTATCGCCGGCGAGTTCTGAGGTGCGGCAGTGGATGGTGATGGGTTTGCCGGCCTGGGCGGCGATGGCCAGTTGGGCGAGGAACGCCGCTTGCTGGACCTCGGGATCGGGGTTGTCGAGGTGGTAGTAGTCGAGGCCGATCTCGCCGACGGCGAGGCAGCGGGGGTCGGCGGCTAAGTCGGCGAGTTTGGCGAGGGCGTCCGGGGTGGCGTGGTGGGCCTCCTGCGGGTGAATGCCGGCGGTGGCGTAGATCTGGGGACTCTTTGGGTTGCCGGTGCCGTGCTGCCGGGCTAGGTCGAGGGCGCGGTGCATGGTATCCGGGCCGTCGCCGATGCCGATGGCGAGCAGGGTGCCGACGCCGGCATCGCGCGCGGCGGCCAGGATCGTGGGGAGGTCTTCGTAGTCGTCGAGATGGCAGTGGGAATCGATCAGCATGGCTTGGTTCGTGTTCGTGGGGGTCCGTTTAGATTGTTATCCCATAGCGGGATGGCCTGCTCTTCCTTGGAGTTGCAGGTGCTTCGGGCAGGATACGGGGTTTCTTCGCTCCGCTCAGGATGACGGCAGGCGCGTAGGGCTTGGCGCGTGGAGCTTGGTGCGTGGAGCTTGGTGCGTGGAGCTTGGTGCGTAGAGCTTATAGATCAGCTGCAAACTTATCCGCATCTTGTTTTAGCGGATGCGGGCGCCGAGGGCTATTTCGGCGGGAAAGGTGGCGAGGATGGGCTTATCGTCTTGGCCGGCGCTGGCGGCCAGGAGCATGCCGTGGGATTCGAGGCCGCGCATCTTGCGAGGGGCGAGGTTGGCTACGATCGCGATGCGGCGGCCGATCAGATCTTCGGGGGCGTACCACTGGGCTATGCCGGAGAGGATTTGGCGGCGTTCGTAGCCGAGGTCTACCTCGAGGCGGAGGAGTTTGTCGGCCTTGGGTATGCGTTCGGCTACGAGGATTTGGGCTACGCGGAGTTCGATTTTGATGAAGTCGTCGATGGCGATTTGGGGTTCGGCATCGGCTGGGCCTGCGGGGCTGTTGAGGGCAGAAGTCGGCTCGGTTGGGGAATCGCCGAGGCTGCCAGCGACGGCGGTGGTGATGGCGGTTGAGCCGGCTACGGGGAGGGTGCCTGAGGGCTCGTCTATCAAATTCACCGCGGTGGTGCGGGGTGGGGCGGCGGGGCTGGTGGGGTCCTGTTCAGCGATGAGCGGCGAGGTGGATGAGGTTTGAGGGGTTTGTGTGGCAGAGGTGCGGGTTTCTTCCATGTCGATCATGATCTGGGCGAGTCCTTTGTCGGCGCGGGGGAAGATGGGGGCGAGTGGGCCGAGTTTTGTGCCGGGTTGGAGGCCTCCCCATTCGAGGTTGTTCAGTTCGCCGGATTGGGCGGCTTGTTCGATGTCGCCGAGGCCTAGCTGGGCCCAGACCTTAGCTGTGGCGTAGGGGAGGATGGGGTAGAGCAGGGCGGTGATGATGCGGATGGACTCGGCAGCTGTGTAGAGAACCTCCTCCAGCATCTTGCGATCAGCAGGATCGGAGCTCTTCGCTAGCTTCCATGGAGCCAATGAGGTGATGTACTGATCCGCATTGTTGACCATGAATGTAGCCGCGTCGAGGACGCCAACAATGCTTTCCTCACCTCTAATCTGGTTTTCCGAAGCGTTGAAGTTGAGTTGACCAAAAGCTTTGTCATAGAACTTGAGAGCCAGTTGAGCCTGACGTATGACGTTCCCAGTCGGCGTGTACTGCGCGACTTCCATGCCGAAGTGCACGTCCTTCGTTTCTAGTTGAGCGTCCGCAGGATAAGTTGCGATTCGGCCTTCGTTGTTCTGAACGAGCAGGCTTAAGGCGCGGCTTACGAGGTTGCCATAACCGTTTGTAAGTTCTGAGTTGTACCGTTCCCAAAGCGCGTCGAAGCTGAAGCTGCCGTCCTGGCCGAAGGGGATTTCCCGGAGCAGGAAGTAGCGTAGGACGTCGGCGGCGAAGAGGTCTCGTTCGGCCTTGGTGGAATCGGGGAACTGTTTGCCGTAGACGTGGTCCCCGAAGACGTCGAGGATGGTTTCGGTGCGGACGATGTTGCCGCGGGACTTCGACATCTTGGCGTTGTCGAAGAGGAGCCAGCCGTTGGCGGTGATCTGTTTGGGGAGCCACTTGCGTGCCCACTCGATGTGCTCTTCGAGTGAGATCTCGGGAGTGGGTTCATCCTGATCATGCTGAAGTTGTGGGTTAAGGGCAAGTAGGAACGCCGGCCAGTAAACACAGTGGAAGCGGGTAATCTCCTTGCCGACTAGATGGAGGTTAGCGGGCCAGTAGTGCCCAAATTCCTGCTCGGCCTCGGGGCTGGGATCGCCGTAGCCGACCGCAGTCATGTAATTGGCGAGGGCGTCGAGCCAGACGTAAATGATGTGGTTGCCGGTGACATTGGCTGCCCCCTGGATCTCGGCGGGGACGGGGATACCCCAGGTGAAGCTGGAGCGCGAGACGCTGAGGTCGCGGACGGCGCCGGGGACGTAGGCGTGGCCGAGGTCGGAGTAGGCGATGGTGACGGCTGTGTCCGAGACGGGAGGCTCATTTTCGTGCTCGCTGGGGTGGGGGCGGGCGGCGCGCTCGGCAGCGGCTATGTCGCCGCGGAGGAAGCTGAGGACCTCGTTCTTGCTGGTCTCGGGGGTGATTTTGAGGATGTCGAGTTCGATGAGGTCGAGCAGCGGGCGCTGGTAGTCGGAGAGGCGGAAGAAGAAGTTTTCTTCGGTGACGGTTTCGGTGGGGCGGCCGTCGGGGCCGAGCGTGCCCGGGGGGCCTTCCACGAACATCTCCTCGCCGATGGAGTACTGGCCGGTGTAGGAGCTGAGGTAGATGGCACCGCGATGGTAGAGGTCGGTGAAGAGTTTTTGGGCACCGCGTTTGTGGCTGGGGTCGGTGGTGCGGATGTAGCGGTTGTAGGTAAGGCCCATGCGGTCCCAGAGCGTGCGGAAGGCTTGGGAGACCTCGTCTGTGAACTGCTGCGGAGGGATGCCGGCGGCGGCGGCCGAGCGTTCGATTTTTTGGCCGTGCTCGTCGGTGCCGGTGAGGAAGAAAGTTTCGTCACCGAGCAGACGGTGACGACGGGCGAGGACGTCGGCGACGATCGTGGTGTAGGCGTGGCCGATGTGGGGGCGCGCGTTGACGTAGTAGATCGGGGTGGTGACGTAGAACTTTTTGTTTTCTGGGGAAGGCATCGGGTCAGGGTTAGTTTACCCGGTGAGGTCGCGGGGTGAAGAAAAGCAGATCCCCTGCGGGGATGACAGAAAGAAAGGCAAGTTCAAAAGCAAAAGCAAAGCAGATTCCCTTCGGGAATGACAGAAAGAAAGGCGAAGGCGAAGGCGAAGGCGAAGGCAAGAGCAAACGCAAACGCAAACGCAGATTCCCTTCGTGAAAGACAACCAGAGGGGGGAGGGTGCCGTTGTTCGGTTGTAACTAGGTGACGCTGAGGGGGATTTCTGCTTCGGAGGGTGGGCCTAGGCGGGGGACGAGGAGTTGGAAGAGGCCCAGGGCGAGCAGGTAGGCGCAGGCGGCCGTGCCGAAGATCAGCAGCGGGTGCAGGGAGAAGTAGGAACCCACGATCCCGGTGAAAATTACCCCGCCGAGCGCGCCCACCGCGCCGCCGATGCCGACCACGGTGGAGACCGCGCGCGAGGGAAACATGTCCGGCGGGGTGGAAAACAGGTTGGCCGACCAGCCCTGGTGCGCGGCCGCGGCCAGCGCGATCACGAGTGTGGCGGGCCAGGCGTTATGGGGAAAGGCGTGGCCCAGGGCGGGCACAAAAAGGATCGGGATGACGGCAATCGCCATGAGCAGCATGGCGAATTTGCGGCCGTTGTTGACCGAGTGGCCCCGCTTCATGCGCCAGCCGGAGAGGCCGCCGCCGCCGATCGAGCCGAAGGAGGAGATGACGTAGACGCCCACGACCTCCCAGTAGGCGTGCTTGAGATCCAGGCCATAGGTCTCGTTGAGGAATTTGGGAAGGTAGAAGAGGTAGAAGTACCAGATGGGATCGGTGAGGAATTTGGCGGCGGAGAAGGCGTAGAGGCCGGGGTTGCGCAGCAGGGTGCGGTAGAACGGCCAGCCGGCGGCACCGGGTTCGACGATGTGGGAGAGGTTGATCTGGGTAACCGTGGCGTTGTCGGGACGCTGGGCGCGGCGCAGGCGGTCATAGGGGAAGGCGAGCCACAGGATGAGCCAAAGCAGGCCCATGGAGCCGGTAGCGAGGAAGCCCGCCTGCCAGCCGAAGTGGGCGGTGGCCCAGATGACGATGGCCGGGGCGAGAAAGAAGCTGACGTTGGAGCCGGAGTTGAAGAGGCCGGTGGCGAGGCCGCGCTCGTCGGAGGGGAACCACTCGGTGGTGGCCTTGATGGCGGCGGGGAAGTTGCCGGATTCCCCGATGCCGAGCAGGAAGCGCGCGACGCAGAAGCCGGCGACGGAGCCGACCAGGGCGTGAGCCATGGACGAGAGCGCCCAGACGGCGATGGCGATGGCATAGCCGACCTTCGTGCCGAGCTTATCGATGAGACGCCCGGCGGTGAGCAGGCCGAGGCCGTAGGCCAGCTGAAAGCATTGCACGATGTGCTTGTAATTGTTGTTGAAGACGGTCTGGTGAAGCTTGTCGTGCGCCGGGTCCCAGCCCATGAAGGGCAGGGTGTGGAGCAGGGGCTCGATGAGCGAGAGGACCGAGCGATCCATGTAGTTGATGGTGGTGGCGAGGAAGAGCAGGAAGCAGACGACCCAGCGGGTGTTGACGGCGGTGCCGGGCGGAAGGCGTTGGGGGACAGCGGCAGCAGCAGGCATCGAGCTCCTGAGGATTACAGGTGACTCACTCAGGCTTTGAGGATAGCGGGCTCCGGTTGGGCTGTGTCAAACCGCGTGGCACGGGATTGAGTGCAGGGTCTGGAGCTGGGAGGGTCGAGCTGGGAGGGTCGAGCTGGGCGCAAGGATGCGGACGCGGAGTAGCAGATCCCACTCCGGGGATGACAGCCGGAAGACAAAGGCACGGTAGATTGCGGAGGCGGTGGCTTTCAGGCCAAGGCGGGATAGAGCAGGAGAAAGAGCACCAGGATCAGCACCAGAAGGTCCATGTACACGCACAGGATGACGCCGCCGTGATAGAAATCCCAGCGTTTGCGCATGCAGCGGGCGCTATCGAAGGTGCCCAGAACGACCGCGCCGAGCGGCAGCAGGAGCCACGGCGTGGGACGGAGGTGCGGAAAGTGTGACAGCAGCAGGGCCGCCGCGAGACTGCCGAGCACCAGAACGCAGCCGCGCGAAAGCGACTGGCGGCGCGGGTCGGCGAGGGCGCCGAGCACCGATGGCAGCTGCGGACCGCTGTGGAAGACAAACGAACCCCTGACGGTACCGCGCTCCATGGGAAACCTCCGGGAATTGGCCGCGCGGTCCATCGTGATTGCAGTCTACTGCGGCAGGGGGAAAAGGCGGCGTGGCGACTTGCCGGCAACTGACGGGACGGTCGAGCTCCCGGAGGGTATTTGACCGGATGAAGCTGCCGCTTTTTGTGGCGTTGTTTTGGATTATGAGACGGCGGTGGCGGGTTTCGGCGTGACGGCGGCGGCCATGGCGGCGATGCTTTCGGCAAAGGGCGCGCGCAGGAGGCCGCGCTCGGTGATGATGGCGGCGATGTATCTGTGCGGGGTGACGTCGAAGGCGGGGTTTTCGATGCCGACGCCGTCGGGGGTCATCTGGATGCCGTTCGAATGGGTGACCTCGCGGGGGTTGCGCTGTTCTATCGGAATGCCGGCACCGTTCGCGGTTTTCGGGTCGATGGTGTTGAAGGGCGCGGCGACGTAGAAGGGGATGCCGTGCTCCCTGGCGAGGATGGCGACGCCGTAGGTGCCGATCTTGTTGGCGGTGTCGCCGTTGGCGGCGATGCGGTCAGCACCGACGACGACGGCCTGGACGCGGCCCTGGCTCATGACGTGGGCGGTCATGTTGTCGCAGAGGACGGTGGTGGGAATGTTGTCCTTCATGAGCTCCCAGGCGGTGAGGCGGGCACCCTGGAGGTAGGGACGGGTCTCGTCGGCGAAGACGCTGATGTTGTGGCCGCGCTCGACGGCGGCCCGGATGACGCCCAGGGCCGAGCCGTAGCCGCAGGCGGCCAGCGCGCCGGCGTTGCAGTGGGTGAGGACTGTTCCTTCGGTGGGCATGAGCTCAGCCCCAAAGGCACCGAGCTGACGGCAGTTGGCGATGTCCTCGTCGTAGAGGCGCTCGGCGAGGGCTACAACTTGTTTTTTGATCTCGGGGATGGGGGTGTTCGCTGCCGCGAGGGTGTTGTAGAGATCGCGCACCTGGCCGATGCCCCAGAAGAGATTGACGGCGGTGGGGCGGGTGGCGGCGAGGTGATCGCAGATGGTGGCGACCTCGGCGGTGAGTGCCGGGAGGGTAGTCGCGGCTGAGTTCCGAATGCCGAGGGCCACGCCCATGGCGCCGGAAACGCCAATCGCCATGGCGCCGCGGACGATCATGTCGCGGATGACGGTGGCGACTTCCTGATAGGTGCGGGCGAGGACGTAGGTTTCTTCGTGCGGGAGTTTGGTCTGGTCGAGGAAGCTGACGCCTTCGGGCGTCCATTGCAGGGTGGGGATCATGTCGGCTTTATTGTAGAAGGAGGCGCCTTTCAGGCGAAATGCGGTTATTGCCGCTTCCGCTTCGGGCGCTGCCCGCGTCCAAGCTGGTACGGTTACCCCTAACAGCCTTTCGGAGGATTACGCCATGCGAAGCCTTTTCGGAACGTGCAGCTTTCTTCTTTTCAGCGCGGCTCTCGTGGCGCAAACGCCCAAGAGCGCCTCCGCCCTGCTGGTTGCCCCACCTGCTTCGCAGGGCTGTCCGGTAGACCTGTCGGCTAATCGGCTTTCCGGCTTAGAGATCGTTCGGGTAAAACCTGGCGAGATCCAGCCTCGTTTGACGATGCATGTAATCTTTCGGCCTGCGATAGAGAGCGTTTCGCCGTCCGCCTCGGCCATTGTGAGCGCGAAAGTCACCTTGCACGGCATGGCCGGTAGCGCGGTGGTGTCTGCGGGTAGCGGGCTCTCTTCGGACGCGACGGAAGATCTTACTGTTTTGCCTGCTGCCGAGGCCGGCCGGGTCTATAGGGGAACGGTTCGCGTTCGCAAGTTGACAGCCGTGACGTTTGTTGAGGTGGATGAACTGACCTACGCGGACGGCACGAAATGGCGGGCATCCGAGAATTCCGTGTGCCGCGTTACCCCTAATGGCTACTTGCTGGTGGCCGGTACTCGCTAAGTTTGTTGTGCCTGGGGCTTCCGGATTTGGTCACTTGCCGCAATTGATGAGCTGTCGCGAAAAATCATTTCCTCGCCGAACTAGCTTGCGCGGTGGTAGCCGGCTTTACTTCTTGCAGTTCTACGGTGCACAGACGCAGATTACCTTCTGGAATGATACTGAGAACGATCACCCTCGAGTTTCACTATTATCCCGTTCAAGTCTCTGCTCTAACTTAGGCTTTTGCCGGAAGTTTGGCGGGGGCTTAAGCGTAGCGTATTGCGGGTGGGCAAGGGCGTGAACATGAGAAAGCGGCGTTCGCAGTTGTAGCAGCGGAACGGGCGGTAGAAGGGCACAAGATATTCGAGCGTTCGGCGGCGGGACCGGAAGACGTTCTCGGATTGGCACTTTGGGCA
Organism: uncultured Bryocella sp.; assembly: GCA_964242585.1. Lineage (GTDB taxonomy): Bacteria > Acidobacteriota > Terriglobia > Terriglobales > Acidobacteriaceae > Granulicella. The sequence continues at coordinate 14,094 of CAXTBJ010000068.1, forward strand.
GCGGCGCGTTTCGGCCATCGGCTCCTCGTTTTGAGATTGTAAGGGCAAGTGTCGCTGTGGATGGCGGTGGATCGGCGTTAAATCTCTCTCATCGAGATCTCCCGGCCAGCTCACAAGCGGTCCAGGTGCCGGAAGCCGCCGGTGGCGATCAGCGCGGCGACGAAGATCGTGAGGTTATAGGTGAGGTGGACGACCGTGGAGCAGGCGACCGAGTGCGTGCGGATGCGGATGTAGGAAAAGAGCAGGCTGACACCGAAGAGCAGGGCCACCGGACCCCAGGTGTAATCCAATTGCGGCGCATGGATGAGCGCGAAAACGAGACTGGAAAAGACGGCCGCAAAGACGAGCGCGGGAGCCGAGTTGCCGGAGGTCGAAGCCCAGCGGCGCAGGGCGGCGGGGGTGCGTTCCAGGCTGAGCCAATCGTAGGCGATGGCGAGCGACGGCAGCAGAAAGCCGCGAAAGGCGATCTCCTCCATGACCGGGGCGAGCAGGGTGCCCAACAGCATGACGCTCCAGGCCCCGGCGGGGGTGTGCATGAGGCGCTCGATCTCGGGACTTTTGGGCTCGGTGACGAGGTGCTCGGCGGCCTGCGCGAGCGCGCTGATCAGGATGCCGGCGGCGACCAGCCGCGGCCAGTAGCGCCGGGCGGCCAAGCCGTTCCAATGAATGCCCAGGGGGAACGAACGCTTCCAGAGCGGCGGGAAGACGTACCAGGCGGCGAGGAGGGTGAGGACGTAGGTGGCGCCTTCGACGCCGAGCGAGAGCGCCGTGTCCAGACCGCCGCCGGCCTGCACCTTGCCGTGCAGCTTGCCTTGAAACAGGACGGCGACGAGCAGCAGGCAGCCGAGAAATACGGTGGCCGTGAGGGCAAAGAACAGCAGCGTGTGGCCCAGGTGGGGGGTGCGACGGGAATCGCCCTCCTCCTGGGCGGGAAAGGGGTCGTGCTGGATGTCGAGAGCCTCGTTCAGGGCAGGGTTCAGGGTTGGGCTCAGGGCCGGTTCGAGCGCGGGTCCGGGGGTGGGCGTATCGCTCATGCCGTCGCTCCTGCCCCGGCCCGTTTGGCAGACCGTTTTGCCGGCTTTTTGACGGCCGACGTCTTCGCGGGGCGGCCTTCCGCAGGTTTTTCCGCCGAGGCGACCGGGACGCCGGTCTTCTTGTCCGGTACGACCCACTTCGCCTTAGGGGCTTTCTTTTCCAGATCGGGAAGTTCGAGCGGCGGGAGATGGGTCGGCTTGGCCCCGTTCCCGTTCCCGCTGTAGTACCGGGCCAGGAAGTGACCGGTGTGGGAGCCGGGGGCGTGGGCGACCAGCTCCGGCGGGCCCTGGGCGACGATACGGCCGCCGCCTTCGCCGCCTTCGGGGCCCATGTCGAGCAGGAAGTCGGCGTTGCGGATGATGTCGAGGTTGTGCTCGATGATGATGACGGTGTTGCCGAGGTCGGTGAGGCGGTGCAGGACCTCGAGCAGACGGCGAACATCGTCGAAGTGGAGGCCGGTGGTGGGTTCGTCGAGCAGGTAGAGGGTGCGGCCGGTCTGGCGCTTGGAGAGCTCTTTGGCGAGCTTCATGCGCTGTGCTTCGCCACCCGAGAGCGTGGTGGCAGACTGGCCGAGATGAATGTAGCCGAGGCCTACGTCGACCAGGGTTTGCAGCTTCTGGTTGACGTTGGGGATGTCCTTGAGGACGGGCACGGCGTCTTCGATGGGGAGCTCGAGGAGGTCGGCGATGCTGTAGCCGTTGAACTTTACGGCGAGGGTTTCCTGGTTGTAACGGCGGCCGTTGCAGATCTCGCAGAGGACGTAGACGTCGGGCAGGAAGTTCATCTCGATGCGGCGCTGGCCTTCGCCCTGGCAGGCCTCGCAGCGGCCGCCGGTGACGTTGAAGGAGAAGCGGCCGGCCTTGTAGCCGCGCTCGCGCGAGTCGGGGAGCATGGCGAAGAGGTCGCGGATGGCGGTGAAGACGCCAGTGTAGGTGGCGGGGTTGGAGCGCGGGGTGCGGCCAATGGGCGACTGGTCGATCTGGATGACCTTGTCGAACTGGTCGGCGCCGTGGACGGCCTTGTGCGCGCCGGGTTCTTCGCGGGAGCCGTAGAGCTCCTTGGCGAGCGAGCGATAAAGGATGTCGTTGACCAGGGTGGACTTACCGGAGCCGGAGACACCGGTGACGACCGTCATGACGCCGACCGGAAAGTGCGCGGTGACGTGCTGGAGGTTGTGCGAGGTGGCGTTTTCGATCGAGAGCCAGCGACCGTCGAGCGGCCTGGGCGCTTTGGCTTGTGTTCCGTCTGGCTGCAGGCGCGTGGGGCGGGTGACGATGTCGATCTCGCCGGAGAGGTATTTGCCGGTGACCGAGTTGGGGTTGGCCATGATCTCGGCGGGGGTGCCGGCTGCCATGAGGAAGCCGCCGTTTTTGCCGGCACCGGGGCCGAGATCGAGCACGTAGTCGGCCTTGCGGATGGTGTCTTCGTCGTGCTCGACGACGAGGACGGTGTTGCCGAGGTCGCGAAGGTTTTCGAGGGCCTGGATGAGGCGCTGGTTGTCGCGCTGGTGAAGCCCGATGGAGGGCTCGTCGAGGACATAAAGGACGCCGCGGAGGCGGGAGCCAATCTGGGTGGCAAGGCGGATGCGCTGGCCTTCGCCGCCGGAGAGCGTGGCGGCGGAGCGATCAAGAGACAGATAGCCGAGGCCGACGGCGTTGAGGAATTCGAGGCGCTCGATGATCTCGCGCTGCAGGCGGTCGGCGATGAGGCGGTCGCGGCCGAGGAAGTGGAGGGTGCGTGCACCGGCGAGGGCACGTTCCAGGGATAGACCGGTGAAGTCGGCGATGGAAATGTCGCGGCGCGCATTTGGAGCTTCGGTCGGCTCGGTGTCGTCGTCCTCCTTGTTCACGGGCGGGTGGATGGCGGCGGCGGCGACCGGCAGGGTGACGGCCAGAGACTCCGGACGGAGGCGGCGGCCATCGCAGCGTGGACAGGCGGAGGCCGACATGAAGCCCATCATGTACTCGCGATAGGCCTCGGATTTGGTCTCTTCCATGTTGTCGCGAAGGAAGCGAAAGATGCCGTGGAAGCCGATGCGGGCGCCTTCGGCGCGCGGCGGGCCGTGCAGAAGAAGATCCTGCTGAGCTTTTTCGAGTTCGGAGAAGGGCAGCTTCAGGTTGATCTTGAACTTGTCGGCTGCAAGTTTCACTGCGCGCAGAAGATACTGCGAGCTGGAACCGGGTCCGAGGCCGCCGTCGAGCAGAGGTTTGGACCAGTCGGAGACCACGCGGGCGGGGTCGAAGTCGAAGATGGAGCCGAGGCCGTGGCACTCCGGGCAGGCTCCGTAGTTGGAGTTGAAGCTGAAGGAGCGCGGCTCGAGCTTGGGGACGTTGATGCCGCAGTCCGGGCAAGCCATCGAGGAGGAGAAGAGGGTTTCAGTGGCTTGGCCGCCGGGGGTCTGGAGGCCAATCAGGACGAGTCCGTTGGCGAGCTGCAGGGCGGTGGTGACCGCGGCCTGAAGGCGTTTGGTGTCGAAGAGCAAGGGTACAGGGTCCAGTGCGGAGGGCACAGCAGGTGCTTCCGGATCGGTCTCTGTGCCCTGTTCCCTGTTCCCTGTTCCTTGGATCGGCTTCAGAATGATGCGGTCGACGACGGCTTCGAGGGTGTGATTTTTGCGCTTTTCCAGACGCATGCCCTCCTCGATCTCGGTCATTTCGCCGTCGATGCGCAGGCGGTAGCCCTTTTTGTCGAGCGCTTCGATTTCGTCGCGGAACTCGCCCTTGCGGCCGCGCACGATCGGGGCGAGGACCGTGATGCGCTCCTGGGGTGAGCCGGCCCGGTCGCGTTCGACGGACTGGGCAACGATTTGGGCGATGATCTGGTCGGCAGACTGGCGCGAGATGGGGCGGTGGCAGTTGGGGCAGTGCGGTTGACCGACTGAGGCCCAGAGCAGGCGCAGGTAGTCGTAGATCTCGGTGATGGTGCCGACGGTGGAGCGCGGGGAGCGGGAGGTGGTTTTCTGCTCGATGGAGATGGCGGGCGAAAGGCCGTCGATGGAGTCGACGTCGGGGCGCTCCATCTGGTCGAGGAATTGGCGCGCGTAGGGGGAGAGCGTTTCGACGTAGCGGCGCTGGCCTTCGGCGTAGATGGTGTCGAAGGCGAGCGAGCTCTTGCCCGAGCCGGAGAGGCCGGTGACGACGGTGAGCGAATTGCGCGGAATAGAGACCGAGACGTCGCGCAGATTGTGCTGGCGCGCGCCGCGGACCTGGATGTGGGTCAGACTCATAGGCTAAAACCGGCCCGTGGGGGCCCATCGGATAGGATATACGGTGTTCGCGGCGGGCGAGCGGGTATGGTTCCGGGATTCCATCAGCGTTCTGTTTGAGGCTATCTGGACCGGTTTTGGGCCGGTTTAACCGAGAGGGCAGAGACGAGACGGGGCGGCGGGTATCGGTCTGGATAACAGGCACACCACTTTTCCGTTACGACATGCCACCAATTACGGAGAGAAGATGGACTTGGCTCCTTCATGATTGGCTGTGGCGCAAAGGCGCGACGGACGGGCCAGGGGTGTTTGCATGGGAATGTTGATGTTGGTGTGCGCGGTGCTGGCCTCCCTGGCGCTGGGTGTACTGGCGGCGTACGGGATCTGCCAGGGCATGTTCCAGCTTTTTCGGGTGCATGCCGTGTCGGCGGCGCGTTCGCGCTCGGCCGCGGTGCAGGCCCTGCGGACGCAGCAGGGTTAAAGGCCGCCGCAGGCCGCGCGGCTACGAGTCGAAGGTTTACTGGGGAGGGGTGCCGGAGGTAGACGGCTGGCCCTGTTGCTGGATCTGCTGGCGTAGCTTCTGGAGCTGCTCATAGACCTGCTGCGGGGTCAGCGCGCCGGCGGGGGTGTTGACGCCGTTCGCCGCGTCCGGGTTAGCCGGTGCGGTACTTGCCGCAGCGGGCGTCGCCGTTGGGTTGGTCGGCTGGGCGATGATGGTGGTGTTGCCGGGCATGTTGGTCGTGCGGCCGTTCAGCAGGGCGGCCGTGTCCGAGCCCGCGGGCGGCGGGTTGGGCGCGTCCACAATGCCCGTGGTGGCGGGCGTGGTCGAGGGGGTCGGCAGGGAGTCGAGCGGGACCGAGTCGGTCGTCGGGTAGTTGGCGGCGTTGGGCGAGGTGTTGTTGGGGCTGCCGTTGACGTTGTTGATCGGCTGCGGAATGCTTACCGGTCCGGAGACCACGCCGGGACCTGGCGCATTCGGTGCGTTATTGGGTTGAGCGGCAACCGGCGCTGTATTTGCATTGACGGGAGTACCCGAAGTTCCATTGCCGCTTGCGCCCGCGCGTCCCGGCTGTGTGCTGTTGGGGGGTACGTCGTCTACGTCCTCGTCGGCCACGGTGGTGGGGCTGGGCGGGGTCGGCCCTGTGATGCGCGGGGTCAGGATCAGCTCCGCCGGCTGGTCCGCGGCGGTTTCGCGTAGAACGACGTTGGTGCCGGTGCCGTCGAGCAGCGTGGCGAGCACCGTGGCGGGCATCGCGGGACCGTAGTTGCCGAAGACGCGCTGATCGACCACGCCACCCGAGATCTTCATGCCGGTGCACTGGGCCACGGAACGCAAAATGCTGTTCAGGCTGGAGTTATCGGCGTGCACCTCCAACTGGCCGCCGGCGCAGTTCACCTGGGCGCGGTGCCGTCGCGCGCCGGCCCGGTCGGCCGCGGAGGCGACCCCGGCGATAGGAGCGATGTTGCCGGAAGAGGCCGACCCCGTTGCGATGGCCGTAGGCGGGGTTGGCGGCAGGGCTGAGCCATGGCCCTGCGCGGACACCTGGAAGCTCATCGACAGCATGGCCACAGCGAGGGCGGGGAGCGAGGCGGAGCGCAGAACGAAGCTCATAGACGGTCGGACGTGGGCAGCAGCGGAAAGGGTAGCCTCGCGAGGGCGAGGAGGGTGTGTTTGCGCATCCCAGAATGGTCATGGGTAGGTAGTGCAGCGCGTCGTCCCGTGCACGAAGACCCAATTTGGGAATGATCCGCTGAAGAACTGTGCGCGAGGTGCTGGACGGCAGGGCAGGGGATTCGTATGCTGGGCCCTATGTGGATGGAAATGACGATCCGGCGCGGGCGACTCCGACGGATGAGTCTCCTTGTCGTTGTCACAGCTGGAGCGATCGGCTGCGCGTGCCGGGCGAGCGCACAGGGGTGTACCACCCAGGCCAAGGCGACACCGGAGCAGCGCGCGGAGACCGGGGCTGCCGCCTACCGGTTGGCGACCGCCGTGCAGCACGGCGATGTGACCGCCGTACGCGCCGATACCATCGCGCAGCTGACCGGCGACTTCAGCGCGACGACGAACCTGATCCAAGGTACATCGGCGGCGTTGGCCGGCGACACGCTGGCCGTGACGCAGATGTATCTGCTGGATGCGAGCCACCGCGCCGTCAGCGATACCACGGATGCCGACTTCACCTGCGCGCTGACCGGCAGCGCGGCAGAGACCGACTTTTCCATCGCCGGGCTGCCGCCGGGGCGGTACGCGTTTGTTATGGTGGAGGCCTCGGGGGCACAGCGCTGGGCGTTGTCGTTTCTGCTGCAGGCGAATCCTGGCGGATGGAGGATGGCCGGCTTTTACCCGCATCGGGAGGATGCCGCAGGGCATGACGGCCTGTGGTATTGGACCTCCGCAAGGGCGGATGCCCGGGCGGGCAAGCCCTGGCTGGCGTGGGTACGCTACGGCGAGGCCGACCAGCTTTTGCGGCCGGCGAATTTTGTGGCGAGCACCAACCTGTTCCGCTTGCGCTCGGAGCTGCGCGCGGCGACCCCGCCGGCCCTGGTTGACGGCGTCAGCGAGACGGCACCGCTGGCTTTGGCCGGGGCGAACGGGGGCGAGTTCCGCATCACGAGCCTGGGCAGCGACGCGTCGCCGGACGGCAAGCAGTTGAATTTGCTGGTGCATCTGCGGGGCGAGGGCAACAACGAGCCGCAGGCCGCCCTTGCCCGCGGCACCGCGGCCGGGGATGCGTTGCTGAAGACACATCCGGAGCTGCGTACGGGTTTTGACAACCTTTGGGTGATCTCCGAGACGCCAGGAACGAATGCGGTGATCGCCATTCGGCCCCTGGCAGAGATTTCCGCGGGAAGATGAGGACGGCGATGGACGGTACCGACGAGCCGGCGGTAAGCGGAGAGGTTGGATTGGTGAAGTTGGCCTCAGGGCAAGGAGATCGATGGCGACGGTAACGAAATCACTGGCTCAAGCGATTCGCGAGCGACGATCGACACCCAGTTTTACAGGCGAGCCCATCCCCGCGAGCGATCTGCGGCAGATCCTGGATGCGGGTTTGCAGGCCCCCAGCGGCTATAACCTGCAGCCCTGGCGGTTTGTGGTGGTGCAGCACCCGGAGCAGCGTCGCCGGCTGCGCGCGGCCAGCTATAACCAGGCCAAGGTGGAGGAGGCCTCGGCGGTGATTGTCGCGTGCGGCGACCGCGACGGCTGGCGACGCGACCTGGACGATATGCTGCGCATGGGCCGGGCCGCGGGTATGCCGGAAAGCTATGCCGCGCAGGCCGCGCAGAGCGTTCCGGCCTACATGACCTCCTTCACGGAGGAGCAGATGACCGGCTGGTTGAACAAGCAGGTGATGCTGGCCTACACCTCCATGATGCTGATGGCCGAGGTGCTGGGCTACGATACCGCCTCGCTGGAGGGCTTTGAGCAGCAAAAGGTCTGCGAGACGCTGCGGCTGCCGCTGAGCTACTGGGTCGTGGCGCTGCTGGCGGTGGGGCACCTGCACGGTACGGACAAGTTCGACGGCGGCCGCTTTGAGCTGACCCACACGGTCTTCGGGGAGGAATACGGCAAGCCGCTCCGCTAGAACCGAGCAGATCGGCCGTTGAAATGAGCAGATGGCTTGTCGGAATGAGCAGATGGCTCGTTTAAATGAGCTGAGGGCCATTTAGATGAGCTGAGGGCCATTTAGATGAGCTGAGGGCCATTTAGATGAGCTGAGGGC
>CAXTBJ010000069.1:0-7556 GCA_964242585.1 uncultured Bryocella sp.
CACGGGATCAACCGGCAGCACGGGGCCGACCGCGTCCACCTGTGCCAGCAGCCTAATCAGCTCCACCGGCGTCAGCGGCTATGTCGAAGCCGGCATGCATCCGGTATGTGGCGCTACGGTGCAGCTGTTCGCGGTGGGTACGGCCGGTAACGGTTCACAGGCCACAGGGCTTCTGCCGCAGCCCGTGGTCACGGACAGTACCGGCGCCTTCAGCCTTGTGGGTGGGTACGGCTGCTCGGCTGCCAATCAGCAGGTTTACCTCGTTGCCCAGGGCGGCAATACGGGTCTGGACGGCAGTTCCATCTCGAATGGGGCGCTGGCACTGATGAGCGCGCTGGGCAACTGCGGCAACCTGCTCACCGGGCCGCAACTGATCGTGAATGAAGTCACCACGGTCGCCGCGGGATACGCGCTGGCCCCGTTCTTTGCGGCCTTTGACCACGTGGGCGCAAGCGCCACCAACCAGCTGGGCATCGCGAACGCCTTCCTGAACGCCCATCTGCTCGCGGATACCTCCACGGGAAACGCCGCCGCACTCGCGGCCAATCTCAGCGTGGAGGGCGGCAAGCTCTACGCCTTGGCCAACGCCTTGGCCGTTTGTACCGCCTCGGACGGCGGCGCCGCCTGCACACCGCTCTTTACCGCCGCTACGGTGGGCACCGCGCCCACCGATACGCTGACCGCGTTGAGCAACATCGTCAAGAATCCCGGCAACAACGTCGCGGCGGTGTACAGCGCCCAGGGGACCTCGCCCCCGTACGCGAGCACCCTCTCCGCCGCGCCCCACGACTGGACCATGAGTCTCACGGCAACCGGTGGAGGCTTGTATGAGCCCACCGCGCTGGCCGTCGACAAATATGGCAACGTCTGGGTCACCAACTACGGTGGTCCCGCTGGAAACGGCGGCAACAATCCCACCGGCCTGGTCGCCTTCTCGCCCCAGGGCGTGCCCTTTGCCGGCACCCCCTTCAGCAGCGGGCAGACGGAAGCCTATGCACTCACCGTCGATACCCAGGGCAACATCTGGGTGGCCAGCGAGGAGAATATCGGCCACGGCGCCACCACCGGCAGCGTAGCCAAGTTTCTCGGCGCGGGTGCCCCCACACCCGGGGCCCTGGTAAACACCTTCTACGACGACACCCTGTACTTCCCCGAGTCCCTCGCCGCCGATACCGCCAACAACACGATCCTGATCGGCAATTACGCCAGTGGCACGGCGACGGTCTATGACCTGAACGGCAACTTTCTGCGCAACGTCGGGGCGGACTACTCGTCCTATGTCATCGGCATCGCCTCGGACGGCGCGGGTGGGCTTTGGATGGCGAATGAAGGCTCCGAAACGATCACGCACGTTCGCGCGGACGGCAGTGCGCAGAACACCACGTGCTGCGACGGCCCCGGCGCCCTGGCGCTCGATCCGCAAAGCAATGTGTGGGTCACCGACACCATCCCGACCGGCAGCAATTTCAGCTTCAGCGAAGTTTCAAGCACCGGGGCGACGCTGATCACCGAGCAAACTGCGGGGGGGTTGGTCACGCCGGGCGGTGCCGCCATCGACGCCGCCGGACAGCTCTGGGTAACGAACTACTACGACGCCTCCTTCTCCGAGATCGCGGGCAACAACGCCCCCGTACCTGCCGGGACGGGCCTCTCGCCCTTCGCCTTCGGCAAGGATGCGGGGCTGTTTCAGCCCTTCGGGGTGGCTCTGGATGCGAGCGGCAATGTTTGGGTGTCGAACCGTGTAAGCAACAGCGTGACGGTGTTCTTCGGCCTGGCCACCCCCACGGCTACGCCCGCACCCCCGCTGCCGACCGCACCATAGGGTACCCTAGGAGCCCCGTACCGAGCCCGTTCTGTTGACAACGAAAGATCACGGAGAAAAGCGACCCCGATCCCGATCCGGATACAGGCGCGCGGCGCCAAGTGCATCCAAGCTCCCTAATACATGGAATTTGCCCTGTATTCACAACATTGTGCGAGAACGGGAACACGCCGCAACTTGCCTTTGGCTTCAACCGTCCATACCGCTCAAGAAGCGCACAGGGGAGATGGTGACTCCAGGCTCACATACCACTCCAGCCGCCGTATTGGGCAAGAAGTTCGCTCTGCCCTTTGAAACTCTGTGTTCTGAGTACGGCTCGCGAGATCCCACAGCGTCGGCTTCGTCGCAGGGCCACTCGCGCCGGCTCTCCGGCGTCTTCCTGTTCATGCGCATCCTGTTCGCCCTGCTGCTGGCCTCCCCGCTGCTGCTGGCCTCGCCGCACAGATCCGCTCTCCCGCGCGCGCCGTTTGAGATCCTGACCCGCCGCATGGATGTGGATGTCGACGGCGCGCCCAACGCCTATGGGCCGGTGGGCAGTCGCACTCTGGACTCGCTCAAGCATGCACGCTATCGCGGCAAAATCGTCGGCTACCTCCTCGATGCGGAGCACGCAAACCTCCCCGTCCTGCAGGGGCCGCACGACCCCTATCCGGGGCTGTACATCTCGCAGACCGCCTTTACCGACCCCGCCCGCACGGCCGAGGCCGACGTACAACGCTACGTGAACGCCGCGGAGATCAATTACGTCGTCCGCGGGGACGCAGCCAGACGTGCGGGAGCACGCTTGGGTGACTTCGTCGCGGTGTACTCCCGTGTGACGCACAGAAGCGTCTACGGCCTCGTCGCGGACGATGGAAATCCATCAGGCGATGAGGGCTCGCTGCACCTTCTGCAGGCGCTGGGCTACCCGTTTCACGATGGCCGGCACGATGCCGTGGACGGTGCCGAGATCGTCGTGCGTTTCTTTCCCGCCTCCAACCGGCAGGGGCAGTTTTTTCGCGAGCAGGCGGCCCTGGACGCGGCGGCGGAGCGCCTGGGCCTCAGCCGCGACTTTGCAGGCAGTCCGCTGGCGCACCCGGGGCATCCAAGGGCTCATTAGGGGGAGCGCCGCATAGATCGCGGCACGCTGGAAGAGCCGCATCTTTCCGTGCACACCGCTCGCTCCCCTGCGAGGAGAAGCAGCATGCAATACCGTCAGCTGGGCCGTTCCGGCCTGAAAGTTCCCGAGCTTTGCTTTGGTACCGGTACTTTCGGGGCCGGCAATGAATTCTTCGCCGCCTGGGGCAACACGCAGGTGGACGACGCGCGCAAACTCATCGATCTCTGCATGGAGGCCGGCTGCAACTTCTTCGACACAGCCGATATCTATTCCGACGGCAAGAGCGAGTCCGTGCTGGCCGAGGCGATCAGCCATCTGAAGCGGGAAGACGTGCTGCTTTCCACCAAGGCGACCTTTCGCCACGGGCAGGGGCCGAACGACGTCGGCAGCTCGCGCTATCACCTGATACAGGCGCTTGAGGGTTCGCTCCGTCGCCTCAAGACGGACTATGTGGACGTCTACCACCTCCACGCCTTCGACGCCTTGACGCCGGTGGAAGAGACGCTCAACGCGCTGGACAGGATGGTACGCGAGGGCAAGGTACGGTATATCGCCTGCTCCAACTTCTCGGGCTGGCACCTGATGAAGTCGCTTTCGGTCTCGGAGCGCTATGGCTGGGCGCGCTACGTCGGCCACCAGGTGTACTACTCGCTGGTGGGCCGCGATTATGAGTGGGAGCTGATGCCGCTGGCCGCCGATCAGGGCGTGGGCGCGCTGGTGTGGTCGCCGCTGGGCTGGGGCCGCCTTACCGGCAAGATTCGCCGCGGTCAGCCGCTGCCGGAAAGCAGCCGCCTGCAGAACAAATCCGTAGCCGACAGTGGACCGCAGGTCCCCTTCGAGCACGTCTACAGGATCGTGGACGCCATCGACGAGATCGCCAAGGAAAACGGCAAAACCGTTCCGCAGATCGCGCTGAACTGGCTGCTTCGCCGCCCCACGGTCTCCACGCTGGTTCTTGGCGCGCGGGATGAGGGGCAGCTCCGGGCCAACCTCGGCGCGGTCGGTTGGGAGCTCACGCCGGCACAGGTGGCCAAGCTCGACGCGGCCAGCAATGTGCCGCTGCCCTACCCCTACTGGCATCAACAGCCGTTCTCCGAACGCAATCCGTTCCCGGTGCCGCAGACAAATCAGGTGTAGGCAGCCGGGAGGCAATTACCCGCGCCGTGCTGCTCAGTACGGCGCGGGCGATCGCTCACACCATGGCACCGGCTTCCATGGCACTGGTTTTCATGGCACCGGCTTCGCCAATCAATGCCCGGCGCTGGAGGCGGCGTTCTTGGGTGGGCGCGGGATGAACAGCAGCAGAGGCAGCATCGCGCCGCAGAACAGCGTGAGATATCGGATGATGTCGATATAGGCCAATGTGGCCGATTGCTGGTGCAGCTGGTTGTAGATGAACGCCTGCGCCTGGTGAACCGCACCGTCCGAGGCTCCCCCGAACGGACCGCCGCTGACCCCCTGCCCGTTGCCCATCTTAAAGTTGCCCGCCAGCGATTGCACGCGTTGCGCAAAATTCGGATTGGCCGGGGTCATATCGCGGATCATGGAGTTTTCATGCGCCTGCGAACGCCGCACCAGCAGCGTCGCCATAAACGCCGTGCCGCAGGAGCCGCCGATGTTGCGCGCCAGGTTGGTCAGGCCGGAAACATCGTTGTTTTCACTCTGTTTCACCCCAACATAGGCCAAGGTGTTGATCGGAATGAACAGGAACGCCAGACCCGATGCCTGAAACACGCGCATCAGCACGAGCTCGCCGTAGCTTACTCCCAGGTTGATCTTGGACATGTAAATCAGGCTCAGCGTCAGCATGCCAAAGCCGAACCCGAGCAACTTTCGCGGGTCCACCTTGCCCGAAAGCACACCCACGACCGGCATCATGGCCATCATCATGAAGCCGGCGGGGGAAAGGACCAGCCCGGCAAGCTCAGCGGTGTAGCCCAGCAGCGTCTGCACGAATTGCGGGATCAGGATCGTCGTGCCGTATAGCGAAAAGCCGAGCACAAACATCAGCACAAAGCTGATGGCGAAGGATCGGCGCGTAAACAGTGTGAGGTTCAGCAGCGGCCGATTGCCCTCGCGAAGCTGCTTCAGCTCCCACCAGATCAACGTCACAAACGCGACCACCATCAGGCCGATGAAGAAGGTGATCAGGTGCGAACCGAGCCAGTCGTCCTCCTGACCCTTGTCGAGCACAAACTCCAGCGAACCGAACGTCAGGCCGACCAGCCCAAAGCCGAGCAAATCCAGCTTCATGCCGCCCATTTTGGATTTGGCAACCTGCTCTTTCACATACGGTGGGTCTTCCACGATGCGCGAGGTGAGGAACAGGGAGATGATGCAGATCGGGATATTGAGAAAGAAGATCCAGCGCCAGTCGAAATTGTCCGTGATGTAGCCGCCCAGCGTGGGGCCGATCGCGGGCGCAACCACCACCGCCAAACCGTACATGGCAAAGGCCTGACCGCGCTTTTCCGGCGGAAACGTGTCGGCCAGAATGGCCTGTTCGCTGGGGGCGAGCCCGCCGCCGCCCACGCCCTGCAAAATGCGGAAGAACACCAGCAGCGGCAGGCTGGGCGCCAGTCCGCACATCGCGGACGAGATGCCGAACAGCGTCACGCAGATCATATAAAACTTCTTGCGCCCGATAAACGTGGTCATGTACGCGCCGGCGGGCAGAATCACCGCGTTCGCGACCAGGTATGCGGTCAGCACCCAGGTGGCCTCATCCTGCGTGGCCCCGAGGCCGCCTGCGATGTGCGGCAGCGCGACGTTGGCGATAGAGGAGTCCAGCACCTCCATAAAGGTGGCCAGCGTGACCGTCATGGCCACGATCCAGGGATTGACCCGGGGGCGCCATGGCTTCGGAGCGGCAAGGGTGCCCGACGCGGGCATGTCAAGAGTGGCGGCAGCCATAAGTTCTTCATCAGATTGTAGGCAGCGCGCCGGGGATTCAGGAATCACCCGAAAGGTTGCATAGTCGGAGATTGTGGCTCGTTATGAGCCACAAAATGCCTCTCAGCACGATGCTCCCAACGCACCAACCCTTGTCTGTTGTCAGCAAGAATGACCCGGAACGACGGCGCGAGGACGCCAACCACCCTGTCGCGGGCCAAAGCTGCCGGAGCAATGCTAGGCTGCCATGGGAGGCTTCGGCCCCAAGACCATGAATCTCCGGCACGGAAGGAGCAGGATTGAACGCGGATCTCGAAAATCTGATTGTGTTGCAGTCGCAGGACTTGAACCTCGCCCGTCTGCGCGCCGAGCTGGCGGAGGCGCCGCGCCGCGTGAAGGCTGCCGAGACGGCCCTGGCGGCGACCGAGGCCGCCCTGGCCGGGTGCCGCGCCGGGCTCGCCACCGAAGACAAGCTGCGCCGCGGCCAGGACTCCGAAATCGCCACGCACCGGACCAAGTTGGAGCGGTTGCGCCGTTCGCTCGATAGCGCCACCAGCGCGCAGCAGGTGGGGGCCTTTGAGCATGAGATTACCTTTACCCGCGCCGCGGTCGAGCAGCTGGAGGAGCAGGCTTTCGCCTCGCTGGAGCGCACCGAGGCGCTGGAGCCCGAGCAAACGACGGCGCTGGCCCAACTCGAACGCGCTCGTGCGGCGCTGGCCTCTGAGCGCGCCAGCGCGGGGGAGCTCAAAGGCCGGAACGAGGCGGCCCTCGCCGGAATCGAGCACGAGCGGACGGTCTTACGCGCGGCCATCGCCTCGGAGCGGCTCACCGTCTACGATCGGCTGGCCAAAACGCGCGGTACCGCGGTTGCCGAAGCCATCGGCAACGCCACTGCCGGCAAGTGCGCGGCGTGCCAGATGGGTATTCGCCCGCAGCGCTGGCAGGATCTGATCGGCCGCGATCACCCGGATGAGATCTTCACCTGTGAAACCTGCGGCCGTATGCTCTTTTGGGACCCGCGCCGCGATACACCGCGCACCTGGACCGCCGGGGACCAGCTCAACTCGGCACAGGCCGGCGCGGTCTTGCCCCCGCGCGCGGGCGGTGTGCGATGAGCCTCGATGCCTCGGTGGGAGCCGGCCGCAAGATCATCTGCGTGGACATGGATGAGGTGATCGCCGATGCGCTGAGCGAGCACCTCAGCCGTTACAACCGTGACTTCCACGAGCGCGTAACCGTCGCGGATCTACACGGCCGATGGCTGTGGGACTACATCCCGCAGGATCGTCTCCATATGCTCGAACGGTACATGCGGTCCGACGATTTTTTCGCAAATCTGGAGGTGATGCCCGACGCCCAGCCCGTGTTGGAACGCCTGCAGGAGCGCTATGAGATCTACATCGCCACTGCCGCGATGGAGGTGCCCACCAGCTTCACCGCCAAATTCGAGTGGCTGAAGCGGCACTTTCCCTTCATCCGCCCCTCCCACATCGTCTTCTGCGGCGACAAGGGCATCCTGCGCGGCGACTATCTGATCGACGACAATCCGCGTCAGCTACGCCGCTTTCGCGGAGAGGGCATCCTGTACAGCGCGCCCGCCAACGTCTTTGTGCAGGGCTTCCGCCGCGTAAACGGCTGGCTTGAGGTGGAAAAGCTATTTATGCGCTGACCGCCATGCTTCGAGCGCCGGCATAGCCGCGCCGACCGCGATCCGGTCAACCCAGCGGTCCGGTCAACCCAGCG
>CAXTBJ010000069.1:7656-18690 GCA_964242585.1 uncultured Bryocella sp.
AGCGCCGCCAATCCATTCAGATGGTGCGCCTTCTCGTATGCCAGGGAGGCGGTGTGCCCGTTCTGTGCCATTTCAGCGGCAGCTACGGGGAGGAAAGGCGGCTGATTCTCATTCACTGAAGAGCTGAACATCTGTTTTGGCACGGCATTCTCCGAAGGGGCACAGGCGCGGCGTGCGGCGTTGATCCTGTGTCTAATGGAAGATGTTTCCGTGTGACGAAAAGATGCTTCGCTAAAAGCGATAATCGCTCACGGCTGGCGTTCATCGCCCAATCGCGGCCCAACCGGCGAATCAGGGCATAGATCCAACATTCCATCAGGGCCGGAGCCCGGCTAAATCGGATCGGGTACAGCCCCCGATGGGCCTCCAGCCGGCGGATCTGGAAGCAGACCTGACGTTCGAGCTCGGGGTGCTAGGCTCAGGGGATGCGGCTTCATCGCAGGCGGAAAAAGCAGGTCTGGCGTCCGTCCGCGGGGGTCGGGAGCCTGGCATGGATACCCTGTCTGTTGGCGGGATGCGCCAGCCCGGGTCCACCGCGGCCGCCCTCGCTCTTTGTGCCGCGGCCGGTTAGCGATTTAACGGCCACCCGTATCGGCGACGCTGTGGAACTCCGGTTCACAATGCCGGCGCTGAGCACGGACGGCCAACCCCTGCGGCCCGGAACGCTGAACGGTACACTCTGCCGGCAGGAGGGCAGCGCGGCGCCCTGCCTTCCTGTCGACACCGCCCAAACCGGCCGTTCACTCACCCTCGTCGCCGGTAGCGGCCCGTCCACGCCCGTGCTCTGGACCGATCTTCTGCCGCCCCCCCTGGCGGGGGGCACGCCCCGTCCGATTGCCTACCGTGTCTCCCTCCGCTCCGCCGGGGGCAGCGCGGGTTACTCGGACCCGGTCTACACCGCCGCCGGCGCCGCGCCGCCGCCCGTCGCCGAGCTCCGCGCCGAGGGCACACGTCTGGGCATTACCCTGCGCTGGATACCCGTCCCCGGCGCGGGGGAGGTGCTGCTCCGGCGCTCGGAGCCTGCATCGCCGGCAAAGGCCGCGACTGCCGCAACTGCCGCGCTCCCGGGTACCTCGACGTCTTCGACCCCTACTACGCTTTCGACCCCTTCAACTTCTTCGTCCAGATCATCCCGCAAAGCCAGAGCACAAGGGGGAGCCAAACAGGGGCCCGCCCAAGGCACGCAGGCCGGCGAACGTACCGGCCCGGATCTCGTCTGGTTGCAGGCAGCTCCCGGCGATGCCGGCGCGGCGGCCACCGTGGACAACACCATCGAACCGGGGATCGCCTACCGCTACACGGCCCTGCGGCGCGTGCAGGTGCGGGTCGGCGGCCGCACCCTGGAGCTGGAAAGCCGGCACTCGGCGCCGGTCACGGTCACCTGGCAGGACGTTTACCCACCCCCGGTCCCGACGGAGCTGACGGCGCTCGGCTACACGGTGCCCGCGGCCGACGGCCAACCGACCGGCTACGCGGTCGATCTGGTATGGCTACCGGTCGAAGACCGGCAGTTGGCGGGCTATCTCGTCTATCGGCAGGCGCTGGGAGAGCCGCTGGGAGAGCCGCTGGGGCAGGCCTCGGGAGACTCGCAGCGGGGCTTGCCGGCTCAGCCCGGCACCCGCCTCCGGCTTACCCCGCAACCCGTGCCAACCCCGGGTTTCCACGATGCCGCCGCCCAACCCGGGCAGCGCTACCTTTACAGCGTCTCCGCGATAGCCGCGAACGGCCGTGAAAGCACTGTCGCAGAGACGGTGGTGGAACCGCAAACGGGGCGGTAGAGGCAAGAACCGAAGGGCATAGCTGACGGTGTTGACGACATAGAGGTATTTCGTCCTTTGTCGTCATTCCCGAAGCCGGGATGGGAGGAACTCTGCGACTGTTCTTGCTTTCGCCTGTTCTCCATACCCTCTGCTCATCCGCTCTGGAGACGTAACTTCGCATCGGACCCATCTTTTGGGGAGCACTTTATACCGAGCCCCCGGACCGCACCCGGACCGCCTGCATGGGCATCAAGCCCATGCGCTGCAGCGCCTTGCGGGCGAGTCCCGTCAGCGGCTGCTCATATAAACGGTGCGTTGCGCACCACACCAGATCGGCGGCCGCGGCCGGGATCTCGTTTTGCAGACTTTGCCGACTGGGATTGGCCCCCAACATACCCGGTTCGCCACGAAAAACCGTACCGAAGACCGCCGCGGCCTGCGAGCGCCGGCTCCCCAATCCCGCCTCACCTGTTGCCGAGCCGGTGACATCGACTCCGGAATCTCCGTTGGCATCCCTGGTGGACGGGGCAGGGAACGGGAGCACGCCCGGGGACGCCGCCATACCGTCTGACTCTGGAGCCAGACCCCGATCGAGACCTGAAGCCAGCCTCGCGTCCATCCCTGAATCCAGCTTTGCGTCTGAGTTCACATCAAGGCTCGCATCAAGGCTCAACTCGGCAGGTGCCCCGGCGGCTCCCTCCGCATATACCTCAACGTAATAGTTCGTATTTGTGATGCTGTGGCGCAGACGCAGCGCCGGCTCGCGGCCCGCAACCGCCTCCAGCGGCAGGGGCGGCAGCTCCAGCATGCCCGGCATCAGGGTGGCCTCGGCAGGCCGCCGCTCCAGCAGCACCTCCGTCCGTGTGCCGCGTTTGCGCGTCGTCAGCAGGCAGGCGACATGGCGGCTGCGCAGCGCGGATCGTTTGCCCGTGGGGTGCTCCCCGCGTGTGCGGCAAAACGCGAAGACGGGGCACTGCAGGCAAAGGGGTCCACGCGGCAGGCAAATCGTCGCGCCGAGCTCCATCATGGCCTGGTTGTGGTCGCCGGGCGGATTCGGGCCGTGACCCTTACCGTGATTCTTGCCGCGGCGCGCCCGCGCCGGCGGCACCAGCTCGTTTGCGGTCGCGAGCAGGGCCGTGCGCACCGCGGCGGCCCTGTCTTCAATTCCGCCTTCGGGCCGGCCCAGCAGGCGCAACAGCACGCGTTCCACATTGCCGTCCAGCACGGCGATCGACTGCCCAAAAGCGATGGAGGCAATGGCCGCCGCGGTGTATTCGCCTACCCCGGGCAGTGTGCGCAGCTCGGTGGCGGTCTCCGGCAGCGTGCCGCCCAGCTCGCGGGCCACAAACTGCGCGCCACGGTGCAGCATCCGCGCGCGCCGGTAGTACCCCAGCCCGCTCCACAGCGCGAGCACGTCGTCCTCGGGCGCGGCGGCCAGGGCGGCGATGGTGGGAAAGCGGCGCAGAAACTCGCTGTAGCGCGCAATGACGGTGGCCACCCGCGTCTGCTGCAGCATGATTTCGGAAAGCCAGGTCCCGTAGGGGTTGCGCACCCCGCGCCAGGGCAGCTCACGCGCATGTCTCCGGTACCAGGCCGAAAGCGCCTTCCGAAACGGCTCGGGTTCGAGCGGCAAGAACGACGCAATCGACGCAGCCGAAGATGTTTCTTCCAGGTTCCGGGGCACAACTCCAGTCTACGACCCGGCCTTTGCGGCTCCGCTACCTCCCAAAAACCCTCAAAAGCACTTAACTTCTAAAACCGTCCTCCTGAGCCAAGACCGTTCTTCTCACTCAAAGCGCCGTCATCCTGAGCGTAGCGAAGGAACTCCATATTTCGTTCGGAGCGGATCACATCCCAAGCAATCAACAGCACAAGCTACAAGCCATCTGCCTCTGTGAGGAACTGCAGAAAAGACCTATTACAGCAAGGCCCTGGGCAGCTGGGACTGAGGTCGGCAAAGGGCCTCAGCAGCGGCGGAATCTGCGCTCAAGCGCTGCACGCAACGCCTCGGGCAGAATCGCCTCACCTCACCGCGGCTATCATGCTGTCTCTTGGGCAGACGAAATGGGAGCGTTCACGCCGACAGCAGACGCCTGTGATCCCGACAAGGCTCCAAAGATCCGGCAAAGCTTAAACTCCGGCCTGCACCCCGGCCAGCGCCTGCGCCGGCACGCGGGTCAGCGCGGCGGCCACCCGCAGCAGAGCCGGCCACAGGCGCACGGCCCCCAGCAGCACCGATCGCGAGGGCTGGCGCACCAGCGCCCGCGAAATCAGCGTCGCGCGGGCGACCTGGGCATGCAGATCGCGGTGCATCGCGGCTTGGAAGCTGTCTGCGGCGTCTCCGCGCAGCAGGCTCTCCGCCGCACGTACGCCGGTGTACAGTGCAATCGACATCCCGTCGCCGGTGAACGAGGGGATTACGGCCGCCTGATCGCCCACCGCCCACAACCGTTCACCCACCGCCCGCCGCCGTACAAACCCGTACGGGATGGCAGCCAGGGCAAGCGGCTTGGGCAACAACGCCTCCGCGCCGCGGAGCCGCTCCCGCGCGTGCGGGCAGCCGGCCTCAAGCGCCGCGAGCAGGCCCGCCCATCCGCCTGTCCGCGTCAGCCGGCCGCGCTCGATCAGGCAGCACAGGTTCGCCCCGTTCCCCACCGTCTGCAGCCCCGCGTAGCCGCCGGGGTACAGCAGCAGCTCCACATGGTTGCCCAGCGCGGCGGCCTGGGCGGGTTGGAGCCGGTAATACATCTTCAGCGCCACCAGATCGTTTTGCGGTCCGGCCGGCCGCGGCAGCCCGCGCAGATCGTGTTTGCCGCTGGCGAGCACGGCATCCGGCGCGGCAAGCTCGCGGCCGTCACTCAGGCGCGCGCGCCAACCATCCCCCTCGCGCACCAGCGCCTCCACGCCGACCCCCCGTAACACCTGCGCCCCGGCCGCTTCGGCCTCGGCCAGCAACGCCGGGTCGAGACAGACACGCGGCAAGGACATCGCGGCGAACGGCAGGGGGCTCTCCGTCACGCGCCGCGCCCCGCCCCGCCGCACCCCGCATAGCCGCACCCCGCGGATGGGCACCGCGCCCAAAACACCCTCCAACATCCCGGCGTCGAGCCCCACCAGCCGCAGCAGCAGCAGCGCCTCCGCGCTCAGAAACTCCCCGCAGACCTTGTGCCGCGGTTCGCGTTCCCGTTCCACCACCGTGACCCGCCGCCCGGCCCGGGCCAGCAAAATCGCGGCGGCGCTGCCGGCCAGGCCGCCGCCGATGACCAGCACGGGGCTTCCCCCTCCACACGTCGCCCCCATCGTCCATGTCGCCCGCATCGCCCTCAACGCAGTCTCGTCAGGCACAGCCGCCCGGGTGCAGGCTGCTGCAGCCGCACGGCATCGGCAGGGATGCCGGCCTCGGCGAGCAGCCGCCGCCAGTCGGCATCGCGAAACCCCCGCCGAATCGAGACCAGCCCGTCATGCCGCACGAAGGGATGCAAGCGCATCAGCCGGGCAAACAGCGAAAAGAAGCGGTACGCCTTCGCGCTCCGCCGCAGATCGTTGATGAACCAGCCGACCGCGGCGGTCGCCTCCATCCAGCGAAGAAATGCCACAATCTCCTCGTCGCGCATGTGGTGCGTCACCAGGACGCTGAAGATCACGTCCTGGACCTGCGCTTCGCGCGTAGCCAGCGCATCGCCGGTGAGCCACGTGGCCGGGCCGCTCCAGTTGTCGTCCGGCTTGCCCGGGGTGAGCTCGGCCGCTGCCCGCGCCGCCATCGGATTCAGATCGACCCCCGTCAGCCGAACCCGCAGCGCCCTTTTCTTCGCCCACTGGCCGAACTGCCGCAGACCCGTGCCGCTGCCGAAGCCCACCTCCAGCACGCGCAGCCGCTGCGGGTACTGCCGCGCCGCGACCTGGTTGAAAAAGCGGCGGGTGGGCCGAAAACCGAGGGTCCAGCGGTTCACCCTGTCCAGTTCGTGCACACAGTCGCGGAACATCTCATACGGGCAGGGCCCATCCATCTGCTCCGGCAACTCCGCCGGATCGACACGGTGTCGAAAATCGATCTCCGGCGGCTTCGGAATGCCCGTTCCCCTTCCGGCTTCGGGGTCCGGTGTCTCGTCGCCTGTATCTGCGCTTATTTTCAATCGTTCTCCCGCAGTCCCGCAGCCCCGCGTTGAATAAAGACGTTATCCCGAAACGGTTCCCAAAACACTTGCAGAACAGGTCCTGCCCCGGGTAACGATCAAAGGCCAAATCCTGGAGCTCGACCCAAGGGTAGGTCTCATGCCGCGTGAAACAGCATGGTCTCCGCCGTCAGGCCCGGACCGAAGCTCATGGCGCAGCCGCGTTCGCCCGGTCGGGCCTCCGCCAGCAGCCGCTCCATCACAAACATCACCGTCGCGGAGCTCATATTGCCGTAGCGGTCCAGCACCTCGCGCGAGCAGTGCAGCGCATCGGCGCGGAGCCCCAACCCGCGCTCCACCGCATCCAGCACGCTCTTGCCGCCCGGATGCACCCCCCACAGCGCGATCTCCTCCAGGGGCAGCGAACCCAGCACCTCGGCGCCGCCGTGCTCCAGCGCCCGGCCGATCGCCCCCGGCACCTGCCCGCTCAGCAGCATGTCGAACCCCACGCCGCCGATGCGCCAGGTAATCAGGTCGCGCGTGGTCGGGATCAGCACCGCGCGGAAGCTGTCCAGCGCGAACCCCGTCGGCTCGGCAGAGATCAGACTGGCCGCGCAGCCGTCGGCAAACACCAGAAAGCTTAAAATCTGCTCCAGGTCTGCGGTCTCCTGCAGGTGCAGCGTACACAGCTCCAGATTCACCATCAGCACACGGGCTCCGGGCTCGGAGCGCACGATGTGCCGCGCCGTCTTCAGGCCGTTGATGGCCGCATAACATCCCATGAAACCGATCATCGTCCGCTCGACATCCGTGCGCAACCCGAGATGTTCGACCGCCTCAAAGTCCAGCCCCGGCGCATACAGCCCCGTGCAGGTCGTAATGATCACGTGCGAAATCGACGCGCGTTCGGCCTCCCCCAGCGCCAGCTTATCCAGCGCCCGCCGCATCAGCACCGGCGCGAACCGCTCATACACGCCCATGCGCCTGGCCGTGGCGGGAAAAGCGCCGTGCCGGTAAAACTCGTGGGCGTTGATGTGGAACTCGTCGGAACGCTCATTGGGCGTCAGCACGGAGTACCGGTGTGTGATCCCCGAGCGGGTTGCCATGCGGTGAAACAGCGCCCGCACCCGCGGCTCGGCTTTGGCCGCCAGCAGCCCATCGGCAAACGCCACAAACGCCGTATGCACGTCGTGGTTGGGTACGGCCGTGGCGATCCGGTTCAGAAAAACCTCGGTCAAATCGTGCGCCTCCACAAAGCTACGCTCACCACGCTCATCAGACCCACCGCTCATTAGACGCAATCCGTCACCACAACGCTGGTGGGAGAAAATACACCCTTGTGGTCCACCTTTGGCGGGCTCGCTCGGGCAGGCGCGCCGTTATCCGGACGTGCCGGTGCACCTGCCCAAGGCGGCTAACGAAATGTACGCAGTTGAGGGTGTCTTCCCGTATGGACTTTGACCGTGCTCTCAAATCTTATAGATCTTAAAATCCACGACGATCCAAAATTGCGGCAACCCCGTTAGAAGTAGTTCATATTCGTCAGGTCCTCAATCAGTCCCGGCCCTGTCGGTTCCCAGCCCAGCGTTTTGCGCGTCCATTCGCTTGAGGCCGGCATATCCAATCCCGCAAAGTGCGCAAACCACCCAAAATGCTCGGGAACCTTCTCCGCATCGATCGACACCACCGGTATCTTCAGCCCTTGGCCCAGGGTCTCGGCGATCTCGCGCAGCGCCACGCCCTCTTCCTGCACCGCGTGGTACACCGTGGTGCCCGGTCCCGTGCGCTCGACCGCGAGACGATACAGGTGCACAACGTCCTTCAGCGGAGCCGCGGCCCAGCGATTCGCGCCATCGCCGACGTAGGCCGAAACACCCTTCTCGCGAGCCATCTGCGTCAGCAGCACCACAAGTCCCTGCTTGTGCGTATCGTGCACCTGCGGCAGGCGCACAATCGCCACATGCACGCCCCGTTCGGCTACAGCCCTGGCGGTGTCTTCCGGCTGCCGCGGTAGCGCCGCCGAGCTCGCGGGCGGCTCGCTCTCCATGCGCACATGCCCCGGTGCCCCGCTCATCAGGCCGATCCCGGAGGTCACGACCAGCAGCTTGCCTGGTTCGAGCGCCGAACCCAGCGCCTCAATCGCCTTGCGCTCGTCCTCCCCGTTCTGCGCGAACTTCGAGAAATCGTGGTTGAACGCCAGATTGACCACGGCATCCATGCCCGTCGCTCCGCTCCGCAGGCTGTCCAGGTCCTCGAGATCGCCGCGATGCACCTCGGCGCCCACGGCCTGCAACTGCTCCGCGCCGGCGTCGCTGCGGACCAACCCGCGCACCTGGTGCCCTGCCTCTAAAAGTTCCTTCACCAGTTCTATTCCGATAAACCCTGTCGCACCCGTTACAAAAATTCGCATGGACTCCCCCTCCCATTGTTTGCCGGCGCGATAGTGCCATCGCGCCAGGATCGATTCTGCGTACCCACTGTAAAAACGGAGACAATCTCCGCATCTGTAGATAATCGGAGACTGCCTCCGGTTGCAGAATCTTTTCTGCGAAACTGAGGTATGCCGAAACAGCAGTCTTCGCCGCCTTCGGCCGCCCGCAAGCCCCGCGCGGATGCGCGGCGTAACCGTGAGCGCATCCTTGAGGTTGCCCGGCTCGCCTTTACCCGGCACGGGTCCCAAGCCACGCTCGACGATATCGCCCGCCGTGCCGATGTCGGCGCGGGCACGCTTTACCGTCACTTTCCGACACGCGACGCTCTGATTGAAGCCATCTACCGCAGCGAAGTGGAAAAGTTGTCCGCGGCCGGGCAGCGCTTCCTCATCACGATGCCGCCGCTCGAAGCTCTTCGAGCGTGGATGCTGCTGTTCATCGACCATGTGGCCAGCAAGAAACTCATTCTTCCCGCCATGGACACCGTGGCGGGCGGCTCCACGCGCCTCATCGAAGGCTCGCGCGGCCTCATCCACAGCGCATTCCTTGCTTTAATCCAACGCGCGATTCACAGTGGCGATCTGCGCGGGGACACTGATCCCGATGACCTCGTCCGCGCCCTCGTCGGCGTCTTCTACACGACGGCTCTGCCGGGTTGGGAGCCGAGCGCCCGCCGTATCGTCGACATCCTCATCGCGGGCTCGCGCCCGCCGATTGCCGTTCGCAGCCAAAGCACCGGCAGCCAAAGTCCCGATAGCCAGCCCAGCCCTGAGAGCCCGCCTGTATCTGAGCAAGCGGCGAAGCCAATCTCAAACGGCAACAGTTCCTAAGCCAAACGGACTACCCCTAACGCAAAACAGATGACAATGCATAGGCCCCCAGCTTAGCCTTGCCGGCATGAGTCCTCTCGCCCGCCGGCGCTTCCTCCAATCCACCTTGGCCACCGCCGCCGCGGTCGCCACCCGCTCGCTCCCCGCCCAAAGCCCTGCCGCGGCGGGACTCACCCTGCACGCCGATCGCCCCGGGCCGACGGTGCCCGCCAACTTCATCGGCCTCAGCTATGAGCTGCAGGAGCTCACCCTCCCCCAGACCTTTTCCGTCGAAAACACCGGTCTGCTCGCCAAATTCCGTGAACTCTCCCCACGCGGCGTGCTGCGCATCGGCGGCAACACCTCCGACGTCGGCTGGTGGAAGCCCACCGCGGATGCCAGCGCCCCGCCCATGCCGCACTTCGCCACGGAGGTCGGCGAGCCCTCCACGGAACTCAGCTACCCCGTCACGCCCGAAGCCGTCCGCGCCCTGCGCGGCTTCCTCGATACCGCCGGTTGGAGCTGCATCTACGGTCTCAATCTCGGCACCGAAACCCCCGCGCGCTCCGCCGAGCAGGCCGCCTTCGTCGCCGCGACGCTCGGCCCCAAACTCGACTACTTTCAGATCGGCAACGAGCCCGACCTCCTCGCCCCGCACCTCCGCGACAAGGCCACCTGGAACGCCTCGCGCTACTTTGACGAGTGGCTCGTCGTCGCCAATGCCGTGCGCGCCCGTGTGCCGAATGCCCGCTTCGGCCTGCCCGACGCCGCGGGCGATGTCCAGTGGTTCCAGACCGTCGCCGACCGCCTTTCGGCCCTGCCCACGGGTCCAGGCCGTCCAAAGGTGGCCGCCCTCACGCATCACTACTACCTCGGCGGCCCGCCCTCCAACCCCAACATGACGGTTGCCCACATCCTCGCCACCGATCCGCGCATTCCCAAAGACGCCGCCGTGGTCCGCGACGCGGCTGGAAAATTGGGCGGTCTGCCCTACCGCATGACGGAGGGCAACACCTGCTTCCGCGGCGGCAAACCCGGCGTCTCGGACGTCTTCGCCGCCGCGCTCTGGGCCGCCGATTACGCCCTCCATCTCGCCTCGCTCGGCTATGCGGGCATCAATCTGCACGGCGGCAATAGCGGTAAATTCGTCGGCAACTCCCTCGGCGGCCATCTGCCCGGCGAAGATCTGCTCACCGCCGGCGACCCCCCGCAGCCGCGCCCGTTTTACACCCCCATCGGCAACAACAACGGTGCCTACACCGCCGAGCCCGTCTTCTACGGCCTCAAGTTCGCCGGTCAGTTCGCCGGCGCCACCGTGATCCCGGCCGACTTCGACCCCGGCCCGGTCAACGCCACCGCCTACACCGCCAAACTGCCCACCGGGCAAACGATGATCGCCATCCTCAACAAGGACGATCATCAATCCCTGCCCCTCAATCTACCCGGCTACAGCGTCGCCCAGGTCCTGACCGCACCCAGCCTCACGGCCTACGCCGCCCAGCTGAACGAACCGCAAAGCTACCGCGAAGCCTCCGCCGTCCCACCAGCCAGCGCCCTGCTGCTCCTCAGCGCCCGCGGATAAGCCGTCGACATCGCCGTTGTCGACGCCATCCTTGCAGTTGCCGTCGTCCTCGCTGTTGCCGTCGTCCTCGCTGTTGCCCTCGTCCTCGCTGTTGCCCTCGTCCTCGCTGTTGCCCTCTCTTTTGTTGTCATTCCCGAAGGGAATCTGCGGTTGCCGTTGCCGTTGCCGTTGCCGCTGCGGTTGCCCTTGCCTCTCTTTCTGTCATTCCCGAGGGAATCTGCTGTTTGTCGTTGTCGTTGTCGTTGTCGTTTGCCCTTGCCGTTGCCCTTCTTCTGTCATTCCCAAAGGGAATCTGCGGTTTGCCGTTGCACTTACCGTTCCTCGCCATTCCCAAAACGA
>CAXTBJ010000069.1:18790-21768 GCA_964242585.1 uncultured Bryocella sp.
AAGGGAATCTGCGGTTTGCCGTTGCACTTACCGTTCCTCGCCATTCCCAAAACGACAGCCCACATACCCCCATCCGTGTCACCGGCATCCCCCATCCTCGGGATGGCGACTTCGATTCCTGTGGACGATAAAGGAGCGTGCTGTTACGGACTCTTTTTCGCACCGCGTACCCGGCGACTCTCCCGCTGGCCAAGCCCCTTCGGGAGCGCTGCCGGCCCGCCATCACGGGGCGTGCGATGCTCTAAGACCCGGACGGCTCGATCGGTAAAGGCAATGGCAGAAAGTTGAGGAGTTTTTCATGCCGCTTGCGTTTGTTTTCCGGCAATGCCGTCTTTTCGTCCTGGCGCTCTGCGCCGGTGTACTTTCACTCTCCGGTTGCGGGGTAAGCACCGCCCCCGCTGGACTCCCCGCCAACAACGTCGTCAGCCGCGCCGTGCAGGGCCATGTGCACGGTGGGGTCTACCCCATTCAGAACGCCACCGTCCGCCTGATGGAAACCCAGTCCAACGGCTACGGCGGGGCTGCCAAGGCCCTGTTGCCGCCCGTGACCACGGACGCAAACGGCTACTTTACCTTTCCCGGTACCAGCTTTACCTGCGATACCGGCCAGTTCGCCTACATCACCGTCACCAGCGGCACCACCGCGAATCTTGCCGTCACCACGCTGAACAATAATGTCGTGCAGGTAAGCGTGATCGGCTCCTGCGCGACCCTGGTCGCCGACTACAGCGCCATCAACGTCTTCCTCAGTGAGGTAAGCACCGTCGCGACCGCCGCCGCGCTCGGCAATTTCATCTCGGTCGACAATACAAGCGCCGCCACGGGTCAGCAGATCATCAACATCTCCGCGCCCGGGAGCAACAACGCCGCCACGCCCGCCTGCACGGGCGGCAGCGCGATGACCTGTACCGCCGCAGGTCTGGCGCATGGCTTTGCCAACGCCTACAACCTGGTGGATTCGGTGCACTTTGACGGCTCCTTTCCCAACGGCCAGGCCCGCGCCGCCACCCCCACCAACACCGCCTCCTATATTCCCTTGGAGCTCCTGAACACCCTCGGCAACATCCTGCAGAACTGCGTCGACTCCATCGGTGGCGGTGTCGCCGGCGACGCCTCCTACTGCGGCACGCTGTTCAGCCTGGCCACCCCGCCTGTCCAGGGTGCCGCCGCGCCCACCAATACCTTGCAGGTGGCCCTCAACATGGCCAAGTACCCCGCCAACAACGTGGCAACCCTCTTTGCCCTCCAGTCGCGTACCGCCTACTTCACGCCGATGCTGGCCACCGCGCCCACCTCCCTGGCGATCTCCATCTTCTATGGTGCCGAGGCCGCCTCCGGCAACTACGTGCCCTATCCCATTGACCTCGCGCTCGATGCGGCCGATAACGTCTACATCCTCTACAGCAATGCCAGCATCACCGACGGCATCTACACGGCGGGCACCTACGGCGCCGTCCTCGGTCTCGGCCCTGACGGCACCCAGCTCTTCTACGGCCCGCCCAACAACGCCCTCCTCTTTCCCACGCAGATCGCCGTCGACAGCAACAGCCGCCTCTTCATTACCAATGACGACACGACCAATCTGCTCAACGGTGGCCTGTTTGCGACATCCGTCGGCGGCACCGACGGTACCCTTTCACGCATCTCCACCCTGTCCAACCCCTCCGGTATTGCCGTCGATCGCACGAATAACCTTTGGGTCTCGGCAGCCAGCACCACCGGCTACTCCATCCTCGAATACAGCCAATCGGCGCTCGCGAGCGCAACCAGCAGCGCCCTCGCCGGCACAGCCCTGTTCTCGAGCGCGCTGGACGTGCCCGTAACCAGCATCGCGGTCGACGCCGCGCAGGACGTGTGGGGTGTCTCCGGCGGTGCCTCCGGTAACAGCTATGCGGTCCTGCTGCCCAATAAAGGTACGGTTCTCGCCCCCATCTTCGACATCCTCGGCACCGGCGGCTTCAAGCAGAGCCTCGGCAATCCCGGTGGCTATGGGGTAGCCCTCAACGCCGCCTCGTTGGCCTTCTTTCCGACAAATCTTGAGCTCGAAAGTGCCAGCGGCACCACGCACACCATCAACGTCGCCAGCGGCTCTGCCACGGCAAGTGCCTCCGGCGCACCGCAGCGCACCGAAGTCGACGGAGCCGGCAATGTTTTCTGGGCGGATAACGAAAACAACGGCCTGCTTTACATGTTCACTCCGGGCAAGACCGGCTTCACCCTTTCCGCCGGGGCACTCACCTCGTTCCTGCCCTGCTACCCCTACCCCAGCGATGCCGGTTCAGTCTGCGTCACCATCACCACCAGCAGCCCCGTCTTTACGCCCACCAACCTGCGCTCCATGGCCATCGATAGCGCTGGCGATGTCTGGTACGCGGCTGATGCGGGCGTCGGCACGGTTGTGGAAACGCTTGGCCTGGCCGCTCCCACCTGGCCGCAGCTCTCCTACGGGCACCCGGGGTGCACGCCGGGGCTCACCACGGCGGTCCCGGCCTGCCCATAACGCGCAACTCGAACGCAACCGGCCCAAAACCGCTACTTCGCCGACTCCGCGGGGCCTTACCCAAAGGCCCGCGGAGCTCCCACAAAGGCGTCGCAGCGCCCCGCACCCCGCACCGTCTACACTGCGGAGATATGTGCGGAATCGTCGGCTATATCGGCCCCAAGCCCTGTGTCCCTGTCATCATGGAAGGCCTCGCCCGCCTCGAATACCGCGGCTATGACTCCGCAGGCATCGCCGTAGCCGGCGGCACCGCCCCCGAGGGCTCCCCGAACCCCGGCCAGCCCAATCCGCTGCAGCTCCGCCGCGCCCCCGGCAAGCTCCGCAATCTCGACGCCATCCTCCGCACCGATCCCGTCCACGGGACGTACGGCATCGGGCACACACGGTGGGCCACCCACGGCCGCCCCACCGAAGAAAATGCTCACCCCCACCGCGACGGCACCGGCACCCTCGTCGTCGTGCACAACGGCATCGTCGA
>CAXTBJ010000070.1:0-15245 GCA_964242585.1 uncultured Bryocella sp.
CTGATGACCGATGCCGACGTCGACGGATCGCACATCCGCACGCTGCTGCTGACGTTCTTTTTCCGGCACATGGGCGAGCTGATCAAGCGGGGCAATGTGTACATCGCTCAGCCGCCGCTTTTCCGCATCAAGAAGGGCAAGTTCGAGCAGTACATCAAGGACGAGCGCGAGTATGTGCAGGTGATGATCAAGCGCGCGTCGGATGGCATGGTGGTGCGTTATGGCGATGCGGGGCACACGCTTGAGGGCGCGAAGCTGACGGAGTTCATGTCGCAGCTGGATGACTACCTGGGCTTCTTCGACAAGGTGAACAAGCGGCTGCGCAACGACCAAGCTGTGCGGTTCTTTGCGGAGACCTTTGGGAACGAGGGTAAGGAGTCGGCGCGGCGCGCGGATTTTGAGTCGCCGGAGAAGCTGGAGGCTATGCGCGTGAAGCTGAACGAGATTGCGCGGCACTGGCAGTTCAAGGGTGTGAGCGAGGTCCTGTTCGACGAGGAACACCGCACATATTCCGTGATCTATACCGATGCGCAAGGGGCGCCGCGGAAGATCGACTGGACGCTGGCGAGTGCGCCGGAATCGCGGCAGCTGCTGGCCAAGCAGGCGCATCTGGGCGAGGCGTTGCAGGGGCCTTTCCACATCGAGTATGCAAGCAAAAACGCCAAGGACGCGGCCAAGGCGGATACGGTGGTGAGCTTGAATCCCTCGCAGGGGGAGCTGGACGAGGCGGACGAGATCGCGCAAGAAGAGGGCGTGAACGAGACGATCGCGGCCGCGCCGGGCACGATGGATGAGGCCAAGCCGGGCAAGCGGAACAGCAAGGTTTCGCAGGACCCGGTGGAGAAGCAGACGGTGCGCGAGGTGTTCGAGTACGTCATCGAGCAGGGCCGCAAGGAGTACCAGGTGCAGCGCTATAAGGGCCTGGGCGAGATGACGGCGCCGCAGCTTTGGGAGACGACGATGGACCCGGCCAAGCGCACGCTGCTGCAGGTGCGGCTGGAGGATATCGCGGCGACCGAGGAGATCTTCACGACGCTGATGGGTGAGGATGTGGAGTCGCGGCGGCGGTTTATCGAAGAGAACGCGCTGGATGTGAAGAATCTGGATATCTAGAGCAAACCCCGGACTGGGGCAGGGTAGCTGTTGTTGTCCTAAGAGGGATCGGCGTATCCGAGGCGCAAAGGATGCGGGTCTCTCGACGGCGGTCCGCTCCGGTTGGAGATGGCAGTCTACCCGCTCGGTATTTACCAATCCGTAGGACTGGGGAGTACCCGCGCCCAACGAGCCTCAACAGGTGTAAGGACCGAAGCTGGAGATCACAGTGTCGCTCTCATCGGCATTTGAGAGAATGTGCACGGCGAAGGTATTCCCGTCCGGCTCCACGCGAAGAACGATAAGCCCGGCGCGTGATTTCAGGTCATCCGTCTTCTTGTTCGCGATACGGTTCTCCTGCTTGACTGAGGTGGCGAAGACGTCACGATCGCCTGCATAGATGGCTTTGGAGAAGAGCGTGTTCAGCACATTGACTGTCGGGTGCGCGGAATCCCACGTGGGAATGATAAAGACCTGCGGTTGCAGTGCGCGAACGTACCGGTCCCCATTCGCATTGAAGTAGCCGTGGTGGTTGGTGACAGCGACACTGACTTTCCCGCAAACTTCGGCGGCTGCTGATTCGGAGTCACGCCAGGGATCGCGTCCATAGTTGGTGTCGTTCGTGAGATCGCCGCCGGTGTAGTAGCCGAACCTTCCGTAACGAAGACGAATGGCGCAGGAGCAGGGATTTTCCCCCGGGTAGGCGGCAGGCTTCAGCGTTGAAAGCTCTGGGAAGAGTTTTCGTGTTTCCTCGCCTTCGCCGGTCCAGACCTCGCCGTTACCGATCAGATTGCGTATCTCAAAGTTCGGGTAGTCGGCAGCTTTGCGCTGCAGGGTGAACTGGTCTTTGGAGCCGGGGCGAAAGCGCTCGACTTTTTTCCCCGCTTTGGTTTGCGACTGCAGAAAGTCGCGGTAATTTTTCTGAAAATCTAGATCGGCAGGTGCCGGATAGGTGTATTCCGGCCAAGCGCGATCGACAAACCTGTGTATGGGAAGGATGGAGGCCACATCGGATACGCCTGTCAATCGATAGGTGCCGTCAGGCGAGAGCGTACCGTTCGGCGGGAGATAGCCGACGTGATCGCCGTGAAGATGCGTGAGCAGGAAGGTGTCAATGCCTGTTAGACCGCCAGCGTCGAGACGCCGTTTTGCGTACCGACCGATCCACTCGCCGGGACGACGCTGATTCGAAGGAAGCGGATCGCTGAGGTAGGGCGTGCTGCCATAGATAGCCCCGGCATCGACCATGATGGTGGTGCCGTCGGGCAGGAGCAACAGAGCACTGTTGCCGCGATTGGTAGCAATCTGGTGTATTTCAAGTACGCCGGGCTTCCATGCAGGGAGTGTCTTCCCGACGGATACCTCAACGCCTAGAAGTTTTGCTGGAAGACTTTCAGCTGCGGCGAGAGCGAACGAACTGAGCAGAAAGTGCCGACGGGGAAACATACGGTATTGTATGACGCCGACCTTCAATTCTTTCGTAAATAAGTCCCGAGGAATGCCTTTGTCGCCCAGCTATGGAGTGCCGATGAGATGCCGGATCTCACGTGCAAAACTAGCGACGAAGATTCTTCGAGACATGAACGGACATAAAGACTCGCCATTCGAGTAAAGCTCGCATACCATAGCCGCATCTTCGCGTGATGAAGGGGGACGGGCTTATGTGGGCGTATCGCAATGGAGGATCTCTCAATCGGCAATACCAGGTAAGGCGAAATATACTCAGGCGGGTGACACAATTTCTTTGTCTTTGTGCATTTTTCTCGCGGGTAGAAGGTTTGTCTTGCGCGCAAACGGCGGCGGCCGATCTGGCGGCCACGCTGGCCGAGGTCACGGCCACACGCGATGCCTTCGTCGCGCACGTTCATGCAACGGGCAGGAGTTGTCCGATCGCTCCACCGCGTATCTCGGTGGAGGATGTGCCTTCCTATGGCCAGTATCTTCAAGAGAAGAACACATTGCGAACCTCCGACTGGAGCCTGCTCAATCCGCAGGAGAAGGACTTTGCGCATAGGATAGCGCCCCCAGGTGCGGATGAGGCGAGCGTTCGCGCCACCTTTCAGGATGTAGCGCACCGATGGATCTTTATCCACGAGATGGGGCATTGGTGGCAGGCGTGCCAGAAAGCGGATGTCGGTTCGGGAAGAAAGCCGTATGCGATCGAGTACGAGGCTGACAGAATTGCGATGGCGTACTGGAACGAGATCGACCCGAGTTTGCCACGCAAGCTCATGGGCATCGCGCAATCGGTGCTCGATCACGCGCCGAACCCGGTCCCAGCGGGTCAGGCTGCCGAAAGCTACTTCAATATGAATTACGAGACGCTGGGGCCGAGCCCGGCGTATCCCTGGTTCCAGGCACAGATGATCGTGACCAGTGGCAAAGAGATGCCCAAGCCGACATTCACGCAGACTCTGCTGGTTGGCAAAGCCTAGATGTCTTTGCACAGTCCCTCCTCTTTACTGGGGGTGGTACAAACGCATTCTCGGAAGTTACCGGGCCGGGTTATTCAGATCGAACCTGCGGGATACAAAGTTTTCTCCATATAACTTGTCGGGACCAATCAGTTATAAGCTCAGTATGAGTTATGCGTGTACTGCTTCGGAAGCGAAACTGATGCTTCGGCCATAAGTTATATCTGGCATCGCTTTCGGTGAACAGGCCGTCTCGGTGCCGGACGATACCAAAGGCTGTTCAGCTTCGGCTGCCCGGTTCTTTGCCACGTATATACCAGAACCGCGTGTGACGCTCAGCGCCGCTGCCCCGGATGGTAGCCCATACGGGGGACAGAGCCTGCCCCAGGCAGGGATGACACGAGAGGCGTACCGTGTTGCCGGTGCTGTATCGTAGAGGATGCCATGAGGCCGGTTACGAGGACGAGAGCGAGAGGGTGGCGAGTTCTTGTTTCCCGATTTCTCCTCATGATTCCCATTTTCGTGATGTTCGGAGGCCTTGCCCTGGGCGCGCAGGAGGTCGAAGGGCTTCAGGTCACTACCCACGAGCGGCTGGAGACGGAGGCCTGGTGGCCCACGATGTCCACCTCGCCGCTTGGGGCCTTCGCGGGGTCGGCAGCCTGTACACAATGCCATGCGGACGAGGTGGCGCATGGACATGAAACTTCCATGCAGCGTGCGGGCGCGCTGGGCAAGGATGCCACCTTTCTGCGCGCCAAGGCTCCGTTGACCTTGTCGTCGCCGCCCTACAGCTATGCCGTGACAGCCAGTGGGGCGGGGCTCGAGTACAGCGTCAGCGATGGGCACAATCGGCTGGCGCACATGCTGGATTGGGTGATGGGCGATGGGGAACTGGGCTACACGTTTCTGTATCAGGCGGAGGGACGCTGGTACCAGAGCGAGGCAACGTACTATCACAATCCGGCGAAGCTGGATCTCACCACCGGCCTGAGTGAGCCGGGTGCCGATTTGACGTCCGCGCTGGGCAAGGTCTTGAGTTCGAGCGATGCCCGGCTGTGCTTCGGCTGCCATACGGTACACGCGACGACGGCCGAGGGCTTCAATCCGCAGAAGGCCGAAGCGGGCCTGGGCTGCGAGGCCTGTCATGGCCCCGGCCGCGCCCACGTGGATCAGATGACCGCGGCGAAGCTGCCGGGCGGCAGCGGGCAGACCCAGGCGGCGCTGAAATCGGCGATCTTCAATCCGGCGAAGCTGTTGCCGGCCGACGCCAATGATTTTTGCGGGTCATGTCATCGGACGTTTGCGGACGTGAGTTTTTCCACGATTCCGGCGCAAAGCAACGGTGTGGTGCGCTTTCAGCCTTACCGTCTGGAGGAGAGCAAGTGCTGGCGCAAGGGCGCGGATGCGCGGCTGACGTGCGTGGGCTGCCACGATCCGCACGAGCCGTTGAAGCGCGATGTCCTCTCCTACGATCGGAACTGCCTGCAATGCCATGCCAAGGCTGTACCCGGCGCTTTGGCGGGCGGCGCGAAGGCCGCGGAACACATGGGGCCGGTTTGCCCGAAGGCCGACAGCCAATGCGTGTCATGTCACATGCCGAAGGTCACGGTCGCGAGTATGCACGGTGAGTTCACGGATCACTTTATCCGGGTCGTGCAGCCGGGAGAGGGATTTTTGAGATAGGGATCAGGGCATAGGGCACAGGGCACAGGGCACAGGGCATACGGTACAGGGCACAGGGATTAGGGCACGGGGCATAGGGCACGGGGCATAGGGCACGGGGCATAGGGCATAGGGCACGGGGCACAGGGATTAGGGCACAGGGATTAGGGAGACTCGGACGGGGAGTGTGAGGCGAATGTGTGGTCTTATTCCTGTTGTCCGAGTTTGGGGCGTCGTACACTGTCCGCACTGTGATGAATCCGTTCCGTTTCTGCCGGCCTGTCGTCTTCGTCTTATGTTGTTTCGCGGTTTGGGCCGGTCGGCTCTTCGCGCAACAGCCGCCTGTGCGTGTGGCGATCGTGGGATTGACGCATGGGCATGTGCAGGGCTTTCTGCATACGGTCGGGGCGCACCCTGAGGTTTCGCTGGTGGGGATCTCCGAGCCGGATGCGTCGCTGCGCACCAAGTATGAGCAGTTGTTTCACCTCGACCATGCGCTGTTCTTTGCCTCCGAGGAGGCGATGCTGACGGCGACGCGCCCGCAGGCGATTCTCGTGTATACCTCGCCCGCGGGGCATCTGGCGGCGATCCAGGCAGCCGCGCCGAGGCATATCGCGGCGATGGTGGAAAAGCCGCTCGCGACCACGGTGCCGGATGCGCTGGCGATTCAGCGGCTTGCCGAGGCAAATCATGTACCCGTGCTGACCAATTACGAGACGACCTGGTATGCCTCAAACGCCGAGGCCGCGCGCCTGCTGGCGGCCGGCAAGATCGGCGCCGTGCGCCGGCTGGTCTTCCATGATGGGCACAAGGGGCCCAAGGAGATCGGCGTCGACCCGGAGTTCCTGCAGTTTCTGACCGACGCGCAGCAGAACGGAGCAGGGGCGCTGTTCGACTTCGGCTGCTACGGGGCGGATCTGGCGACCGTGCTGATGGGCGGGGAACTGCCTGTTTCGGTGACGGCCGTGTTGAACCGGGACAAGCCTGCCGTTTACCCGCACGTGGATGACGATGCCACCGTGCTGCTGAAGTACCCGCAGGCGGTGGCCGACATCGAGGGCTCGTGGAACTGGCCGTTCGATCGTAAGGATATGGAGGTGTATGGGGCGACCGGTTACGTGGACACGGTGTACGTGTCCACCCAGGTGACCGATCGTCTGAGACTGCGCCTGCCGGGTGAGACGGCCGAACACGGTGAGATCGCGCCGGCCCTGACGGGGGCGCGGCAGAGCCCACTGGCGTACCTGGCGGCGGTGCTGCGCGGCGAGTTGCAGCCGGGCGACGACCTGAACGCCCTGAGCACGAACGTCAAGGTGGTGCGCATTCTGGATGCGGCGCGCCGGTCGGCCGCCACGGGCCGAACCGTTCCTTTGGGGCCGAATCCGGCACCGTAGACACACAATTGTCTCGGCTTGGGACAGGTTGCGATGGCTGACGGGATAACTGTGCCCAAAAGGTGGCAGGTCGGTGCGGCAGCGCCTTATGGCTTTGCACCATCTCATCAGGAAGTGATGAAGATTTTGCAGCAGGGGCAGTGCAGGCCTCGTAGACGGCGAAAGGCATCGGGCAGCATGTGGGTCGTGTTCCTGGCGTTCTCTTTCGCGTGGTCGGGCTCCGGGGCGCAGTTCATGGACGGTCAGGTGACCGCGCCGGCAGCGGCTGCGCGAGGAGGACACCCAGCTAGGGCATCCACGGCAAGCGCTTCAGCGAGTACGGCGAACACTACGAACACGATGCAGGACCCTGGCACGAACGTAAGTGGAGCGGGGCATCCGGATGCAACTGCCGCCACCGGTGCCGCGGGTACGGAACCGGCGCAGGTGAAGGCCACGGCAGCGGCCGGCGCCAAGACATTGAGCGGGGCTTCGGTGTTGCAGGCGCAGATCGCCAAGCTGCCACCGATCACCGGCACGGACATCGATGTGCCCAAGCGCAGCACGGAGATTCTGCAGCACTTAAACGGCATCCTGCGCTTCTATCGCACGGCCGTCGCACCGATCCAAAAGGTGGGGGAGCCGAGCGATGTACTGTATGCGGAGCAGAGCTCCGTCCAGGCGCTGGCTACCGCGCAGGTGGCCTTTGAGGCCGCCAGGAACGAAGCCACGCTGCTGAGCAAGATCGCCGGTGCGAAGCAAGAGGATAGCGTGACCACGGCGCAGGCCACGCCGGCCGCGCAGGGAGAAGCGCAGCGGCTGAGCGCCACGCAAGGCCAGGCTCAGGCCAGATTGGCCGCCTTGCTGGCTCAGCAGACCGCTCTCGAAACGCAGATCGGGACGGCAAAGCGGGCGCAGGTTGCCGCGCTCGAGCAGCAGGAAGGGCAGATCGAAGGCGGTATCGAGCTGCAGAAGGCGATGGTCGATGCTCTGGGAAGGGTGGCGAGCTTCTCCGGGGCGCAAAACCAGACGGGGCTGGCGGGCGATATCGATCGGCTGCAACGCTCCGCGCCGGAGTTGTTGAGCGCAAGCACCAAGCCGCCGGCGCCGCCGTTGCTGGCGAACCTGACCGCGGTAAATGAGGCGGGGGTGACCACCCAGGCCGAGACGCTGTTCGAACTGCTTGCGACCTTGCGCACTATCGACCAGCAGACCCAGGCGATCGACGCGCTCCGCAGCCAGGCTGACGATCTGCGGACGCCGTTTGTCAAAGTGCTGCGCGTGACGGTGCTGCAGGGCCAGGCGCTGACGCAGCAAAGCGTCAATCTGCAGGCCACGCCGACCACCGATGCGCAGGATCTCGCCGATACGCGCAAGCAGTTCGATACCCTGACCACCACCTTTCAGGTGCTGGCGAACGCCACACTGCCCTTGAGCCAGGAGATTGTGCTGCTTGAGAATGCGCGCGGCACCCTGACCACCTGGCGCGCAGCGGTGAATGAGGAGGAAAAATCGATCCTGAGGGCCCTGTTGCTGCGCGTGGCCGTGATCGCGGTCCTGCTGGGGCTTTTGGCGCTGGCCAGCAAGCTGTGGGCGCAGGCGACGGTGCGGTACGTCGGCGATCTGCGCCGAAGACGGCAGCTGCTGTTTGTGCGCCGCGCCGTGATTGGGTTTCTGAGCGGGTTGGTGGTGCTTTTCGGCTTTGTCACGCAGTTCAGCTCGCTGGCGACCTTCGCGGGCTTTATTTCGGCGGGCATTGCGGTGGGTTTGCAGTCGATTCTGCTGTCCGTGGCGGCCTACTTTTTCATCGTAGGCCGCTATGGGGTGCGTGTGGGTGATCGCATCACCGTGGCCAACGTGACGGGCGATGTGATCGAGGTGGGGCTGGTGCGGTTCTACCTAATGGAGCTGGTGGGCACGGGAACGGAGCTGCATTCCACGGGACGTGTCGCGGTGTTCGCGAACTCAATCCTGTTCCAGACCGGCACGCCGCTTTACAAACAGATGCCCGGCACGGAGTATGCCTGGCACGAGTTGACGGCGAAGCTGAACGCCAGCGCCGACATTCCCGCCGTGACAAAAGAGGTTTTAGAGGTGATCCAGGCCGTGTACGGAGGTTACAGTCAGCGCATTCAGGCACAGCACCAGGAGGTCGAGGGTTGGGTGGGCACGGCGCTGCCCACGCCCACGGTACAGTCGCGCCTGCAGCTGGTGGACGGCGGCTTGCAGTTCGCAGTCCTGTTTCCCGTGGAGATCGGCAGCGCGGCGCATACGGATCAGAGCATCGCCGAAGAGATGGTCAAGCGCATGCACGCGGAAGGACCGCTGAAGGCCGGTCTGCCGGAGCTGCCGGTGATCAAGGCCGCCGTAAAAGCCTAACGTTGCTATAGGTTAGCAGCAGCGAAGCGCAATTGAGAGCGAGGGAAGGGAGAGGGTCCGGTTGCGGCACGTAAAGGAGACTCAGAGGTCCGGCCCCTCTCACCTTCCCCTTCAGTAAACGACACCTTGCGGCGGAGGGGAACAGCCCCGATGCAATAATCTTTCCATGAACCAAGAAAGTTCAGCTCCCGGCGTTGCGGACGCGACACGTCGCCGATTTCTCGCCCTGTGCTCGGGGGCTGGATGCCTTGCCGCGCTCGGGTCGGGAGCCGGTGCGGCGCTGTTTCCGGGCGCTTTGCTGGCGGTGGCGGCGGCCGAGGCGGCCGCCCAGGGCAGAACGCAGGGGGATGGTTCCGCGGCGGGAGTGGAGCTGCCCAAGATCAGCGATGCCATGATCGAGGCCGCCGCGGCGATTGCGGGGGTGAGCTTTACGCCCGAGCAGCGCACGGCCATGCTGGAAGGGCTGAACAACCAGCGTGAGGACATTGCCGAGGTGCGTAAAATCGCGCTGCCGAATGGTGTGGCACCCTCGCTGGTGCAGGACCCTGTGCTCCCCGGGACCGTGCTGAACACGGTGCGGCAGCCGATGAAGCTGGGGCCCGCGCCGCCGATCGCGCACATCGAGGTAAGCCGCGAAGATCAGGTGGCCTTTGCCACCATACGGCAGCTGGGTGAGTTGCTGCGGACGAGAAAAACGACCTCCCTGGAGCTGTCCAAGTTATATCTGTCGCGTTTGAAGCGCTACGACCCGACGCTGCACTTCGTCATCACGCTGACGGAGCAGCGCGCCCTTGGGCAGGCGGCCGCGGCGGATCGGGAGAGGGCAGCCGGTAACATACGGGGGCCGCTGCACGGTATCCCGTGGGGTGCGAAGGATCTGCTGGCGGTGAAAGGCTACCCGACGACGTGGGGCGCGGGGCCGTACATGGGCCAGAGCTTTGATTACGACGCCGAGGTGGTAAAGCGGCTGGACGCGGCCGGGGCTGTCCTGGTGGCCAAGCTGACGCTGGGCGCGCTGGCGCAGGGCGACCTGTGGGGCCCCGCGCCGGGGGTGCGCACGCGCAATCCGTGGAACCCGAAGCAGGGTTCCAGCGGATCGTCGGCCGGGGTGGCGAGCGCAGTGGCGGCGGGCTGTGTGGGGTTCGGGATCGGCACGGAGACACTGGGATCGATCTCGTCGCCTGCCACGCGTTGCGGCTGTACGGGGCTGCGGCCGAGTTTTGGGCTGGTGCCGCGCACGGGGGCCATGGCCCTGAGCTGGTCGATGGACAAGATTGGGCCGATTGCGCGTTCGGTGGAAGATACGGCGCTGGTGCTGGCGGCGATTTATGGTCCGGATGGACAGGACCCGAGCGTGAAGCCGGCGGCATTCAACCCGGACTTCACCGTTGACGTGCGCCGGCTGCGGGTCGGTTATCTGAAGAGCGCCTTCGACGCGCCGACGCTGCAACCGGCCAAGCCGCCCTCCGAGACGCTGGCGGGCAAGGAGTTGGAGGAGTACAACCGGCGGCAGGCTGGGCGCAAGGCGCAGTTTGAGCGGCAGCTTTACGATGCGCCATATGCCACGAAAGCGCTGGAGGTGCTGCGCGGCATGGGTATGACCCTGCAACCCACCGAGCTGCCGAAGTTCAACTACGGCGCGCTGGTGCCGATGCTGGAGGCCGAGGCGGCCGCGGCCTTTGACGAGCTGACGCGGTCCGGACGCGATACGCTGCTGGCCGGGCAGATGCCGTTCGATTGGCCCAACAGCTTCCGCACCGCGCGGTTGTACCCGGCGGTGGATTACATCAATGCGTCGCGCGCGCGGCGGCTGGCGATGGGGCAGATGGCCGCCTTCTTTGAGCCGTTTGACATTGTGGTGACGCCCAGCGCGGGACCGCAACTGACGGCCACCAATCTCTGTGGACAGCCCGCGGTCATCGTGCCGAACGGCTTCCGCGGAGCTGACGCTCCGGCGTCCGCCGACCCCGCCGATGGTGCGCTGAACAACGCCGGCGGCCCCGGTACGCCGGTTTCGCTGACCTTTCTAGCACCGCTTTACGGCGAGGCGAAGGCCTGCGCGCTGGCGCACGCGTACCAGGGCACGACTGGGTTCCATCTGGAGCACCCGCAGTTGGGGTAAGAAGTTGGGGCAATTAGCCGGGGTAGCCGCGCTTCGAGTTTGGGGTTCGCTATGGGTTTGCGGCGTGTCGGCGAGTGGCGGGGTGAGGTGGCGTCGAAGAAAGCGGCTTTGGACGCGCTTCGGCCGCTGGCTGCCGGTAGTTTGCGGGCGTTGGATGCGTGGCTCGATGTGGAGTTGACCTACACCTCCAACGCGCTCGAGGGCAACACGCTGACTCGCAGTGAAACGGCGATCGTGCTGGAAAAAGGCATCACGGTCAGTGGGAAATCTCTCAAGGATCATCTGGAGGCGACTGGGCATCGCGACGCTCTGGGGTACATGCGCGCGCTTGCTCAAACGGCTGAACCTGTACGGGAGATGGACGTGCGTAATCTGCATCGGTTGGTCATGCAGAGCGTTGCACCGGACGAGGCGGGCCGCTACAGCACCCATGGAAGGATGATCACGGGGTCTCCCCTGGTGCTGCCCTCACCCGTTGAGATCCCTGCCTTGATGCAGGAGTTCGGCGCCTGGCTGGGGAACGTGAAGCCCTCGGCTGAGAAGGACCCAGCCGCCCCCGAGACCGCCTTCGATGCACATGAGCGTCTGGTGACCATCCATCCCTTCAGCGACGGTAACGGTCGTACCGCGCGGCTGCTGATGAATCTGCTGCTGCTGCGGGCAGGGTATCCGCCGCTGGTGTTGCTGCCGGAGCTGCGGCCGGCCTACCACGAGGCTCTGCAAGCCGTGCAGCTTGCGGCCAACCGTGAGGCCTGGCATCGCTTTCTCTACGCGCAGCTGGCGCGCACCATGGACCAGATTCTGGGCTTTCTGCAGGTTGCGCCAAAGCCTGACGCCTGAATGGCAATCGCGAGCTGCCTTCCAAGGTGGAAGTCCGAACGGCGACCGCCGGATGTTTCCGGCCCTGCCCGATGAGGGCAGAGCGACGTTATAGAATCATCGTCGGCGCCTTTCCGCGCACTCCCTTTTTAGGAACGCTTTGTGAATCAGTCCCGTCGTCCGTCTGCCGTCATTCTTGGAGCTCAGTGGGGCGATGAGGGCAAGGGCAAGATCGTTGATGTGCTTTCGGAGAGGTTCGATATTGTGGCGCGGTATGCCGGCGGCCACAATGCCGGGCACACCGTCATCATCGAAGGCAAAAAGTTCGTTCTGCAGCTGATCCCCTGTGGGGTATTGCGGCCCGGATGCAAGGGCGTGATCGGCAACGGTGTGGTGCTGGACCCCGCGGCCTTTCTGGGCGAGGTGAAGAAGCTGCGCGAGGCCGGACTGCCGGTGGAGGGCGGACCGAACGGGCAATTGTGCATCTCCAACCGGGCGCAGGTGATTCTGCCATACCACCGGATGATCGAGCTGGCGGCGGAGACCGCTCCCGGCCGGCAGCCGATCGGTACCACGCGGCGCGGCATCGGGCCGGCGTATGAGGACAAGATCCACCGCAATGGGCTGCGGGTGGTCGATCTGCTGAATCCGTCGCTGCTGCGGACCCATATCACCAATGCCTGCAACGAGAAGAACACGATTGCGCACGCACTGTTCGGGACCGAACCGCTCGACCCCAAGCAGATGTACGAGGACTACGCCCGGCTGGCGGAGCAGATCGCGCCTTTTGTGACCGATACCGCGGTTCTGCTGAACCATGCCATAGACGAAGGCAAAAATGTGATGTTTGAGGGTGCACAGGGCGCGTTGCTGGACATCGACCATGGCACGTACCCCTTTGTGACCAGTTCGTCCTCCACGGCGGGCGGCGCGGTGACGGGCACCGGCGTCGGCCCGACGCGGATCGGGACGGTCATCGCTGTGACCAAGGCCTATGTGACGAGGGTGGGCGAA
Source organism: uncultured Bryocella sp. (assembly GCA_964242585.1). GTDB lineage: Bacteria > Acidobacteriota > Terriglobia > Terriglobales > Acidobacteriaceae > Granulicella. The sequence continues at coordinate 12,876 of CAXTBJ010000070.1, forward strand.
GGGCCGTTTCCGACGGAGATCTCGGGCGCCTCGGGCGACCTGCTGCGTTCGCGCGGGCAGGAGTTCGGCACCGTGACCGGGCGGCCGCGGCGCACGGGCTGGCTGGATCTGCCGCTGCTGCGCTATTCCAACATGATTAATGCCACCGAGTGGCTGGTGGTGACCAAGCTGGATGTGATGGATGAGTGCGAAGAGGTCCCGGTTTGCACGGGCTACAAGATCGACGGCAAACTCACCGATCTGATTCCGGCCGATGTCCGCGGCTTCAAGGCGATCGAGCCGGTGTACACGCGGCTGCCGGGTTGGCGTTCGTCGACGCTGGGCATCACAGAGTTCGACAAACTGCCGAAGGCCGCACAGGAGTACATGCACTTCATCGAGCGGGAGTCCGGGGCCAAGATCGGTATGATCTCTACCGGACCGGACAGGGCGCAAACCATGATGTACCCGGCGTTTGAGAGCGCATTGGGGGAGTAGACCGGCGTTTTGCCGAGCGGGGCCGGGATGGCGCGCCTTCGCATCCCGGGGAGCATCCTAGGGATCTATGACCTCGTTTACCGTTCGTCTGCGTTTCCGTCCCGAGGACCGGGAGACCGTTGCCGCCTATCTGGTTGAGTTGACTCTGGCCTCCCGCGCCGAGCCGGGTTGTGTGACCTACAACACCCACACCGTTCAGACCGACCCCGATGTGGTGGTGATCTACGAGCAATATAACGACGATGCCGCGTTGGAGGCTCATCGGGCAACGCCGCATTACCGGCGTCTGGCCGCGGATGGTTTTTACCCGTTGATGCAGGAGCAGGCCATTGAGTTCCTCCGGGATCTGGCGTAGCGAGCCGCCCGCCCGGCAGCAGGGGGCTTTCAGCAGATCACCCAAGGGTGGTAGCGAGAACCCTTTGACTGCTAACATCCCGCCGAGCTACTATCCGCCCATGCGCGGGTTTGGCCGCAAGTTTCGTGGGATTCCGGTAGTGACGGTGCTGTTGCTTACCTGTGTCGTGGCCTCTGCCCAGCACCATGAGCGCAAGCGGGTGGAGCGTGCCGAGATCATCCAGCTGGAACAGCAGTGGCGGCAGGCACAGATCTCGGAAAATATCTCCGAGATGGATCGGCTCCTGGCGGAAGACTTCCTGGGCATTACCGCGGCGGGACAGGTGGTAACCAAGGCGCAGCAGCTGGATCGTATGCGTACCCGGCAGATCGATCTGCGGCGCATGGACGTCTCCGAGACCAAGATCAAGATCAGCGGGAACCTGGCGGTGGTCACCTCGCTGATTCAAATCGACGGCACCATGGACGGCAGACCCGTCAATGGGGCCTTCCGCTACACGCGGGTGTACCAACGAACGCCGGGGGCCGGGTGGCAGATCACGAACTTTGAGGCGACACGCGCACCGGGTGCGTTGGCGGGGATTGGGACCGGACCCGGAGTGGGCGCTAATCTTCCCGCGGCAGGCGTTTCAGCGCCTCACGCAGACGGTCCCAGCTTGCTTCCAGCATCTCGGGCAGGGTCCGGGTCTCCGCCACCACGGTCATGAAGCTGGTATCGCCGTTCCAGCGCGGCAGACCATGCAGGTGCAGGTGCCCGGCAACGCCGGCGCCGGCGGCCTCCCCCAGATTGAGCCCAAAGTTCAAGCCTTGTGGGGCGTAAACGGCCCGCAAGGCGCGCTCGGCACGCCGTGCGAGCCGCATCATCTCCTCGGCCGTGGCCAACGGCAGGGCCGCGAGACTGGCTTCGTGCCGGTAGGGCACGGCCATGAGGTGTCCGTTGTTGTAGGGAAATCCGTTCAGGATCAAGCAGCAGGACGGACCACGCTCCAGCAGAAAGACGGAACGGTCGATCTCCGTGGGGTCCATGCCCTGCTCCAAGGCCCAATCGGCGGCACCGATGAGGTTGCAGAAGACGCAGCCGCGATCACCGGGCCAGGCCTTCAACGCCTCGGGCACACCCGGGCGATGTCGTATGTCGCCGCTGTTTTCTTCAGTTTTGGTGACGTAGTTGTAGCGCCAAGGGGTCCATAGCCGGTCCATCTGCCGAGTATAAGGAGGCGGGATGCAAGGCTTGCGTCAAAATCGTCCGTCCGGCGTCCAATAGCGTAGGACGGCATGGCAATTTGGCGTCCGGAAGCCTCCCCTGCATCGTGTGCGAATCAAAGTCTCCGTGCGGAATGGGGGACGGCGGTCCGGTTGAAGCGGTTCGGCTCTCTAGACAGGCTCACTGAGGTCTCGGTTGACCAGAAATCGTCTCCTTGCTAAACTACACACTGTGGCGATTGCGCGCGGGATTCAGTCGCAGTTGCTCTTCCATGCGTCACCCGATTCCTCCTCACATCATCGAGAAGTTGGCCAGCCCCCAAAGGCTGGCTTGAC
>CAXTBJ010000070.1:15345-21726 GCA_964242585.1 uncultured Bryocella sp.
AAGTTGGCCAGCCCCCAAAGGCTGGCTTGACGTTCTGCCGTCGGCAGTTGTCACTCGTATCCAGGCTGGAATCGGAACCGCACTGAATCTCCCCCTTGAGTCCCGGAGTAGTTACCATGGCCGACTTCGACCACCAAACCGTCAACCACGAGAGCACAGCCCTGAACACCACACTCGATCCCACCATGACTGAAACCACCACGACCACCGAAACCCTTGCTCCTGACAGCTTGCCCTCCCTCGGACAGCCTTTGCAGGATACCCCCGAAGCCGTTCATGCCGATCACGCCCCCGAGAGCGGCATCATGCCCCCCGTGAACCTGCAGGCGAGCTCTGCCGCCGCACATGAACCCGAATATGACGCCGACGATTTCGCGCGGGCGTTGGAGAGCTTCGACCGCGAACAGGCCGCCGAAAAGGATGCCGCGCAGTCGCTGACCTCCGATGAGACCGTCGTAACCGGCACCGTGGTCAAGATCACCGACAAGCATGTGGTGGTGGATATCGGGCTGAAGTCCGAGGGTCTGATTCCGCTGGAGCAGGTGGTCGACCATACCGGCACGCCCAAGTTCCAGATCGGCGACACGGTTGAGGTCGTCGTCGAGCGCGATGAGTATGAGGGCGGCTATCTCGTGAGCTACGAGAAGGCGCTGCGCCACAAGGTGTGGGACCGTCTCGAAGAGGCTGCCAACACCAAGACCCCGGTGAAGGGGATCGTGGTTTCGCGCGTCAAGGGCGGAATCACGGTCGATATCGGCATCAAGGCGTTTCTGCCCGGCTCGCAGGTGGAGGTGCGCCCTGTGCGCAACCTGGACGCCTACATCGGTCAGGAGATCGACGTTCGCGTCATCAAGCTCAATAAGAAGCGCGGCAATGTGGTCGTCTCCCGCAAGGAGATCCTCGAAGAGGAGCAGAACGCCAAGAAGGACGTGACCTTGGCGGGCCTCGAAGAGGGTGCGGTGTTCACCGGCGTGGTGAAGAACCTTACCGATTACGGCGCGTTCGTGGACATGGGCGGCCTGGATGGGCTGCTGCACATCACCGACATGAGCTGGGGCCGTCTGACGCATCCCCGCGACCTGGTCAACGTCGGCGATGAGATCCAGGTGAAGGTGCTGAAGTTCGACAAGGACAAGCAGCGCGTTTCGCTCGGCTTCAAGCAGTTGACGCCGGACCCGTGGCTCGACGCCGTGGAGCGGTACCCGATCGGCGCGCAGGTTCGCGGGCGCGTGCTCTCGGTCACCGATTACGGTGCCTTTGTGGAGCTCGAGCAGGGCATCGAAGGCCTGGTTCACGTTTCGGAGATGACCTGGTCCAAGCGCATGAAGCACCCCAGCAAGATGGTCAAGCCCGGCGATGAGGTCGAGGTGATCATTCTGCAGGTGAATCCGAATGACCGCCGCATCTCGTTGGGGATGAAGCAGCTGCAGGACAATCCTTGGGAGGCGCTCGAGGACAAGTACCCGACCGGCGCCATCGTCGAGGGCCGCGTGCGCAACCTCACCGACTTCGGTGCGTTTATCGAGATCGAAGACGGCATCGATGGCCTGGTACACGTCTCGAACCTGAGCTGGACCAAGCGCATCAAGCATCCGTCCGAGGTTCTGAAGAAGGGCGAAAAGGTAAAAGCCATCGTTCTGGGCGTTGAGCCCGAGAACCGCCGGCTTTCACTGGGCATCAAGCAGATGCAGCCGGATGTGTGGGATACCTTCTTCGAGCAGCACCGTGCGGGTGATGTCGTGCATGGCAAGGTGCTGCGCACAGCGCAGTTCGGTGCCTTTGTCGAGATCGCCGAGGGTGTCGAGGGTCTTTGCCACATCTCCGAAGCCGCCGACGAGAATGGCCGTCCGTTGACCCTGAACGTGGGCGACGAGCACGAGTTCAAGATCGTAAAGATGAGCCCGGAGGAGAAGAAGGTCGGGTTGAGCCTGAAGGCGATCGGCGAGGAAGCCAGCCGCGCCGAGGTGGAAAGCTACAAGGAGTCGTACGCCGGCAATCAAGGCGGGGGCGGCAACAAGGGCAAGGGTGGGCAGTCCGGGTCTTCTTCGGGTTCCTCCTCTTCGACGACCCTGGGCGATCTACTGAACTGGAAGCGCAACCAGTAAAGCAGCAGCGAACTGGCAATAAGAGAGGCCGCCGAACTTGGCGGCCTCTTCTTGTACTGGATCGCGTTAGGGCTCCTGCGCACGCTTCCACATAAATTGGTGTTCCGCACCGTTTCGTAGCTGAGCCCTAGCCGCAAGGAAATTGGCTTGACGCACTTCGTCGCCTTTTGTATGCTCAAGACTTGCGCAGTTTCGCGCCCGTATCTCCGTGCGCCCTTGGGCTTTCCATTCAGGGCTTTACGTGGGACAAGCAGGTCAAGCGGGTGTGAGGCACTGAGGTAGGTCGCTCTCCGGCAATCGGACGTTCAGGTTGCAGGCAGGAATTACGCCGAGAGTCTACCCGCACCCCGGCCCGCAGCTCTAGGCATGGCGTCTAGACCCGGTGCGCTCCATAAGTAACGTCGGTGTCCTTCGTGCGGCATGGTGCCGTGCGCGATGGGTTCCGCCCTCAGACCCCGGAGGTTCAGGGGACAGGCACAATATCTTCGCGCTTCACGCCGGCCACGAAGACGGCAGAGGTAAGGAGTACTTTTATGTCGACCGTCATACCTAGCGGCAAGGACATCCCGCGCAAGTGGTTCGTGCTGGATGCAGAGGGCAAAACCCTCGGCCGCCTCGCCTCGGAGGCCGCCAGCGTTCTGGCCGGCAAGCGTAACCCGCTCTACACGCCTTATATCGACATGGGCGATCATGTGATCGTGGTCAATGCCGAGAAGATTCATGTGACCGGTATGCGTGCGGAGCAGAAGGTCTATCGCCGCTACACGGGGTTTCCGGGCGGTCTGCGTGAGGAGGGCTTTCTGAAGCTGCTGGCCCGCCGTCCCGAGAAGATTTTGGAAGAGGCCATCAAGGGTATGCTGCCCAAGAGCAAGTTGGGCCGCCAGATGGCGACCAAGCTGAAGGTATACAAGGGCGCGGATCACCCGCACAAGGCTCAGCAGCCGCTGGCGCTCGAGCTGCGAGGCTAGTCAGGCCCGCGAGGCTAATCAGCCTCAGGCCCAGTGATGATACCTACCCCGCGGCTTTGAACAGGCGGACTCGTTTCAGATGACAGGCGATACGAAGATTGGGCGTCAGCCCTGGGCAATAGCCCGAAAAGGATGATCGATAATGGCAGATCTGATTCAGTATTACGGCACGGGGCGGCGCAAAAGCGCCATAGCCCGTGTGTTCCTTCGCCCTGGTTCGGGCGAGTGGAAGGTGAACGGCAAGACCTTTGAGGAGTACTTCGTGACTCCGGCGCAGCGCGCCGCGGCCAAGCAGCCCTTCGGCATTGCGGACATCAATGAGACCTTTGACGTCTTTACGACCGTTAAAGGGGGCGGCGTCAACGGCCAGGCCGATGCGGTGAAGCTGGGGATCGCGCGCGCGCTGATGGAGTTCAACATCGAACTGCGCAAGACCCTCAAGGCTGCCGGCTTTGTGACGCGCGATTCGCGCGGCAAGGAACGCAAGAAGTACGGCCAGAAGGGCGCTCGCGCTCGGTTCCAGTTCTCGAAGCGCTAATGCTTGGGTTCTAAGTTGTACATTCTAGGCAATTGCACATCCTGCCCTCAAGTCGGGAACGTGCAACGTGGAACGTACAACTTGGAACGGCCTCCGCTTCACCCGCGCGCATTGCGTTCGCGGCCCGGAATTCAATCTCCCAACCCATCGGGATCAATCGTCTGTCGCCAAGGCTGCTGTTCTGTTCTAGCTTTGAGCCGCAACCGGATGTATAGGCAGCGATGCCCCAGAAAGTGAGTACCATCCATGGCTTCCATCACAATGAAGGAGCTGCTCGAAGCGGGCGTCCACTTCGGCCACCAGACCAAGCGCTGGAACCCCAAGATGAAGGAATACATCTTCGGCGAGCGTAACGGCATATACATCATCGATCTGCAGAAGACGCTCAAGATGTTCAAGGACGCCTCGAAGTACGTCTCTGACTTGACCTCGACCGGCAAACTGATCCTGTTTGTCGGCACCAAGCGGCAGGCGCAGGATGCCATCGCCGAGGAGGCAAACCGCGCGGGGATGCCGTACATCAACTCACGCTGGCTGGGTGGACTCCTGACCAACTGGGTCACGGTGCAGAAGTCGGTGAAACGCCTGCAGGAGCTCGATGACATGGCAACCGACGGCCGTTACGATCTGTTGACCAAGAAGGAAGTCATTAAGCTGGAGCGCGAGCGCAAGTCGCTTTCGACCTCGCTGAGCGGCATCAAGACCATGCGCCGTCTGCCGGACGCGATCTTCGTCGTGGACTCGAATAACGAGGCAATCGCGGTGTCGGAGGCGCGCAAACTGGGCATTCCGGTGGTGGCTGTGGTGGATACCAACTGCGACCCAACGGTGGTGGATTATGTGATCCCCGGCAACGACGACGCCCTGCGCGCGATCCGGCTGTTCACGACCAAGATTGCCGATGCCGCCTTTGAGGGCACGCAGATGATCTCCGACAAAGCCTTCTCGAACGAGTACGCCGACGTGCAGCCGATTGCGCCTCCGACCCACCTGTTGGGCGAGGAAGATGAGCTCGAGCCGGGTGAGGTCGCCCTCCCCGTAGCCGAAGATCCTGCCCCCGAGGAGGAGGAGACGATCGACTTGAACGCGGCTCTGGGAGGCGGCATTCGTAAGGCTCCTGTCGCCGAGAGCGAGGTAGAGGCGACGCCGGCCGAGCTTGAGCAGGTCATCTCGGCTTAGCTTGAGCCTCGTTCGGCCTTGCAGCGATTGCGCTTTCATTTGCTCGCAGAACGTGTTTGGGATGTATTCACGATGCAGTCGTTTTGCCTCCTGCAACATCTACTAAAATGGATACCGCAATCGCGGGATGGACAGTAACTTGCAGTTGCAGGACCATCATGGATGCGAGCGGATGGCAGTGCAGGCGTCCGCCGCATAGAGGGAATGGGATGAGTGCAAATCTGAGCAAAACAAGTGTGGTGCTGGCCGGAGTGACAACAGCGGCCGCCGCGGCGGCCGTGGTAGGGCATATGTTTGCGATCGACTGGTTCGGCAGAAAGCTGCGAGAGTATGTCCGTCAGCCCTGAGCGAACCGTGTGAGCAGAGCGAAAGGAAGATTGAGGAAGGACTATGACGGTAGCTGAAACCCCCAAGATCGACGCCAAGCTCGTGAAAGAGCTGCGCGAAAAGTCGGGCGCGCCCATGGGCGATTGCTTGAAGGCCCTGCAAGAGGCGAAAGGCGATATGGAGAATGCCTTCGTCGTGCTGCGTAAGCGCGGCATGGCGTCGGCAGCCAAGAAGGCCAGTCGCACCACGAACGAGGGCGCGGTCGGCACCTATATTCATGCCGGCGGCAAGATCGGGGTATTGCTTGAGCTGAATTGCGAGTCTGACTTTGTCGCGCGTACGGAGGACTTTCAGGAACTGCTGCGCGATATCGCCATGCATATCGCGGCCGTGGACCCGCGCTATGTGGGTAAAGATGAGGTTACGCCCGGGGACATTGAGCGTGAAAAGGACATCTACCGCGCGCAGGCTGCGGCGACGGGCAAGCCGGCAAACATCATCGAGCGCATGCTTGAGGGCAAGATGAGCAAGTTCTACGAGGAGGTCTGCCTTCTGGAGCAGCCCTTCATCAAGGAACAGTCGCTGACGATTGGGCAGCTCATCGCTCAGAAGGTGGCCAAGCTCGGGGAGAATATCTCCGTTCGTCGGTTCGCACGCTTCAAAGTCGGCGACCCCGGCTTCACGGTAGCGGCGACCAAGGCCCCTGCAGAGTCGGAAGCCCAGGCGTAGGTGTTCGGTATTGCACAGTGACACGGAGCCCGGGCAACGAGCCTGGGCTTCGTCGTTTGCGGCTCTCCGCGAGGAGGCCAGCCAAGATGTCCGGGTAGCAGTGGAACCCAATAGCGATTGCCGGCGCCAGTCAAGGCTCACCCTTTCGCATACCGGTCTGACGAGGGAAGACGGCGTCTTCTGTGTCTATCCCGCGATCTCCTTGCCTGCAAAGTGACCCCGTCAGGCGTCCCAGCACTTTTTCCACTTCCAGCTATTGACAGTGGCCGTGGCCGGCGATACTCTAAGACAGTTGTTACGGAGCGATGCAGCGAATAGTCTGCTAGCCCAGCAGTCCAAGTGCAAGATTGGCGATGATTCAAGTGAGCAGCCTGCTCCTGACTTGCCAAGAAGCCCAAGTCACTGATACAACTGAGAAGTCGAGAACGTGCAGTTAGCACGTTGACAGACACAAGTTCGAGGACCGAGCGTAGCTCGTTATCCTTGATCCAAAGCAGACGGCTCAAGCCTGATCTGACTAGGATCTTTGACAACA
>CAXTBJ010000071.1:0-7416 GCA_964242585.1 uncultured Bryocella sp.
ACAGACCGCGGAGTGGTTCTCACAGCGAGCCGCACGGCTCCCTGCAACTGCACTCCGCGGTTCCCTAGCAGCTGTCAGCGCTCAAGAAGTTAGCTGCCGGAGCGCACTACCAGCCGCGATAGGGTACCGGCCGGCCATAACCCTCGTGACGGCGGTCCCAATATTCGTGGGTGCGCCACTGTTCTAAGCGCTGGTGATCCCAATACCCCGGGCCATAGCCGTACGGCGGGGCGACATACGCTGGGCCATAAGCACTGTAGCCATAGGGCCGGTACACCGGGGGTGCCACATAACGTGGGCCGCCGAAGTGTACCGCCACGCCGAACTGCTGCGCGTCGGCAGCCGGTGCGGCGACCCCGGCGGCGGCACCGGCCAGAACCAGTCCACCGAGAAGGCCGAGAAACTTCGCTCGACCGTTGAACAGCGTGTGCGTTGCGCCCTTTGCGGAAAGATTGGCTAGCTTCATGGTGTTGCCTCCACCGGCTGTTTGACTTCGCCGTGCAATAGAGGAAACGCCGGTTTAGGGGCGTTGTTGCGCGCAACGTTCGGCGCGAACCGGGGTCCCGAGACCCGCGATACCGGCGGTCAGTGACCCAGGTTATAGCGCAGACCGGCCTCCACCAAACGCGGCGCAGCCAGGGTCAGCACAGGCGTGCGCCCGGCGTCGATGGAGCGGTTCAGCAGGTTCTGCGCACCGCCGTAGAGCGAAAATCCGTGCAGTCTGCGGGTAAAGATCTCGCGATCCGCCGACACATCGAAGCGCGCGTACGGGTGCAGCAGGTACCCGTTGGCCGCATCGTCAAAGCTCTGCCCCGTGTAGCTTGCTACCAGGTGCAGATTGGCCACGCGCGCCAGTGCCTGGTTGACGGAAGCCGTCGCCATCTCGCGCGGGACCTCCGGAATCCATTTGCCGGTCAGGTTCGCCTGCACCGCGGAGGCCGTATTGAACGCGGTTACCGTCGCGACCGCGAGCTGGTAACCCAGCGTCCCGTTCAGGCCGTGCCACCGGCCGCTCGACGCATCCAGGCTCAATCCCCGGCTGCGAATCTGGCCCAGGTTCTGCCGCTGCAACGTTTGCGTGGTGGCCGTTTGTGCCAGGGTCACCGCCGAAATGGGCCGGTTCACCTCCGTCCAGAAGTAACTGGCGCGAAGCTGTCCCAACGCATGGCCCCTCGCACGCAGGTGATTCAGCTCTATGCCGGTCTCGAAGCCGGTGGCGCGCTCGGCCTGCAGGCTCGGGTTGGCAAGCGTGGTCTGGGAGCCGACCTGGCCCGTGCGGTAAAGCTCATTCATGGTCGGGCCGCGAAAAGCGCGGAAGCCGGAGGCCGTCAGCGCGATCCCGTGCGGCAGGTTGCGCACGACGCCCGCATGGGGACTCGCGACCAGCTCATTCAACACCGGCTCCGCGGTCACCGTGTGCGTATTGGTTGCGGTCTGCCGGCCGTCGAAGGTGCGAAAGCTGTCGACCCGCACCGAGGCCGCGAGAGACCAGTGCCCAGGCTGCCAGATGCCCTGCGCGTAGCCGCCCAGCTCGCGCTGGTGAGCGCTGATATCGACCGTCGAGGTAGCGACACTGCCGCTCGCTGAGCTTGCGATCGGGCTTTCCGCATCCGTCGCGCGGATATCCCGCAGATCCAGCCCGAGACCCGCGGTGAGCGCGTGGGGCAGAGCGCGCGAGCCGGTCACCGAAAAGCCGAACTCGTCCGTGGGCACGCGCTGCAGCCGGGTCAGCGTTTCGCTGTTTCGGTTGGCGGCAATCGACGAGAAGCTCTGCCTGTAGGTCTCGCGGTCGCCGAAGACGCGCAGAGCGGCGTGAGTCGGTCCCGGGTTGGCATCGCCGCCGCCCTCATAGCGCCATAACCGCGTGCCGTTGGTCTGCAGCGGCGTGCCGTTGCCGCGTACCTCGTTCAATACGTTGCCGCGCAAGAAAAGCGCATCGCCATCGGCTCGCGAGGCAGAGCGGATCTCCGCGCGCCCGCTCTCCTCGTCCACGTCCGCGGGCCGGTCCACCGTGCCGCGGGCGGCGGGCGCCGTCGGCACATAACCTCCGGTGCTGACGCCGCTGCCGGCCAGCAGCCACGCCAGGGGACGGGTTGCACCGCTCACGAGGAGATCGGCATTCACGGAGTTCTCCGTCGCGCCCAGCGCATCCATGCTCACGTGGATCGGCTCGTCCGCTGCCGGGATCACGGGCTCGATCGCGATGACACCCCCGATGGCGCTCGATCCGTAGAGATCCGCCGCGCCGCCGCGCTCCAGCTCGACCTCCCGAATGGCCAGTGCCGGGATCTCGTCCCAATGAATCCAACCGCCGAAGGGATCGTTCAGCGGCACCTCATCGCTGACCACCAGCGTGCGGCTGGCGGCGGTGGAACCCAGGCCGCGCAGGCTGACCCCCTCCGTGGTTGGGTTGGCCGTCCAGGAGCTGGTACGGCGATAGAGCTGAAAACCGGCAGCCTGGTGCAGCCGGTCGTCAAGCGCCAGTGCCGGCGCGGCCGCCAGTTCCTGAGAGCCCAGAGCCACGACGCTGCTGGCCTCGTCGTCCACCCCCGGCAGCCCGCGGTCGGCGATCACGGTAACGCTCTGCTGGATGTCCTCCGGATGGAGTACGAGCGTGATCGTTTGGCCGGGCTGCGGCTCCGGGACCGTGGCCAAGGCGAAGCCCGGCCGCTGCGCGCTGAGCAGGCCGCGAGCATACCCTCCCTGTGCCACGGATACCGTCGCGCAACCGTCACGTCCGGTGGAGGCGTCGGGAGCGCTCGGAACCGTTCCGCGGGAGATCGTCGCTTCCGGCAACGCTCGCCCCTGCGGATCGGTCACGCAGACCGCCGCGGTGGATTGCGCGTGCGATGCGGACTGCATCGCCAGCAAGAGCAACAACAGCAGCGATCGCACCCCCACCGCCTCTCGTAGTACGCCTTTACCCCACATTCACATCACCACACTTCGCAGCATCGCGATGAGCGGACCCGTACCGCGCACCGATCCTGCATCTCAGGCTACAGGGCGAAAGCACGCTTCTGCATCTCCGCAGATCGCCGGAGTGGCCAAGGAGGTCTAAAACCGATGGATCTCGTGATCCGCTGCTTCATAGGGGGTGTGGTGGTGAGCCTGTTCGCCATCCTGGGCGACGTGATCAAGCCGAAGAGTCTGGCTGGGATCTCGGCCGCCGCACCTGCGGTGGCGCTGGCGACCCTGGTGCTCACGGTGCACAGCAAGGGCGTGGGCTATACAGCCCTGGAGTGCCGTTCCATGCTCGCGGGTTCGGTGGCCTACCTGATCTTTGCCGTGGCGGTCAGCTTCGTCCAGATGCGGCTGAAACCCAAGGCGATGGCAGGCGCGGCAGCCTTGCTGCCCCTGTGGTGCGTGGCGGCTGCGGTCCTTTGGGCCGTCTGGCTGAGGAGGTAGCGTGGTCCGTATCGGTTCTGACTTCAGCAAGCTCGCCAAGACGAAACCGACGGAGTACCTGACCCGGTTCCTCTTCGGCTGCGCCCTCACGCTCCTGTTTTCCCTGATCACAAAATGGGCCGGGCCGGTCATCGGCGGCCTCTTTCTGGCTTTTCCGGGCATCTATCCGCCGGGAAGCAGCTTTGTGGAGAAAAAAGAAGAGGAGCGCAAACAGGAGGCCGGTATGCACGGCACCCAGCGCGCGCGTTCGCTGGCCAGCGCACACGCGGTCGGCGCCTCCGCGGGCACCTTCGGCCTGATGGGGTTCGCCGCAATCGTGTGGCTCGGCCTGCCGCGTTACGGTCTCGCGGCCTCGCTCGCGGCAGGTACGGCGGCGTGGCTTGTGCTTTCGTTCGGCGCCTGGGCACTGCGGGAACGGCTGTGAGGAGAATCCGTCCTCATCCCTTGTCATCCTGAACGAACGCAAGGAGCTGCTGTTTACTCGATCAGGGAATCGACTCACATCTTCTGAGCGGCCTCGATCGCACCCCCGATCCGCAGCACCGTCCCCTCATCGAAGTGCCTACCCAATACCTGCACCCCGATGGGCAGGCCCGCTGACGTCACGCCGCCCGGCACGCTCATGCCGCAGATGCCGGCCAGCGAGGCCGCGACCGAGTAGATGTCCTCCAGATACATCTGCAGCGGATCGTTCGTCTTCTCCCCGAGCTTGAAGGCGGGTGTTGGGGTCACCGGGCACACAATGGCATCCACCGTCGCGAAGGCCTCGAGAAAGTCGCGGGTCAAAAGCGTGCGCACCTGCTGCGCCTTGCGGTAATACGCGTCGTAATAGCCCGCCGAGAGCACATAGGTGCCCAGCAGGATGCGCCGCTTCACCTCCGCACCGAAGCCCTCGTCGCGGGTGCGGCGAAACATCGCCGCAAGCGTATGCGCCTCCGGTGCGCGCAGGCCGAAGCGCACGCCGTCGAAGCGCGACAGGTTGGAGCTGGCCTCCGCCGTGGCAATCACGTAATAGGTGGGCACCGCAAAGCGGGTGTGCGGCAGCGAGATTGGCTGCACGGTGCAGCCGGCCGTGCGCAGGTTGTCCAGCGTGCGCTCCACCGCCGAGCGAATCTCCGGATCGAGCCCTTCGCCCAGGTACTCCGCCGGCACGCCGATGCGCAGGCCGGCAATAGGTTTAGCCAGCTCAGCGGTGTACGCCGGCACGGGACGGTCCGAGGCCGTGGCGTCCATCGGATCGGGACCGGCGAGCACCTCCAGCACCGTTGCCGCATCCTCCACCGAGTTCGCCAGCGGGCCCACCCGGTCCAGCGACGAGGCAAAGGCGATCAGCCCATAACGCGACACGCGGCCATAGGTCGGTAGTACGCCGACCACGCCGCAAAACGCCGCGGGCTGGCGAATGGAGCCGCCCGTATCCGTGCCGAGCGAGGCCATGCAGAGCCCGGCCGCAACCGCGGCCGCCGATCCGCCCGACGATCCGCCGGGCACCCGGTCAAGCGCCCGTGGGTTGCGCACCGGCTTATAGGCCGAGTTCTCGTTCGAGGAGCCCATGGCGAACTCATCGCAGTTCAGCTTGCCCAGCACCACGGCCCCGGCCGCCTCCAGCCGCGCCACCGCCGTAGCATCGTAGGGCGGGTGCCAACCGCTCAGAATGCGCGAGCCGGAGGTCGTCTCCGTACCCTTCGTCGCCAGCACATCCTTGATGCCTACCGGGATACCGGCGAGCGGCCCGAGCGGTCGGCCCGCGCGCGCATCCGCATCCACCCGCTCGGCCTGCGCGAGCGCACGGTCGCGGCTGACGGTGAGGTAACTGCCGATCTCGCCATCCCGCGCCTCGATACGCCGCAGATACTGCTCCGCGAGCGCGACGGCATAGACGCGGCCCTCGGCTACAGCGGTACGAGCGGCGGCGAGGGTCAGATCGGGAGAGAACGCGGCGGAGGCTTCTGTCATGCGAGGTGTAGTTTACTTTCTTGGTGATTTTGGCTTTGTAATTTGAGTTCTCGAGGCCTGACGCACCCGCGGCGGCTATCGCTCGATAACCTTGGGAACCTTAAAGAAACGGCCGTCGGTCTCAGGCGCATCCGCCATCACCAGCGCGCGATCGACGGAGGGTTTGGTCTGGTCCCGGCGCAGCGTCTCGCCGGAGCTATACGCTGCCGCGCCGAGCGCTTCGCCCACCTGCGCCATGGGCGGGAGCGTCGCCGTGTCCAGCTCGTCGAGTTGGGCGATGTAACCCAACACGGCGTCGAGGTCGCGCGCCATGCCGGGCAGTTCCTCCGCCGTCAGCTCCAGGTTCGCCAGATCGGCCACGTGCTTCACCTCTTCGAGCGACACACGGGTTCCCTGCTCGCGCGCCCTTTGCCTATCGTCCACCGAAGTTTCCTTTCCTGGCTGGCCTGGGGAGCCCGGGACCGCCAGCCGCAGGCCCGGGTCTCGGCCCGGAGGCGGCTGCCCTGCTCCGCGGCGGCCGGATCACCTGCAGATCGAGACCATGCAAGGCAACCCCGGCGGTCTGCGCCAGATCGCGCGCCAATACATCCCGCATGCCCAGCAGCGGCTCAAGCCAGTCGCCGCTCGATACCCCGAGGTGCAAAATTCGCTGCTCATCGAGGCCCGTTACGGTGCAGTGCGCAGCCAGCGCCGAGCCGCAGACGACCGGCATGGCCGCAGCCAGACGGTCCTCCTCGGATAGCTTACGAAGGCTTCTTGCCAGCGAGTTTCTCAGCAGCGTGCGCATGCCCTGCATCGGGGTCCTTCCAACAAATGTGACAAGTCCGGCTCAGACTCGATCCTGCAGACCCATTATCGCGCGACCAGTTCCACCGCGGCTGTGGCCGGCGTGCATTCCGCGGCGGCCTGCGGAGCATAACGGAGCACCAGCGAGCGGAATCGCTCCAAAAACAGCGGCGTCCCGAACTCGGCGGCCCATTGCCGCGCCGCTTCCGGCTGGAAATGCCGCTCGCCTGTCCTCTCCCATTGCGCGATGGCGTTTGCCGCCGAGGTTGCGGTCTGCTCGGCGAAGTAGGCCCCCGTGCGCTGCTCCCCAAAACCGCGCACGGTTTCAAGCGAGCCCCCCGCGCCATACGCGATTACCGGACGGCCGCAGGCTTGCGCCTCCAGCGGCACCATCCCGAAGTCCTCGTCGGCGGCAAAGAGCAGGGCCCGGCAGCGTGCGTATTCGGTCCAAAGATCGGCATCGGAGAGCTCCCCCAAAAACTCCACCTCCGCGCCGCTCGCGGCGGCCAGGCGGCGCAGCTTACGCTCCTCCGGTCCCGTACCCGCGATGCGCAGCCGGCGGCCGAGTTGCCGGCAGGCCTCGATCAGCAGCTCCGTCCGCTTGTAAGGCACGAGCCGTCCCGCACACAGATAGTGATCCTCCGGCAAAACCGTGCCCACGGGCGGAGCCTGGTGCAGATCGATCGGCGGGTGCAGCACCTCGGCCTGACGCCCATAGCACCGCCAGATACGCTCCTCGATATACTTCGAGTTCGCCACGAAGTGGGTTACCCGGCTGGCCGCCTCCTGATCCCAGCGCCGTACCCGGCCGGCGGCGGCGGAGAAGACGAACCGCGTCACAGGCCCCATGGTGCTGCGGTAAAACTCAAAACCATCCCACAGGTAGCGCATGGGCGAATGGCAATAGCAAATGTGCACAGCTCCCGGTGAAAGTTGAACTCCCTTTACCGGTCCGCTATCGGAAGACAGCACGAGATCGAAGCCGCGGAGATCCAATCTCTCCACTGCCTGGGGGTAAAACGGCAGCAGATGACGGTGAAAATTGGCCGCCCACGGAAAACGCTGCAGGTAAGAGGTATGCAGCACGCGGTCCCGCAGCGTCGCCGGCAGCCCTTCCTCCCTGGCGATCAGTGTAAAAATCTCCGCTTGGGGGAAAAGCGAGGCGATGCACTCCGCGACCCGCTCCCCGCCGCCGCGCGTGACAAACCAATGATGGAGTACGGCTACCCGCATGAAACCGGAAAATGGGTCATCGTGGATAGGATG
>CAXTBJ010000071.1:7516-21401 GCA_964242585.1 uncultured Bryocella sp.
CGTTTGAACATCAGGATGCGTTTGAACATCAGGATGCGTTTGAACATCAGGATGCGTTTGAACATCAGGATGCATTTGAACATCAGGATACGTCTCGTAATTGGGAGACGCCCCTGGCACGATCTCTCCAAAACGCCGCGTCGTGAAGCCGTTCCCATAAGTGATTTCGCGAGATCTTCCCTAGTACGCTCCGTCCTGGTTCACCACCGAACTGAGCGTGCGAACCAGGATGCGAAGATCCCCGCTGAGGCTCCAGCTGCAAGCGTATCGACGGTCCAGTTGCACGCGCTCGGCGTAGCTGATGCGGCTGCGGCCCGAAACCTGCCATAAACCCGTGACCCCCGGCTTCACCGTGCAGTAGTCCGCGAAGTAATCGCCGTATTTTTCCACCTCGGCCGCCACGATCGGGCGTGGCCCCACGAGACTCATGGAGCCGGCAAGGACATTCCATATCTGCGGCAGCTCATCCAGACTGGTGCGCCGCAGAAATTCGCCGACGCGGGTCACGCGCGGATCTTTCTTCAGCTTGTGATCCTTCTTCCACTCAGCGCGCGCCTGGGGGTTGGCCGCGAGATAGTTCTCCAGCACCTCGGCCGAGTTCACGCACATGGTACGGAACTTCCACATGGAAAAGAAACGGCCATGGCTGCGGATACGCCGATGCGAAAAGAAGATGGGGCCAGGCGAGGTGAGGCGGATCGCCAGCGCGATGATCGCGATTAGGGGCAACAGCGCCGGCAAACAAACGAAAGCCAGCAGCAGATCCATACCACGCTTGATCCAGCGATAGCGAAACATCCGTTCCGGACCCCGAACCGACGCTCGTCTCGCCCTCGACCGGTAGGTCGGGGCCGGCGAACTGGCTGGGATGAAAAAACGCTCCGGAACCACTCCCATCTCTTCAGAGTTCCATGAATCTGCCATGCCGGGCGATGCTCTCCGTACAGACGCAGGCTCCTGTTGCCGTTGTCTGCGCTTTGTTGTGCAAGGTCCTGCAAAGCCCCTTGCCTGTCCCATTCAGAGAGTGCGTACCGGTGCATCCCTCTTGCTCGCTCGGAAATTACAGCTGGTTACAGTTGATCGAAACGTAATTTTCTTTCGCCCCAGTGTACCGCTCCCGGCATAAACCGGCCACCCGGATTATGCCTCGAACCGAAATGAGAACCTCGCGGTCAAAATGAGAACCCGGCGGCCAAAATGGACACCGGTGGCGAAGTTCGTGCCGATGTGAACACCGCGGCGCGCATTTTGTCTTCCCTCGCCTTTGTCTTATCGGCACCTGCGGAGAAAACTTTAGCTCTTGAGGACAAAAAATCGCGAAACGTGCACGGCTGCCGACCGGCACAGACCGGCAGCGGGGTGGGACCTCAGGAGATCTCAGGGGACCTCATCCGATCGCTCCGGTTCTCGGGCGGAGATCTCCTCAAGCCATCGCTGCACCTCCGCAAGGCAATCCACCGTCACGGCGGCTCCGGGGCACCGGTCGGGCTCGGTTCCCCGCTTCAAAAACGCCTGCCGCAGCCCCGCGGTATTGGCCGCGGCGATATCCGAACAGCGGTCGCCGACCAGAATCGACCGGCTCAGATCCACACCGAGCTCCCGCTCCGCGCGAAGCAGCATACCTGGACCGGGTTTGCGGTCCAGGTGCTCCGCCTTCCATCGGCCCAGGCCGTGCACCGGATGGTACGGGCAATGGTAGACGGCATCCAGATCGCTTCCCTGCTCCTGAAAACGCGCCCGCATCCAGCTCATCAGCACCTGGAAGTCGGCGGTGGAGTAGAGGCCCCGGGCGATACCGGACTGGTTCGTGATGACCACGGTACGGTACCCATGGTCGCGCGCCGATCGCACCAGGGCAAAGATGCCCTCGACCCAGCGCACCTCCTCAGAGCGGTAAAGGTAGCCCACCTCCTCATTGATCACGCCGTCGCGATCCAAAAAAAGGGCGGGCGGACGCCGGGCGGTCATGGGCGGCCACCTCCGGCCTGGGGCAAGGGTGCGATCGTCATAAAAGGCGCACTCAAAGGTGGGCGCGGCGGCGTAACGATCCGGGGCGGCGAGCTTCGTCCTTCCCGCCGGCCGTTCAGCAGTGTGTTCACCTCCGCGATCACCATCTCGGGGGTGATCTGCCGAAGGCAGCCGTTGTGCTCGCAGGGGGCATATTCCCGGCCGTCGTAGCAGGGTCTGCAGGCGAAGCCCTCCCCGCCCCAGATTGCTACCGTGTCGGCCCGTTGCGGCAGTCGGCCACGGGGGTCGGTCGGGCCGAAGAGGCTGACAATACCCGTGGAGGTGAGGCCGGCCAAGTGCAGCGGGCCGGTATCATGCGTCACCGTCACGGTGGCGGAGTCGAGCAGGGCGAGGGTTTGCACCAGCGACAGGGTTCCCGTCAGGTCGGTGTGGGTGCCGGGCTCGGCGCCGGCGGCAAGTTCCGCAAAAAACGGGGACGCCCAGCGATCCTCCGGTCCACCGGCCAGCACCACCTCGCAGCCTCCCGCGAGCAGTCCCCCGGCCAGCGCCACGTAGCTTTCTACCGGCCAGCGCCGCAACGCGTCGTCGCGCAGCAGGTTACGCGCGCCGGCCGGAACCAGCACCACCCTTGGACGGCCCTCACAGGCAGGCAAAGGAACGGCGGGCAACGAAGACGGCGGCGCAGGGGAGAGCTGGACCGGCATTTCGCCATCCACGTTTCCGCGCAGAATACGGGCATACTCGTCGGTGTGATGACGCCCGGGCAGCAGACGCGTGCGGCGATCCCCTGTCGAAAGCAGCAGATGACGCCGCGCGCGTACGGGTAGCGTCAGCAGGCGGTAGCGGCGGTCATAGTAGAGGACCGCGCAGAGCTCGTAGGGGCCGAACGCGGCGGTGCGTCTTCGCAGGGCACGCCACAGCGCGCGAATATGCCGGAAGCGCTCGGCCGCACCCGCACGCAGCAGCTTGGACTCGTCCACCGGAATCACATGGACCCAGGGATACAGCTCCAAGACCGGGGCCACCGTCCGGCTCGCCACCCAATCCACCGCATACCCGGCCGCATGCATGGCCGCGGCGGCCGGAATCGCCATCACCACATCGCCGATGGCTCCGAGCTTGACGAGGAGCAGACGTCTAGAGAGCGGGGCGGCGGCGGGACTCGCGGCTTGGGATATAGCGGGTTGAGGCTTTGCGGGTAGGGACATATGGCCGGTCAAAGCTGGCCGTTCCGCGACTTTGCGCCGGGATCGCTCGCCGCCGGCCAGGAGGGATCGCGCAAGAACACAGCCTGATGACGTAATACGCTGATGTGGCCAAGATAGCGCATCAGCAGCTCATACCGGTGCGGCCCCAGAACGCGCAGCGCCCAGCGCAGCACACGATGCACGGCCCGGACGCGGCGGTCCTCGCCGTCAAACTGCCTCCAGGTCGATTTCTGGGGCGCGGCGGTTCCTTTCACAAGCCCCTGTTTGCGCGTGAACCGGGCGAAGCTCCCCGTCGCCTCAAAGGGGGCTGTACCGTCCTGAAAGTACTCCAGATGCGCGGCGAAGAGCCGGCGGGCCAGGCGCGTCACGGCCGTGCCGTCGGAGAAGCGGTCGAAGCCATAGGGCAGCGTTTCGACCGCCGGCAGCCGGTTGCCGAGCACCGTTGCCCGGTACGCCGCGAACAGCTCCTGGAGATCGGGACGGGCCTCCAGGGTGAATCGATCGGTGTTACGCGAGAGGCTCTCGCCCTCCTCCAGGTCGATACCCGAAAAATGAAAGAACCGCAGCGGCGCACACCGGCCTTGAAGGTCCCGCACCTGCCATTCCTCGCCGGTTCGCACCAACGTTCGCTCATGCAGGTTCCAATACGCCATATTCAGGCCGGCATCGCGACAGGTGTCCACTGCCTCGAAAAAACCGGGCATCAGATTGGCCCACTTTTGATCCACAAAAAGACCGGTTCGGCCCTCGCTGAAGCCCAGCGCCAGGCAGCGGTGCTCCCACCATGCCAGCAACCGCCGGCCCTCGGCCGAACCGCTGACGCCGATGAAACCGAGGTTGTAGGTTCCGTTGTAGAGCAGGTCCTGCTCGGAGGGCGAGTGTCCGTCGAACACGGGCGCGGTCATGTGCGGCGTCAGCACCGCTGAACCGGCCCGCAGGCTCTCGAAGACGGGATCGAGTGGGGCATAGACGAAGATGTCGGGGTCCAGGTAAATGAGCGCGTCCAGCCCATAGCGGTTCAGCAGATACCGCATCAGGGTCGGTTTCACGTTGGTGTTCAGCTCAAGAATGTCGTACTTCATGGCCTCGACGCGTACGTCAGCCAAGCCGATCTCGCCAAGCATTACCGGTGTGATGTCTACGTCGGTCTGGAAAGGCGTGGGGTCGAGGAGATCGGCGACCAGCAGCACAAAAAACGGCTGCCCCGGATGCTGTGCGACATACGACGCGGCCAGGGTGCGCGCGAAGTGGAAATAGTTCGGGGACACGATCGTGCAGGCGGCCCGTTTCAACGCGTACCCGCGAAATGACGTTTCAGCATCCGGGACAGGATACCAAGACCGTAAATCCAGCCCCTAAAGCGAGCCAGAAGAAGCGAGCCCGACACCGGGCCAGAACAACCCCAGCCCTGCCCTGAAAGCAAGCAGATCCCCAAGTTTTACAGATCGCCCGCAACGATCGGCAGCCATGCTCGGCTCTCTGCCTGCCAGCGCCGGACGGGACGGGCAGGGGCGCCGACCGCCACCGTTCCCGGTGGAATCGTCCCTGTCACGACGGCATTGGCGCCGATAACGCAGCCATCCCCGATCGCCGCGCCGGCCAGCACCGCCACCCCATCCCCTAACCACACGTTATGACCGATGGTCACCGGCCCGGCTGAGACAAGGGGGCGCTGCGCGGGCGGGATCGCGGGATCGCTTGCCGGGGAATCGCTCGCCGCAGGATCGCTCGCCGTTAAACCGTGGTAACTGCCGTGCGCGTGATCGCTGATCAGCACGCCGCTGCCGCAGAGCAGGTGATCGCCGACCGCAATGCTGTCGATGCAGGCAATGTGCACGTTATCGGAAAGCCTTGCGGAAATACCGATCTCGATGTGCGGGTGGAAGCGTTGAACGACCCCCTGCGCGGTGTAGACGGACACGGCCTCCAACCAAAGGAAGTCTCTGGCATGGAAGTCGGCCCCGAGTTGAATGGAACCGCGCTCCGCACCCAGGATGCGCGGGGAACGAGCGGCGCGAAAGCCCGGAGCCCCCAGTCGCCGCGCCCAAAACCGGTCACGCGTACGCCGGCCGACGGTCATCAGCGCCTTGGAGGGCAGATGAAACCAGCTGTGTGCGGCAGCTGCCTCGGTAAGGCTGCGGACGATGGTTGTGCCTCCATGCTGAGCCCGCGCTGCGATCCCGCCCGGCTCATGGGACAGTGTAGAGCCTGCGCTCAGCTACCCGCGAGCCCGTGGAGCGCAGCCCCAGGCAAGGAGACGGGCGGCGATGTCCTGATTACCCTGGACTGCGTTCCGGGCCAGCCGTACAGAAAGACGGCGTAGACAAACCAGTAGAAAGCCATGATCGGAATGAAGTTCAAGGCCCCGTCCGAGGTCGCCATCACGGCATAGACAAGCAGCGATTTGAGCGCAGCGCGGCGCAGCGGCGAACGCATCAGCTGCCCATCCCACAGCAGCACCAGCAGCGGGCTCAGCATGATGAGCGTGAAGGAAAAAAATCCGGTGATACCCCAGTACTGCGCTGCCGAAGCATAGAGGACCTCGCCGAAGCCGTACAGTGCGTGCTCGGGAAGAAAGGTGGTTGAACTAGCCGAGTTTATCTGCCCCACCCTGTTCCCGAGCGTGCGATCGAACAGAAAGCCCAGGTTCCCCGCCCGAAGCGTCACCAGGGAGACGGAGCCGAACACCAACACAATCGTGGCCACGACGCCTAGAAAACGCCGCCGCGCCTCCCCCAGGTACAGCACGGGAAACGACGGAATCTGCCGGTACAGGGGCGGCACCAGCGACAGCAGCTCATTCACGATGAGCCCCACCCAGACCGTGCGCGAAAGCGTCAGCAGCAGCGCGAGACGCACCGTGGCGCGACGCCCGCGCGAAGGCTCCAACCGTGCATACAACGGAAACAGCAGAAGCGTCGCCACGCCATAGATGTTGCCGTTGTTGTAGGTCGAAATCAGCTTCAGGAAAAGCCCGCGGGCGTTGCTTTTTCCGCTCTCGATGGTGCCGTAATCGGCCGCATTCACGGTCAGGTAGGGAATCTCGATATCGCGATGCGCCAGCGGGTACATCACAAAAAGCAAAATCCCCCAGGCCGCCGCAAAAAACACGCAGTTGCAAAACCATCGGCGCATGATTTTTTCCTTGACCCATGGGAAGAAAGGGCCAAAGAACAGCAGAAAAATCCAGGGTAGGGCAAACAGCGCCACGAAGGTGCTGAAAACAAAGCCGAAGCTCATAATCCCGTAAAAGACACCGGCATAAACAAAACAGGCCTGCATGGGGGTCAACAGGAGCACGACCGCGAGCACGCGGCGCGGAAAGATCAGCGGCATCGCCAGAAACCGCACGGCCACGGCCAAGGGCGTGAACACGGCCAGCAGCATATACCCCCAGGTGAGCGGCAGCTCACCGAGCCGGACGCCGCCTTTGGGGAAAAGCACAAGAAAGACAACCAGCAGGCAGGCCATGGCCGTGATCGCGGACGATCGACGCGCGATTGCAGGCACCGGAAGATTCGCCTCGGAGGAATGGGCCACGGGTGCCGGCAACCTCGCTAAAAGGCGCGCCGCAGGCGGCCAAGGCTGGATTGGTGCTTGGGATTGGCGAGGATGCGTTGTGCCAGCAGCTTCAGCACCACGATAAACAGCGCGGCGAACAACCCGATGCCCAGGGCCGCAAGGTAGTAGTTTTTCCGCGGCGGCCATGCCCTTCCCTCGGGCGGGTAGGCGCGGTCGATCACCTCGATGGCGGCGTGAGAGAAATCTTCGCTCAGGCGCGCTGCCTCAAACTGCGAGTTGAGTGAGTTCACCAACGCCGTATGATCGGTAATCTCGCGTTGGGCACGGTTCAACTGCAGCGTGACCGCCGGAATGCTCTTGGCGGGCGTGGCCGTGCCGGCTACCGAACTGGCCGCGCCGGCCTCCTGCAACCGCTCCTGTGCCTGCAGCTGCGCGATCTGCGAATGAACGCGCTGAATCTCCGGATTCTGCTCGGTTTCGCTTTGGCTCAGCACCGCCAGCTGCACATACAGGCTGTCCACCTGCGAGCGCAGCGCGGCTATCGTGCTGATCCCCTCCGAGGCCTGCGCGCCGGAGGCTACCTGCCCTGTGCGCTCCTGCAGCTGCGCATAAGCCTGCTCTGCCTGATCCAGCTGGGTGCGCTGCTGCTCCAGCTGCCGGTCGAAGAACGCGCGGGTCTGCGATGAAAGCGTCTGCGCCATCTTGTCGCTCAGGTCCTGAAGACCCTGCAGATAGGCGTTGGCGAGCATGGCCGCGTCCTGCGCGTTGCTGTCCCGTACCGAGATCGTGATGATCGAATCGCCGCCCTCGCTGAAGCTGACCTTGGCGGCCAGGATGCCGCGGGCGGCCTCGTAGCTTCGGGTGTGAAACATCTCCAGCAGGTGGTTGCGGTCGATGATGTTGTCCTGCACGCTTCGGCTTTGCAGAAGGCCGAGGTACAGGTTGCCAGGACCGCGCGGCGAAAAGATGGAAGACAGTGTGTCGGTCTGCGAGTGCCCCTGCGAGGGTAAAAACGTGGCGGTCGCGACATACTGCGACTTGAGCGAGTGCACCTTCAGCGCACCGAGCAGTGAAACGAGGACAAAGACGACCGCCGCCGTGCGCCACTCGCGCAGCAGCGCGACAAAGACGGCGACAAGATCGATCCCCTCCTCGGCGAGCGGCTCCGTATCGTACGGCAGGCGTTCCCGCCCGGTCTCGTTACTCACCACGGAGACCTCCGCGGACGCAGATGAACGGGTGGCTGCTTCGTTTTGGGGCGGCTGCGATCATCGCGGCTACGATTATCCTCGGCGTCGTCATTAACGGGCAATCAGGTACAGCGTCGCGGCGCTCAAGCCGAAGCTGGTGGCAACCGACGCCAGATCCAGGATGCGCTGATAGCCGGCGCGTCGATCGATGATGGGCGGCACCACCAGCGTGTCCCCGGGGAACACGGACGCCCGGCGCACATCGGCATACTGCTCGCTGACCACGGAGCCGTCGGCGCGCAGGATAAACTCACGCCTCTTGTCGGCCTGCCGGTCCGGTCCGCCCGCACGGCGCAGGTAGTCCAACATATGCTGCCGCGGAACGTACACGAAGGCATTGGCGTTATACACCTGGCCCTGCACGGCCACCGCGGAGGGCACGCGCGGCACCACGAAGCGGTCGCCGTCCTCGAGCGCCAGATCGGGCAGCGTGTCGACGCCGAAGCTGTTGGGCTTCAAATCCAGCACGATTCGGCCGCTGGGCGCTACACCCCGAAGCCGGGCCACGGCCGCGCGCGCCGCCGTTTCGGAGGCGGTCGTTGCGATCTCGTCGGAGGCGGAGGTGGCACGGGCCTCGCTGTTGGCCGAGACGGACGAGATCTGCGCGTCCAACTGGTCGGCATACTCCTGCAGGCGCTGCGTCTCCACACGGCGAGTCGATTCGCGCGTAAATTCGGAGGCGAACAGGTAAGCGTCCGAGGTGAAACCGCCGGCGCGGCGCAGCAGGCTCCGCAGTGTCTCGCCCGGCAACACGCTGTAGACGCCCGGTGCCATGAACTCGCCTTCCAGGCGCACATAGCGGGTCTGTTGCGCGGAAGGAACGCGAATATCCGCGGTGGAAAAAATGGTGACGATATCGTTCGGCAGCAGCTGAAGGTTCTGTGAGGCGTCACCGTCGAGCACCAGCTTGCCCAGCGCGAAAGGGATCAGCGAGGTCTTCAGATCCCCGGAACTCAGCCGTTCAATCACGGCGTAGCTCCAGTCGATATCCGGGGCGCTCAGAACGACATCCGTCTGTGCTGAAAAATTCGTGCTGTTCGTATTGTTGGACAGCGCCGACCCCACCGAGTTGCCCCCCGCCTGCGTTCCGCCATTGCTGCGTGAGGCCGAGGTGTCGCCCTGGCTGGTGCTGCGTGCCTGCAAGGCGCCCTGCCCCGCCACGGAAGCATTGGTTCCGGCGGCGTAATCCTGCAGCAACTGCCCCTGTTGGTTCTGTCGGGTCCAGTAGTTCCGCGTCACGAGCGAGGCCTTGTTCGGGATCAGGTCGCTGATCCGCATCCCCTCGTGCCACACATACCGCCCGGGGTTGGCGACGTTGCCCCGCAGGGTAACCGCATTGCGAAAGCGTTCCAGAATAGAGCTGATGGAGAGAATATCCCCGTTCTGGACGATCTGCGTGCCCTGTGTGGCTAAATTAATGTCTTCAATGCTGCGCATGCTGTGCTCGTAAACGCGCTCCAGGCGAAGCGCGCCGCCGTTCGCCACGGCGGTCTCGCTGCCTGCCAGCTTCAGCAGATCGTTGATGGGCGTGGGCCCTTTCAATTCATAGATGGCCGGCGAACTCACACTGCCGGTGATGGCCACCTGCGGTCCGGCGAAGGGGATGAAGATCACATCGCCGGAGAGCAGGCGGATGTCGTTGGCCTTGTCGCCGCGCAGCAGCAGATCGTACAGATCGAAGTGCAGAATCGTCTGACCGTCGCGCTTGACCTGGATGTCCCGCAAGGAGCCGTCCGGCAGCGGGCCGCCGGAAGCAAAGATGGCGTTGAGCAGCGTGCTGAGCGAGGAGATGGTGTAGCTGCCCGGGCGCACCGCCTCCCCCACCACGAAGACCTGGATGGTGCGCAGCGAACCGAGATTCGTGTTGAGAGCGAAGTTGCGGTAGATGCGCGCGAGTTGGCCGTGCAGGTAGGCATTCAGCTGGCTGAAGGGGATGCCGGTGACGTGCACCGTGCCCAGCTCCGGGATGTCGATATTGCCGGTGCGGTCGACCGTGAGGTCGTACTGCTGATTGACCTGGCCCGATATCTGCAGGTTCAGTTCATCGCCCGGGCCGATCAGGTAACCGGCGCCCACCGGCACATCCGTCACCGGGGCGAACGTGGTCGGCACACCGGAGAACAACGACGCACCGAAGATCGGGAGGATGCTGCCTGTGGAGCTGGCGACGAGCTGCTGAAACTGGGTAAGAAAGATCTGCGTACTGGCGTTGGCCTGGTTCCGGCTGTCCGCGTTGTCCTGGTCACGGTTGGCGTCCGTTTGCGCATTGCCTTGATTGGCGCCCCGATTGGTTCCCTGGCTCGCCCCCCGTGCCGAACTGGAGCCGGCGGCGCGGCCCTGCGCGCCCGAACCCTGCACGCCCGTACCCTGTGAGCCGGGAAGAGCCGTCGGACCTGCAGCCGAGGGCGTGGCGGAGGAAGGCGCACCCGTTCCGGCACCCGGCGCCTGCGCGGCCAGCCTTGGAGGCCCCGGAGCGAGGAGAAGGAGGGAAAGCGCTGCCGCGAGTCGCGCAGTGGGGCCGCTGCTAGAGGATACGGGCCAGACTTCGAGCCAAAACCCGATCCGAAACTTCCAATGCTTCAAAAAAGGTGCGTTCACGCCGAAAAACATCCTGAAGGGTACGCACACTGGCGGGCAACCCGAACCGCAGAGAGGTCCCCTCCAGCTTACCGCAGAACTTCAGTCCGTCGCAGGCTCGGCCGGTTCGCCGGGAGGTTCCTGCGGTCGAGAGCTCCGCCGATGGAGCTGACCTTCCACGGTCGCCGCCGCCCGGCGCAGGCGGAGGCCCAGCGCCGCGGTTTGCTCGCGGTGGCACGGCAGGCAGAGGGTGCGCAGGTTGTCCAGGTCACACTGTCCGCCGCCCTCCGCCACAGGCACGATGTGGTCGGCGTCCCAGAGCGACCGGCGGGCCTGCGGCGAGCGGAGACCCCACATCGCCAGGGCCTCCGCACGCGCCTGCCCGCGGCTGCGCCGGAGCTGCCCGTAGGCCAGAACCGTATCGGTGGCGCAAAGCGCGCAGACGCCACGGTCCCGTGCGAAGACCTGCTCACGCAGGTAGCCCGGGTCCGAGCGCAGACGCCACTGGTGAACGCAGAAGGGAGAGCAGAAGGTGCGGCGGCGCGGCGCGAGTATCTCCAGCTGGCACCAGCGGCAGAGCGGCCGGCCCAGAACTCCAGATGGTAAGGCGGATGCCCGAACTCGTCCCGATTCGGGCAGCGTCCGCGAGGGTTTGGGAGTCCGAACCACGTTCGCTGTCAGCATAAGCAAAGCCTATGCAAGACCTGTCCCGCGAAGCCATGGCCATGAGGGGGCGAAGGGGTTAACGATCAGGGCACAAAAGCAAACTCCTCCAGCTTGCGCCAGGGGCCGCCGAGGTACTCCCACCAGAGCAACCCGGTTGCCTGGATCTCCCTGCCCCGGAAGCCCGCCTGCAGCTGTGCCAGCAGCAGCTTCGCCTCCGCCGGCTCCACCTTGTTCTGCACCACGACGTGCGGCCGTAGCGGCTGACGGTCCTGCGGGGTCAGATAGGGGGTGAACTGGGCGGACAGCGCACGATGCAACCCACCCAGTTCCGGAGCGGTGAGCGTGTATAGTACGCCGCGGCCCATGGAATGCACACCATCCAGGCGCATGGAGAATGGCCTTTGCTTGCCGGCCTCCGACGCAAGCACGTGGCCGGTGGTCGCGTCTCCCGGCAGGTGATGGAACAGGCTCAGATGAGCCGGGATGTGGTTCAGGGCCGGGGGGAAATACAATTGCCGCTGCGCCTCGAACCAAGCCTGCGCCTCCGGCTCCATCGCCAATGTCACAATCGTAACCAAGGGTTCTCCCTTTGTCTCATGGCCCATCTCCTTCAATCGATTCCAATCGTTCGACGCATTTCCGGCGCGGCGGCGATTCGTTTTCGCAAGACCCGCTGCCGCCGGATCGGCTTTCCGCTCGGAATCTTCCGGGGCGTCGCATTGGTTTGCCTCCTGCTGGCCGCCTCGCCGGCCGAGGCGCGCATGGCCCTGATCGTCGGCGAGCCCTTCGGGGCCTTCGGCACGGTCATGCCGCAGGGTCACGCGAGCATCTATCTGGCCGGGGCGTGCGTGGAAACCGCGGTGCGGCTGCGGCCCTGCCGGCCGGGTGAGCTGGGTGCGGTCATCTCGCGCTACCACGACCTGCGGCACCCGGAGATGGACTGGATGGCCTTTCCACTGCCGGTTTTCTTATACGGGACGAACGATCCTGCAGCAATCACTCCGTACATGACCCCGGCTGCCGAAGCCGACCTGCGGGAAGGCTACCGGCGGCAACACCTTGCCGAACTGGTCCCGAATCTGCCCAATCGCCATGGCGATCTGCGGCCTCCCCCGTACGGCGATTGGGAGGAAGGCATCGGGGCCGCCTACGATCGCCGCCTGCTGATGTACGCCTTCGACACCACCCCGGCGCAGGATGCCGCGACGCTGGCCTGGTTGAATGCCCGCCCGAACCGCCGCTCCTACACCCTGACGCGCGCCAACTGCGCCGATTTCGCGGCGGATCTGCTGCGGCTCGCCCTGCCCCCGGAAGTGCTTCGCCGCAACGTGCCGGCCGACTTCGACATGACGACGCCGAAGACGCTGGCACGCGAGGTCGACGGCTACGGCAGGGCGCATCCGGCGCTGCACCTGCAGGTCTACGAGATCCCGCAGCTGCCGGGCTCGCTACGCCGAAGCCGGCCCATCCGCGGTGCGGCGGAGTCGCTGATCAGCCAGAAACGTTACTTTGCCGTCGTGCTCACGCTGCAGCCGGAGCTGATGCTGGCGGATTGGATCATTTACGAGAAACACGGCAAGTGGCCGCTGGGTGCGGATGCCGTGCCGGCCACGCCGGCGACCTGGGGTGCGGAACAGAACACACAGCCGTAGAGCGGTCTTCTCCTGGATGAAAGGGGCAGAATCCACTCACCCGGCCCATATCGGCGCATAGCTGACGGTATCGCGGGCTTTCATTTTATTGTCATACCCGAAGGCAATCTACCTTTGTTGTCATACCCGAAGGCAATCTACCTTTGTTGTCATTCCCGAAGGGAATCTGCGGTTGTTCTTGCCTTTGCCTGTTTCCATACCGTCGGCGAATCCGCTCTAAACGGGGCTCATCTAGACTGACGCTGCGCAGGCCTTGTCTCTGCGCCTCACCCACCCCACATCGCAAAAGCACGGGCAATGGCCCCCATCCTATGCGTCGGTATTCTGAGGCTCCTCGGCCACCGGCTTGCGCGCGAAGTGGTAAAGGCTAAAGGCCAACAGCGCGAACATCGCCACGCTGACCCAGTCCTTATAGAGCGGATTCGTGGGCGAAAAATGCGGAATCTGGTGCCCGGAGACGTCCTGGTAGATCTTCACGCAAACGCCGACCAGGCCCATGATGCCGCCCGCCGCGATCAGGCCGGAGGCATACAGGCTGCCGGAGGAGATCTCGCTTTCGAGCGCCGAAACGTGGCCCTGCCCTTCCCGCGCCGCGGCCCGATCCACCAGCCAGCGCACGACGCCGCCGCAGAAGATCGCCAGTGTCGTGCCGATCGACAGGTACGCCCCGACCGCGAAGGTCAGCGATCGCACCCCCAGCAGCTCGATACCGATCACCAGCGCCACCCCGAGCAGCACCAGGCTCCACGGCAGCTTGCGGCTCAAAATTCCGTTGATGACCGTCGCCATCAACCGGCCTTGCGGGGCCGCCGCGCTTTCACTGCCGATGCCCTGCACCCATTGAATCTCGATGCGGCCCGTGGCGGGGTTGTAGAGGTATTTGCCGTCCTCCAACTTCGTGGAGCCAATCGCATTGAGCAGCACAAAGCGGCGCGCACCCGAGACCGTCTCCCTGGGCGCATTGGACTCGGCTTTGGCCAGGGAATGCGGTGGGATCGACAAATTATCCCGTGGGAAGGGGCCCTGAATCGGCACGCCGTCC
>CAXTBJ010000072.1:0-19897 GCA_964242585.1 uncultured Bryocella sp.
TTGAGCACGCGCATGTTTTCGCTGTAGCCGGGCCAGAGGAATTTGCCCTGGGCGTCCTTTCGGAACCAGTTCACGTGGAAGATGCGCGGCGTGGCCGACAACGTGCGCTGCATGCGCAGCCAGTGCCGGAAGTAGTCGCCCATGTGGTAGCCGCAGAAGGGCAGCATGGCCATGGGATCGCGGCGGACCTGACCCACGGCGCCGGCGGCGGCGGCGGTGGTCTCCGAGCCCATGGTCGCGCCGGTATAGACGCCGGCGACCCAGTTAAAGGCCTGGTAGACAAGCGGCAGGGTGGTGGGGCGGCGGCCGCCGAAGAGAAAGGCCGAGATCGGCACACCTTCGGGCGACTCCCAGTCCGGATCGATCGACGGGCACTGCGCGGCGGGGGCGGTGAAGCGGCCGTTGGGATGCGCGGCGGGTTTACCGGTCTCCTTCGCGAGTTGCGGGGTCCAGGGATCGCCGCGCCAGTCGAGGATCGTGAGGTCTTCGCCGGCGGGGGGCTGGTCGGTCATGCCCTCCCACCAGATGCCCTCGGGCACGCCGTCGCGCAGGGTAAGCGCGACGTTGGTGAAGATGGTGTTGCGGCTCAGCGTGGCCATGGCGTTGGGGTTGGTTTTGGCCGAGGTGCCGGGGGCCACGCCGAAGAAGCCGGTTTCGGGGTTGATCGCGCGAAGCTGACCGTGAGCGTCGGGCCTGATCCAGGCGATGTCGTCACCGACGGTCCACACCTTCCAGCCCTCGAAGCCGGCAGGAGGAATCAGCATGGCCAGATTGGTTTTGCCGCAGGCGGAGGGAAAAGCCGCAGCCAGGTAGGTCTTTTCGGTGTTCCCCGCGGTATCGGGCGGCGATTCGAGACCGAGAATCAGCATGTGCTCGGCCATCCAGCCCTCGTCGCGGGCGATGTTTGAGGCGATGCGCAGGGCGAAGCACTTTTTGCCCAGCAGCGCGTTGCCGCCGTAGCCGGACCCAAAGCTCCAGATCTCGCGGGTCTCCGGGAAATGGACGATGTATTTCGTGTCATTGGAGGGCCAGGGCACGTCGCGTTCGCCAGGAAGGAGCGGGCAGCCGACCGAATGCATGCAGGGCACGACCCGCTGCATATCCTTGTCGATTTCGGCTAACACCGGCGCGCCCACGCGACACATGATCCGCATATTGACGACGGCATAGGCGGAATCGGTGAGTTGCACGCCGATCCTCGACAGCGGCGAGCCGACCGGGCCCATGGAGAAGGGCAGGACATACATGGTGCGGCCGCGCATGGCCCCGCGGAACAGGCTTTTGAGCTTGCGCCGCATGGTGAAGGGGTCTTCCCAGTTATTGGTGGGGCCGGCGTCTTCCTTGCTCAGGGAGCAGATGAAGGTACGGTCTTCGACGCGCGCGACGTCCGTGGGCGAGGAGCGGGCGTAGAAGCAGCCGGGCCAGAGCTCGGGGTTGAGCCGGGCGAAGGTGCCGGCATCGACCAACTCATCGCAGAGCTGCCGGTACTCAGCCTCAGAGCCATCGACCCAGTGAATGCAGTCGGGCTGGCAGAGGTCGGCCATCTTTTCCACCCAGCGAATGAGGTGCTTGTTGGTGGTGGGGGCGCGGGCGGGGTCGACGCGGCGGGAGAAGGGGGTGGCGGGCGAGGAAACTGTGGCTGCGGACATCGTTCAGACGCCCCTTTCTAGGTAGCGAGACTTAGACAGGGTACGTTAGTCAGCGCCATGCACAAGGCAAGATCGCCCGTATAGCCCGGCGTCCGGTTTGACCTATAGGGCGGTTGAGGTGATCAGAGGCGTGTAAAGCCGGGAAAGCGGACAGCCCTTTTGTCAAAGGTCAGAGTGGTTGGGCAACCCGCTTTCGCCGCCAGCGCACCGATGAGTGTGTCAACGAAAGATCCGCGACCTGTGCGGGAGGCAAGTGCGGCTGAGAATACCTCCAACCCGTCCTGCAGAACCAGATTTTCAGAACGCAACAGACGTTCCACAGCAACGGCAGCCTCTTGTTGAGAAAAGGCGTAACTACGCCTAAGCACCCAAACTGTTTCCGCAATCGCAACGGTGCTGACGTATCCCGGCTGCGTCTCCGTGAGCTCCTCTTCGAGGAGAGCTTTGGCCCGTTCAGTCTGCTCGGAACTGTCCTGCGCGAAGTAGCGGACCAGGATGTTGGTATCTAAGCCAATCATGAGTGCTGGAGGAGGGCGTTGTCCTCTGCAGCTGTCTCCTCCACCGCCTTGTCCATATCCTCGACCGATACCGTAACCTGTTGCCTCGGTTTGAAGCCGTTCCGCAGCTCGGAAGCAGGCAGGGTGGGTAGCATGACCACATAGCCGTCAGGATGATAGAAAAATCTGACTTTGTCGCCTGATTTTAGGTGGAGATGCTCCCGAACAGCTTTGGGAATCGTGATTTGACCTTTACTGGTAAGCGCCGACTGCACGGTTGTATCCTTGCTTTTCTTAAAACGTAATACCTGGCGACCTTCGAGTCAATGGCGGCGCGGAGCAGGGCGAGACCATGGCTAGGCATCCCCAACGGAGTCTCTCCCCCTCACAAGGAAAGCACCACGTCAGGCCATCGAGGCATCCTGCACGCGCGCCGGTGGCACGGCCAATCGCGGGAGGCTGCACCCCGAGCCGACGTCACGCGGGAGGTAGTCACCATGGAATTCCATATCGCAGGATCGCTTCGGCAGAAGCTGGACCTCGGAGACCTCCTGTTCACCTACACCGGCAATATGGTGTTTGCGAACGTGGCGGCCAGCCGTAAGCTGGCGTTGGCATGGAACGATCTGCGCACACGGGAAAACGGCGGGGTCGCCGACCCGAAGCGCCAGGTGCATGCGGGTGCGCTGTTCGCCATGGGGCTGATCGACGAGTTGAGCCACGCCATGGTGGCGCGATACCGCAAAAACACCGATCCCGAGGTACTCACGGCTGCCTTGCGCTGGTTGAGCGCGCAGACGGGGGAGGAGGCCGTGGACAAGCTGCTGCTGGCCTTCACGGAGCGCTTTCCGAACGCCGCGGTCTACGCCGGCAAGCTGACCGCGGGGCAGTGGCTGGCGGGCTCGACCGACGGCCTGCCCCATCGCGAGGCGGCGTTTGAAGAGCTGATGCTGCTCCACTTGGCCAACATCAATCCGGCCTTTCAGCCGTTTCGCGAGCTCTTCGACGATCGTGGGCTGACGGAGACGACGGCATATAGGAGCGTCGTGGCGGAGTTGCCGGAGTACTTCGCGACTCGGCCGACGGTGGCGCCCGAGATCGGGACGCTGCTCGATGCACTCGAAGCGCCGATGCGGCTGAGCCCGGAGTCGCTGACCGCGCAACTGGACTATATCCGCGAGCACTGGGATCGTTTTATCGATGCGGATCTGGGCTCGATGCTGAAGACGATTTTGCTGGCCATCGACACGGTGAAGGAGGAGGACATCGCCATCTGGATGCTCTTCAACCCGCCGGGACCGGATATGTATCGGCACGGTGCGCCGGGCGGCGGCGAGGGTTTCCGCGGCGATGAGTACATCGGCTTCGAGGACGCGTATGAGGTGGGGCCGGATGGCGTGCGGCGGCTGCGTCCCGGCGCGCGGGGCTATGCCAGCGACTACCAGGCACCGCTGAACGAGTACGAGGCGTTTTCCGCCGATCAGGCGTGGATGCCCAACGTCGTGATGATGGCCAAGAGCACGTATGTGTGGCTGGAGCAGCTGTCGCGCAAGTACGGCCGGCACATCCACAAGCTGGACATGATCCCGGACGAGGAGCTGCGCCTCTTGGCGGATCGCGGCATGACGGCGTTATGGCTGATCGGGTTGTGGGAGCGCTCGGTGGCGTCGCAGCGCATCAAGCACCTGCGCGGGCACTCGGACGCGGTGGCCTCGGCATATTCGCTGAAGGAGTACAACATCGCCGAGGACCTGGGCGGCAACGCGGCATATACCGATCTGCGCGACCGCGCGGGGCGGTATGGGATACGCCTCGCGAGCGACATGGTGCCGAACCATATGGGCATCGATTCGCCGTGGGTCATCGAACACCCGGACTGGTTCGTGTTTCGGTGGGAGAGCCCGTATCCGGCATACAGCTTCAACGGGCCGGATTTGAGCGCGGATTCACGGGTTGAGATCAAGCTGGACGATCACTACTACGACCAGACCGATGCGGCGGTCGCATTTCGTGTGCGCGACAACCGCGATGGAACGACGCGCTATATCTATCACGGCAATGACGGCACCACCTTCGCCTGGAACGATACGGCGCAGCTGGATTACTCGAAGGCCTATGTGCGCGAGCAGGTGATGCAGGCCATTCTGCATGTGGCCCGCATGTTCCCGATCATCCGCTTCGACGCCGCGATGGTGCTGGCTAAGCGGCATGTGCAGCGGCTGTGGTTTCCGCTGCCCGGGGTGGGTGGGTCAATTCCGTCGCGCGCGGAAAACGCGATGTCGGATGAGGAGTTCAACGCGCTGATGCCGGCCGAGTTCTGGCGTGAGGTGGTGGACCGTGTCGCGGCCGAGGTGCCCGGCACGCTGCTGCTGGCGGAGGCCTTCTGGCTGCTGGAAGGCTACTTCGTGCGCACGCTGGGGATGCACCGGGTGTACAACTCGGCGTTCATGAACATGCTGCGCGATGAGGAAAATGCCAAATACCGCAGCTATCTGAAGAAGACCATCGAGTTCGATCCCGACATCATGAAGCGGTATGTGAACTTCATGTCCAACCCGGATGAGCGCACGACGGTCGACCAGTTCGGCTCGGGGGACAAGTGCTTCGGTGTGGCGACGCTGCTGGCGACGCTGCCGGGGCTGCCGATGTTCGGGCATGGGCAGATTGAGGGCTACACGGAGCGTTACGGCATGGAGTTCAAGATGCCGAAGCAGACCGAATGGCCGGACGAGTCCCTGGTGGCGCGGCACCAGGCGGAGATCGCGCCGCTGCTGAAGAAACGCTACATCTTCGCCGAAAGCGCAAACTTCGTTCTGTATGACTTCTGGACCGGCTACGGCACGGTGAATGAGAACGTCTTTGCCTACTCGAACCGCAACGGCGCGGAGCGTTCGGTGGTGCTGTACAACAACGCGTACGACTCGACGAGCGGGTCTATCCGCGTGTCGGCGGCATCGATGGACAAGGGCTCGGGCGAGTTGCGGCAACGTACGCTGACCGAAGGTTTGGCGCTGCCCGGTGAGCACGATCACGTCATTGCCTTCCGCGATCATGCGCGCGGGCTCGAGTTTTTACGGCGAGCGAACGACCTGCGCGACAGCGGCCTGTCTCTGGAGCTGCGCGGCTACCAATATGCCGTGCTGCTGGACTGGCGCGATCTGCGCTCTACCGCGGAGCAGCCCTGGGACCGGTTATGCGACGCGCTGAACGGCGGCGGGGTGCCCGATCTACACCAGGCGTTGACGAAGCTACGCTTCCAGCCGCTGCACAGCGCACTGCGCCGCACGCTGAGCCGAGAGGCCGTTTTGGCGTTTGCGGATGGGTCGCAAGATACGCCGGCGGACGCGTCGCAGCCGGATACGCTATCGGCGAAGGCGCCTGCCATGGGTGCGATGGGGTCCGGTGCGATGGGGTCCGGTGCGGTCGGGGCCGGTGCGGTCGGGTCCGGCCCGAGAGGGGCCATGGCGGCCACGGGCGCGAACGGGGCAGGGCCCGTGCCCGGCCGCGTGACCGTACGCGCCGACGGCACACGCGTGGGGCAGAAGCCCACGTCCGCAGGCAAAGTGGACCTGGCTGCGCGGTTCCCAGGCTTCTTCGAGCGCGCCAACGAATTTTATTGGCGGTTGACGGAGATGCTGCCGGAGGCGCAACAGGCGGAGCTCGCCGAGGATCTCGGGCAGGGGGCGAAGGCGTACCGGCATGAGCTGATGCAGCTTGCCGAGGCAGTTGTCGCGCTGCCTCGGCTGGCACGGGAGTTTTCACCGGCGTGGCCGCCCGCGGTGCGCGAGGTGGTGCCGGGGGCCGGGGTGGGGGTTGGCCTGGAGCGTACCTGGGCGCCCTTGATGGCCTACATTCTGCTGCACGCGTTGCCCGGCACGCTGGAGCCGGAGATGCTGTTCGACGGCATGGACCTGCGTGCGGGGCTGGCGGAGAGCTTTGCCGGAGTCGGTTTGAGCGGTGAGGATGCGTGGCGCGCGGCGGCAAAGGTCAAGTTGCTGCTGCGGGGCCGCCTGCCGTTGGAGGCGCTCCACGCCGAAGGCTATTGGGCCGATGGCGATCTGCGCTGGCTGACCGGCGTCAACGGCAGTGAAGGTGTGCTGTACGTGAATAAAGAGAGCTTTGAGCAGGTGCTCTGTGCGCTGCAGCTGCCGGCATTGCTGGGGGTGGCCGGCGGTTTGGGCGGGGACGACGCCTACGAAAGCCCCGCGGCGGAGCTCGCGGAGTTAGAGGGCGCGCTGCGGGCGGAGTGCCGGCGCATGGAGGAGGCGGGGTATCGGCTCCGGGAGTTTGTCGAGGAGGACAGCGAGCTGGAGCCGGAGGCCGTGGAGGGGGAGGCGCTGGCGTTGTAGAGCCCCGCCGGAGCCTGGGGCTCTGGATGAAGGAACGGGCAGCGGCCTCCGCGCGTCTTCTCCGCGCATCTTAAACGATGTGTCGTCCGATCCCAATTTCGCACCACCCAGCGCGCGGCAGACGGGAGCACGCGACCCGGAGGTCTCCCCCGAACCGCTCGACGAGCCGGGACCGCCGGCGAGTCCAGCGCCCTTTGTGCGTCGCCGACGCGGGATCACGATCTGGGAGCTGCTGAGGCCGCACCGGGCGCAGCTTTGGCTCGGGTTGGCGGCCATCGCCGGCGAAAGCGTGGCCGATGTGCTGGGGCCTTGGCCCTTGAAGATCGTGCTCGATAACGTGATCGCGCACAAGAGCACGCATGGCTGGCTGAATCGCGTGATCGCGCGCACGGCCGGGCCGGAGCCCTTGCACATCCTGAAGTTTGCGTGCGTCGCGGTGCTGCTGATCGCGCTGCTCGATGCGATATGCACCTATGGCGAGAAGTGGGTGACCACCACGGTGGGCCAATGGGTGACGCACGATCTGCGCCGCCGACTTTATACGCAGGTGCAGCGGCTTTCGCTGGCATACCACGATCAGTCAAAGACGGGCGACCTGATCAGCCGCGTGACCAGCGATATCGACAGCATTCAGACATTTATCGTCTCCGGCCTGCTGAGCATCATCGTGGACGTGGTGACCATTGCGGCCATGATCGGGGTGATGTTCTACCTGAACTGGCGGCTGATGCTGATCGCCATGGCCGTGGTGCCGGTGCTGTTTGCGATTGTGTACAGCTACACGCGCCGGGTGAAGAAGTACTCGCGCGAGGTGCGCCGGCATGAGGGCAAGATGCTCTCCGTGGTGCAGGAGGTGCTGGGGTCCATCCGCGTGGTGAAGGCGTTTGCGCGGGAGAGCTATGAGATCCATCGGCTGGAGGGCGAAAGCTTGGAGACGGTGGAGGCCGCGCTGCTGGCCCGGCGATTGAAGGCGCGGCTGGTGCCCGCGGTGAGCATCATCACCGGCATCGGCACGTGCCTGGTGCTGTACTTCGGCGGGCGCGGCGCGCTGGAGGCCGGCGTCGCGGGCGGCGGCACCATCGTGATCTTTCTGAGCTACATCAAGAGCATGTACAAGCCGATGCAGGATATCTCGAAGATCATGGACTCGTATTCGAAGGCGGATGTGGGCTATGAGCGGATCAAGGAGGTCATCGAGAGCGACGGTGAGATGCGGGACGCACCCGGCGCGAAGAACGCGCCGAAACTGCGCGGGGAGATCACCCTGGAGCATGTCAGTTTCGGCTACAACCCGGATCAGCTGATCCTGCACGATATCAATCTGCACATCAAGGCGGGCACGACCGTGGCGCTGGTCGGACCGACCGGTTCGGGCAAATCGACGCTGGTCAATCTGATTCCACGCTTCTACGATGCGACCTCCGGTACGGTGCGGGTAGACGGGCTGGATGTGTGCAGTCTGAAGCAGAAGAGCCTGCGCGACCAGATCAGCCTGGTGCTGCAGGACACGATTCTATTTTCGGGCACCATCTGGGACAACATCGCCTATGGCCGCCCGGAGGCGAGCTCACAGCAGATTGTGGAAGCGGCACGCGTGGCGAACGCACTTGAATTCATCGACAAGCTGCCGCAGAAGTTCGACACGGCCGTGGGTGAGCGCGGCATTATGCTCTCCGGCGGACAGCGGCAACGGATCGCCATCGCGCGCGCCGTGATTCGCAACACGCCGATCCTGATTCTGGATGAGCCCAGCTCGGGGCTGGACGCGGAAAGCGAGCAGCTGGTCTTTGAGGCCCTGGACCGGTTGATGCAGGGCAAGACCTCCGTCGTGATCGCGCACCGGTTGTCGACCATCCGCAAGGCGGACTGCATCTACGCGCTGCGCGATGGGCGCGTGGAGGAGTCCGGCACGCATGACGAGCTGATGGCGCGCGAGGGTGGGCTGTACCGGCATCTGCATGACGTGCAGTTCAACGTGGAGGAGAATGCCGTGTTGGCGTGAGGGTCCTCAGGACAGAGCCGCGAGCCATCGGGTACCCGACCGGATGTTCGTCCGGCGAGAACCTGCCCAGAAGTGGTATGTCTTCCTCCCGCGGGTACCCGTATACCAGTGCTCATCCCGGTAAGTGGAGGAGCCAATCGTGGCGGTGAAACAAGAGGGTGAACGTGAAGTTCCACGGCTGCTGCCGTGTTTTGTGGAGGCAGGATCGGATGGCCTGGTCAGCGATTCGGTGATGCTGTGCGAGGTGTTGGGCGACGAGATCCAAAGCATCTCGCTGCGGGTCGCGGCGGATGCGATGCGGCGCTGGTTTGAAACGCAGGTGAAACGGTAAAGCAGTTTTCTGAAGGTGTGCAGCGAGCAGGGTACGATGCGCTTTCGAAACGCCACGGGGTCAGGGGAACTGCCCCCGAGCGTATAGCCGATGGTAGCGAGAACGTTTCGCCCCTTTATTGTCACTCCCGAAGGGAATCGGCGGTTGTTTTGCTTTTCGCTGTTCTCTAAGCCATCGGCTAATCCGGCCCCAGGAGCCCGATATCAGGGTCTTAGCCCTGCGCCGGTTCACTGTAGCCCAGCGAGCGCTTCAGTTCTTCAATGCTGTTGTGCATGCGGATCGTGGCGGTTTGCAGGTTCGCCAGCGCGTCCTGCCAATTTTCCGCATTGAACTGGCCCAGATGCTCGTCCATGCTGTTCATGGTTTGCTCGAGCTCAGCCACGGCTTCGCCCACCGCACGGTTATGGATCAGGGTGGCGTCGCGCGCGGGCTCGGGGTCATGGCGGCAGCCGGCCAGCAGCGTGGCCGACGACAGGGCAGCGGCGAGGGTGAACCTGCGACGGTCCATGGGGGTTTTGGAATGCATGGCCTCTACCAATCCGGGGCGATCCGTAGCCTGTCCTCCCATAGCCTGTCCTCAGCCTATCCTCTTACCCTCTAGTTTTCAGTATCCTCGCAGGTCACACCTCCGCCCGCAACTGCGGCGAACGGGTTATTTCGGCGCGGGGCCGCGTACCACCTGCACCAGGTGGGCGGGGTCGATCTGCCGGGCGAACGCCGCCTTGACGGCCGCGGCGTCGAGCGCGATGTAGCGCTCCGCGGCCCGGCGCGATTCATCGAGCGGCAGCCCGATCTGCGCGCGGCCCAGCATCCCGGCGGCGACGGACTCTTCACTGGCCTCTCCCAGCGGGATCTGGCGCAGCAGCAGGGCCTTGGCCTGGTGCAGCTCCGCTGGGGAGACCTCATCGGTGCGCATCTGGTTCAGATCGCGTTCCACCAGGGCACGCGCCTTGGAGACGTTGGCCGGATCGCAGCCGTAGTCCACCGAGTACGTCGCTCGGGTCTTTGAGGCGCTCAGGCTGACATCGACCGAATACACCAGACCGGCGGTCTGACGCAGGTCATGGTAGAGCCGTGTGGCATAAAAACCGCCGCCGAGCACATGCGTGCCGAGTTGCAGGGCGTAGTAGTCCGGGCTGAAGCGGTTGAGGTCCAGCTGCTGGGCCAGCAGAACGGTGTCCTGTACCTGCTCGGCATCGGCGACGGACTGCGCCGCGGGCTTGTTGACGGGCACGGCGGGCAGGGTGGTTTCGGGTTTGGGACCGATCGCCTTCCATTCGCCGAACCACTTTTCGACGATCGTGCGCGCGTCCTCCGGTGTGATGTCGCCGATAACCACCATCGTGGTCAGATCGGGGCGGACCGTGGCGGCGTGGTAGGCCTTCACCTGCTCAAGTGTGAGCTTACCCAGCGTGGCCGGCGTGGCCTGGCGCAGGGTGGGATCGGTGGCCGGCAGCAGGGAGGTGTCGAGCGCGCGGCTGGTACGGTAGCCGGGGCTTTGCAGGTTGCCCGCGACGAACTCCGCCGTTTGCTGGCGCGTGACGTCAAAGGCCTGCGCGGGCAGGGCGGGATGCAATTCATTGTCGGCGAGCAGCTGCACACCACGCGAGAAGTTGTCCTTGAGTACGGTGAGGCTGAAGCGGCCGCCGGCGCTCTCATTGGCGGCGATGTCGTCGAGGGCCTTCTGGAACGCCAGGCGGTCGAGCGTGGTCGTGCCGTAGGAGTACAGATCGTTGAGGACATCCGCAACGCCCTCCTGTCCCGGCGGTGTTTGCAGATCGGCGTTGCCCTTCACCGCGCCGACCAGGGTGACGGTGGGCGAGGTGCGGTCGGTGCGCACGATCAGCCTGATGCCGTTGAGCAGCGTGACATCGGAGGGCGTGGAGGCCTTTTCGGGAGCCTTCAACTGCTCCAGCTGCGCGGCCGCCCAGGGCGGCAGCAAGACGGGCTTGGTGGGTGCGGTGGTGACCTGCTCGGCACCGCCGAAGCCCTTGGAGGCGACGGCCTGGCCGGTGGGCACGGGCTTCAGCGTGGCCGTGATGGTGGCGGCGTTCAGCATGTACTGCGCGGCGACGCGGTTCACATCCGCGAGGGTGACCTTGCGGATGGCGTCCACATCCTCGTCGGGGGAATGGCGGCCTTCGGCGGCGAGCGCATCCGACCACAGGGTGGCAAGGCCGGGGATGGAGTTGCGCTGGAACTCGGCCTGCGCGATCTCGCTGCGCTTGGCGGCATCGACCAGATCCTGCGGGACGCCGTTTTTGGCGTAGGCGGTGAGGATGCCGCGCGCCTCCGTCATGGCGGCCGTGGCGTCCACCCCGGCGGGCTGCGCGATCAGGCCGTAGCCGACGCTGGCCTTCGGGTAGGTTTCGGCGATGCCGAACTGGGCGGCCAGCGCCTTGCCCGCGGGCACCATGGCATACAGGTCGGCACGCTGCGAGGCGAGCACATCGGCCAGAATCTGCGCGGCCGCGTAGTCGGGGGAATCGGTGCCGGGCAGGCGATAGGCGATGAAACCCAGCACGTAGGGCAGATTGCTATCGAGCGTGAAGGTTTCCGCCTTCACGGGCTGCAGGTTGACCTCCGGGTGCGGAGGCAGCGGATGGCTCGGGATGGGTTCGAAGAGCTGCTTGATCTTTGCCAGCGCGGATGTGGGCTCCACGTCGCCGGTCACCACCAGGATGGCGTTGGCGGGGGTATACCACTGCTTATAAAAGTCGCCGAGCATGACGCCGGTTGTCTTGTCGAAGCTGTCCTTGGTGCCCAACGGATCGTGCGCGTAGGGCGTGCCGGCGAACATGTCTCCATTCAGGCGGGCCACGAATTTGTACGTCGGGTTGGACAGGTCGCGCGCGACCTCCTGCTCGATGGCTCCGCGCTCCTGGTCCCACTCGGCCTGCGTATTGTCCGCGCCGCGAAGGCAGGCGGCCTGGGCCTCGAGCGCCACGCCGATATCGGCGGCGGGCACGGTGGCGTAAAACTGAGTGATGTTCTGTTGCGTGTCGGCGTTGTTATCGCCGCCGAGCTGGGCGTAAATGGCGGCGGTCTGGTCGGCGCTCATGCCGGTGCAGCCGCGAAAGGCCATGTGCTCTTCCGCGTGCGCCATGCCGGGAAAGCCGGTGGGCGTCTCATCGCCGCCGACCTGGAAGTTAGCCTCCACCGTGACCACCGGGGCCAGGGCATCGCGCACGATGACCACGCGCATACCGTTCACCAGCGTGGCGCGGGTGACGTTGGCCTCGGGCTTCGAGGTTGGGGGAGATGAAACTTGTGCGAGGGCGAGGGCCGGCAGCAACAGAAGAGCGAGTTGGGTGAAGCGGGTTTTCAGCGGCACGCGTATTGGGACTCCCAGATGTTCCTTATTGTCTCAGGAGCCTCGGTAACCGCATATTCGTAACGTGGAAGTCTGGAGAGGGAACCGTTATGCTAGACAACTATGGATGTTGACGGACAACCGGCTCGGATCGCCACGGGAGTTTTCGGCTTGGACGACATCCTCGCGGGCGGTCTGCCCGAGGGGCAGATGTATCTGCTGGAGGGTACGCCGGGCACCGGGAAGACGACGCTGGCGATGCAGTTTATCCGCACCGCGATCTTGAATGGCGAACGGGCGCTGTACATCACGCTTTCGGAGTCGAAACGGGAGCTGGAGTCCTCGGCCCGCTCGCACGGCTGGACCGCCGGGGAGCTGTCCATCGCGGAGTTCATCCCGGAGGAGGCGAGCCTCAGCCCGGATCAGCAGTACACGGTCTTTCACCCCAGCGAGGTGGAGCTGGCGACTACCATCCAAAAGCTGACCAGCCTGATCGAGGAGCAAAAGCCAGCCCGCCTGGTGATCGATTCGCTCTCGGAGCTGCGCCTGCTGGCCGCGGACACGATGCGCTACCGCCGTCAGCTGCTGGCGCTGAAGCAGTTCTTCGCCGGCCGCGACACCACGGTGCTGCTGCTGGACGACCGTTCCGCCGAGGGCAGCGATATGCAGCTGCAAAGCATCGCGCACGGCGTGATGCGGCTGAACAAGGTGCAGCGGAGCTATGGGGTCACCCGCCGTCAGATCGAGATCTTAAAGATGCGCGGCATTGCCTTTCGGGAGGGCTTTCACGACTACACGATCGAGACCGGCGGCGTGCACATCTATCCCCGCCTGGTTGCCAACGAGCATGACAGCACCTTCCCCGAGGAGCGGGTGAAGAGCGGGATCGCCGCCCTGGATGAGATGTTCGGGGGCGGCATCAGCCGCGGCTCGGCCACGCTGGTCATCGGACCGACCGGGGTGGGCAAGTCCACGCTGTCGATGCAGTTTGCCTGCGCGGCCTCCGGACGCGGCGACCGGGCGATCGTGTACGCCTTCGACGAGGTGTTGCGGACTGCCCAGGAACGGGCAGAGTCGCTGGGTATGCCGGTACGGCAGCGCATCGCCGAGGGTGTCCTGGCGATGTCGCAGATCGATCCCGCGGAGTTGTCGCCGGGAGAGTTTGTCTGGCAGATCCGAAGAGATGTCGAGGAGCGGGATACCCGGGTAGTCATCATCGATAGCCTGACCGGCTTCCTGAACGCGATGCCCGGCGAACGCGACCTCACACTGCAACTGCATGAGCTGATCGCCTTTTTGAACCAGAAAGGCGTGGTGACCATCCTGCTTTTGACCCAGCACGGGCTGGTGGGTACGTTGCAGGCTGAGGTGGATGTCAGCTACCTGGCGGATACGGTCATTTTGCTGCGCTACTTTGAGGCCGGAGGCGTCATCCGCCAGGTGATTTCGGTGTTGAAGCAGAGGGCGGGCCGGCATGAGCGCACCTTGCGCGAGTTTTGGCTCGACGAGCGCGGCATCCATGTCGGAAAACCGCTGACCAATTTCCGCGGTATTTTGACGGGCATACCGGATGCGGTGAGCGCCATTCCCATGTCGCAAGACGAGGTCTGAGGTGAGTTTTCTTGTGCGTGTCATCACGCCCACGGGGCGCGATGCGGAGCTCATCACGGCGGTGCTGAAGCAGCATGGCGTGCCTGCAGAGGTGAGCAGCCCTCAGGCCCTTCTTTTGGAAGAGATCGACCAGGTCACGTTGGGACCGTTGTTGCTCGCCGAGGAGGCGCTGACGCCGGAGCTGATGTCCCGGTTAGTGACTCTGGTGCAGCATCAGGCGCCCTGGTCGGATCTGCCGATTTTGATCCTGACCGGCAACGGTCGGGAGACCGCCCAGAGTCACCGGCTTGCGGGCCAATGGTTACCGCTGGGTTCGCCCGTGCTGCTGGAGCGGCCCATCCGGACGGCCTCCCTGGTGAGCAGCGTGAAGGCGGCGCTGCGCGCCCGGGTGCGGCAGTACGAGATCCGCGATGTTCTGGCCTCGCTCAAACAGGAGCAGGAGACGCTGCAGGCCGTGCTCGACAATCTGCCCGTCGGCGTTCTGGTGTCCAAGACCTCCGGGGAGATCGTGCTGGGCAATCGGCGCGTGGAGGAGATCTTGCGCCACCCGCTGCTGCCCACCCCGGATACAGCGGCGCACGGTCAATGGAGGGCCTTCCACGCGGACGGCAGGCGCGTGCGCGGTGAGGAGTTTCCTCTGCCCCGCGCCATCGGGCAGGGCCGGCCGTTGCCCCCGGAGGAGTACCTGTATGAGCGCGGCGATGGAACCCAGGGCTGGATCAGTCTGACGGCCGCGCCCATCCTGAACGAGGCGGGCAAGGTGACCGGCGGCGTGGTCGCGATTGCGGATATCGACCAGCAGAAACGGTCGGAGGCGGCGTTGATTCAGAGCGAAAAACTCGCGGTGGTCGGCCGCTTGGCCGCATCGATCTCGCACGAGATCAACAATCCGCTCGAGGCCGTGACCAACCTGCTGTATCTCGCCAAGCAGAACCAGGATCTGCCGGAGGAGGCCAAG
Source organism: uncultured Bryocella sp. (assembly GCA_964242585.1). Taxonomy (GTDB): domain Bacteria; phylum Acidobacteriota; class Terriglobia; order Terriglobales; family Acidobacteriaceae; genus Granulicella. The sequence continues at coordinate 14,711 of CAXTBJ010000072.1, forward strand.
GGGTATCTGGAGGCCGCGGATCAGGAACTGGGTCGCGTTTCGCAGATCGTCAGCCACACGCTGCGCTTCCATCGCCAATCGACGAACCCGCGCGCCGTGCCGGCGGAGGAACTGCTGGAATCGACGCTGGGCCTGTACTCGGGCCGCCTGGCAAATTCAACCATCGCCCTGAGTGTGCGATATCGGGGTACGGCGCGGGTGACCTGCTATGAGGGGGAGATCCGCCAGACGTTGAACAATCTCGTCGGCAACGCCATTGAGGCGATGCGCACCGGCGGCCGTCTGCTCATCCGCACTCATGACAGCTGTTCCTGGAAGACCGGGGAGCCGGGGGTGCGCCTCTGCATCGCCGACACCGGCTCCGGGATGACGCCGGAGGTGCGCAAGCGCATCTTCGAGGCGTTTTATACGACCAAGGGGATCAACGGCACGGGACTCGGATTATGGATCGCGCACGGCATCGTCGAAAAGCATCACGGGATGCTGCATCTTCGGTCGTCGGTGAGACCGGGCCACAGTGGAACGGTGTTTCAGCTATTTTTGCCGTGCGAGCCGTTTCCGCCGAAGGATTAGGGCGCCGCGGAACGGATTTAAGCGGCCTTCCCTTTCACCGGAAACGTTTGGATTTTCTTGGGAAGGGTAATAGAACAAGGGCACATGATCTTGAAATGCCGGAAAGCCTTTGCCCTCAAGTAAGGGAAGACAGCAGCACGTCGAGCTGCGTCCCTGGCGGTTGCTCTGCTGCGCCGCCCGCTCCGAAATGCTTTTGAATTTTTTCCGCGGTGGCGGCGTTGACCACGGCACGCAGGGCGTCAGGATGGCGCTCGGCGGCCTGCTTCAGGGCGCGCACGCTGCCGAAGTGGGCCAGCAGGCGCTGGCGGGTGGTGGGGCCCACGCCGGGAATCTCGTCCAGCTCGCTGACGCGGTCGCGCATCTCGCGGCGTTTGCGGTGGTAGCCGATGGCAAAGCGATGTGATTCATCGCGGATCTTCTGGATCACATGCAGGATCGGGCTGCGGCGGTCGAGCACGATGGGATCGTCCTCCTGCCCGCTGAGGTAGATGATCTCTTCGCGTTTGGCGATGGAGGCCAGGGGCTGCGTGGTGAGGCCGAGCTCGTTGAGCGCGGCGGCGGCGGCGTGCAGCTGACCAAGACCGCCGTCAATCAGCACCAGCGAGGGCATGGGCTTGCCGTCTTCCTTGAGCCGGCTGTAGCGGCGGGAGACGATCTCGGCCATGGAGGCGAAATCGTCGACGCCAGTGACGGTTTTTACCTGAAATTTGCGGTAGTCGGCCTTTTTCATCGCGCCCTTTTCCCAGACAACCATGCTGGCCACGGTTTCCGCGCCCTGGATGTGCGAGATGTCGAAGCACTCGATGCGTTCGGGGGCTTCGGGCAGGTTCAGCGCATCACCGAGCGCTTCGGCCATGGCTTTCGCTGTCGGTTGCAGCACGCGGAAGCGCTGGTCGTAGCTTTGCTTGGCGTTCTGGCAGACCAGGTCGACGAGGGAACGCTTGTCGCCCCGTTGAGGGGCGGCAATTTCGATCTTGTGGCCGCTGCGCTCGCGGAGCAGGTCGGCGAGGACCGCGCGGTCGGGGAAGTCGACCGGCACATAGATGTGCTTGGGGACGTAGGTCTGGTCGAGGTAGAGCTGCTTCAGCAGCGCGGAGAAGAAGGCCGCGGGGGAAAAGCAGGGCTTGGCGTCGGCGGCGGCCGGGGGTGTGGCGGCGCAATCGCCGTCGAGCTCGGGATTGCCGGCCTCGAAGGGGGAGGTGAGCACCGAGTGCTGTTCGGCCTCGCCGTCACCCGGGGCCTCGTCGGCGCGGATCTCGGGGGCGCTGCGGGCCGGGTTGGGCTCGAGGCGCGGCTCGGCTTCCAGGTCGGTGGTGTTTTCCAGATCCTCGATGGGCGAGGCCGTTACGGCGTCTTCAAACTCGGGCAGGTCCTCCCAGAACAGGTCGCGCCGATCGACGATCTTGCCGCCGCGCATGTGGAACAGGTTTACGGCGAGCATGTCGTTTTCGAAGTGAAAGCCAAAGACATCGGCGTCGTCGGTGTCGGTGGTGTCCATGCGCTGGCGCTCGCCGGCCTGGTGCACGGTGCCGAGCTGGTCGCGCAGGCGGGCGGCTAGCTCGAACTGCATGTTTTCGGCGGCCAGCGACATGCGTGCGGTCAGGCGGCCCTCCAACTCGTCCGTCTTACCCTGCAGAAATAGCTGCACGTCCTTGATGACCGCCTTGTAGTCTTCGGTCGAGATCAGGTCCTCGACGCAGGGGCCGAGGCAGCGCTTGATGTGGTACTGCAGGCAGGGGCGCGGGTGGTAACGGTTCAGGTCGACCTTGCAGCTGGGGATCAGGAAGCCTTTTTGCACGACGTCGACGATACGATGCGCGAGATTGCCGGGGAAATACGGCCCGAAGTAGGCGCCGCCATCCTTGCGCAGGCGACGCGTGACGAAGACCTTGGGGTGGCGATCGCCGAGCGTCAGCTTCACGTACGGGTAGGTCTTGTCGTCGCGCAGCAGGATGTTGAAGCGCGGTTTGCGCTGCTTGATGAGGTTGTTTTCAAGCGCGAGCGCTTCGTGCTCGTTGGCGACGGTGATGTATTCGAGGTCGACGGCCTCACGCATCAGGGAGCCGGTCTTGGCGTGCGCCTGGTTGGCGGCGAGGAAGTAGGAACGCACCCGCGCGCGCAGGTTTTTGGCCTTGCCGACGTAGATCACCGTGCCTTCGGCGTTTTTGTAGAGGTAACAGCCGGGGCCGGTGGGCAGGGTTCGGATTTTCTGGAGCAGATCCATCGTGCGGGGAGCCGTCGCGGGACAGCAATGGGTTAGACGCGGGCCGTTCTGTGGCGATGCAGGCCCAAAAGCGAACGCAGACTGCGCAAAAAAGTACGCGATGAATGCAAGAGGTACCCCGCATCCTCTGCGCACCTCTCCACGTCCTCTGCATTCGCTTTTAAGGGTACGTCCTGGGCGATAGGATGGGGCCATGACGGATGACGCATCGCTGGATACAGAGAAAACACGGCAGGCTGGCCAGGCTATTGCGAAGGCGGCGGTGATCATGGCGCGGTTGCGCGGGCCGAATGGCTGCCCGTGGGACCAGGAACAGACCTTTGACTCCATCAAGCGGCATACGCTGGAGGAGACCTACGAGGTCTTCGACGCGATCGAGCGGCGGGCCTGGCCGGAGCTGCGCGATGAGCTGGGCGACCTGCTGCTGCAGGTGCTGTTTTATGCCCAGATGGCGGCGGAAGCTGGGCATTTCACACTTGAGGATGTCGGCAAGGCGCTGACCGGCAAGCTGATCCGGCGGCATCCGCACATTTTTGGCGAGGTGAAAGCGACCGACAGCGATGCCGTGCTGCGCAACTGGGAACAGATCAAGCGCGAAGAGAAGCTCGCCTCAGGCGAAATGCACGCTTCGGCGCTCGACAGCATTCCGCGCTCGATGCCGGCACTGCTGGAGGCGATGAAGCTGGGCGGCAAGGCGGCCAAAGCCGGCTTCGACTGGCCAGAGGCCGAAGGGTTGTTCGCCAAGCTGGCCGAGGAGACCGCCGAGTTGCGCGCGGAGGTGGAGCGGAATGACCGCGACGCGATGGAAAGCGAGATCGGCGACCTGTTGTTCACGGCCGTGAACCTGGCGCGGCACCTGAAGGTGGACCCGGAGTCCGCGCTGCGGCGGACCAATGCAAAGTTCCGCAGCCGCTACGGTGCGATGGAAGAGCTTGCCGGCGGAGCGGATACCTTCGAAGCACTGAATCTGGAGGCGAAGGATACGCTGTGGGCGCGGGCCAAGGCTCGGGAGGTCGATCTCCGAGGCGGGCCGGACGATTCGGGAGCGCCCGCCTTGTCCGGCGGTTAGCGGGTTGCGACAGGCATGGCCAGCAGGGTGCGAACGGCATCCTGGTAGGTGGGCAGCGTGGGCAGGCGCTGCACGTCGAAGATATTCATCTCGGTGTTCTGGCGCACGGTGTGGACCATGACCTCACGCAGGGTGAGGTGCTCACTGACGCGGGTGTAGAGCCAGCGTCGGCTGCCGGGGCTGTCCCCCTCGGCAGTGCCGTCAGCGGCCTTGCCCTGTTCGACCTTGCCCTGTTCGACCTTGCCCTGTTCGACCTTGCCCTGTTCGAAGGCGATCGTGCCGCCCTCGCTGACGCGAGCCAGCATGCCGCCCCAGCCGTAGTTGATCGGATGCAGGATGCGGCCTTCGATGCGCAGAGGGCATCGGCTCTCCGAGTCGATCCAGATGCGGCCCGCGACGCCGGCCAGCCCCTCCGTGACCAGACTGGGCGGCTTGAAGGCGGGATTCGGCAGAAAATCGAGTACAACTTGCGCGGCGTGGACGTTGGGCATCTGGGGCTGGCCGGGGGTGTAGCTCCAGAGCATGGCCTCGGGCATGGACTGGATCAACTCCAAAGCGTAGCGGCGGGAGGCGCGATCGCGTTGCTCCCGGCGGAGGAAATCGCCCGGCGAGGCCAGAATGCCTTCAAGCCGTTCGCGCTCAGCGCCGTTTTCTTCGGGGCTGAGCGGCGCGGCATTGCGGCCGATCAGCCGAGCAATGTTGCCCTCACGGCTTTCGATCACCTCGCGGACGACATCGCCCTTGTTATCCACCTTGTGCACGCGATAGCGCAACGGCAGCCGGTCCTCGTCGTTTAGAACGTGCTGCTCGTTGACGGCGGCGGCGTCCACCCAGGCCCGGGGTGACGCGGCTGCGATGGCAGGTGCGGTCGCGTTGACCTCCTGGGAGCCGGAACGTTGTGGTGGAGCACCCTCGAGCTTTGCGGCGCGGCCGCAGCAGGCCATGGCCAGACACACCCCGGCCAGCGCCGCGGAGTGCGGGCGCGCTTGCGATTTGAGGCTTTGGTGGGATCGCGTGAGAATTTCTCTACACCCCTCGATGGATAGACGTCCGGGAACGCAGGATGGATGATGACCTGGACGGACAGGGGGCTCCGACGCCGTTCGTTAGGGCGTTCCCGGAGACAGTTGGACGGGGTTGGGGCGGTTGGGCGGCGGAACGGGTTCGCCGGTTTGGGTGGAAGTTGCTACGCTGTTGCCAAGAGATCCTATGATTCATTTGTTTAAACGGAACGGGGCTGCCGGCGAAGGACATCTGCTGGAGCGCACGCGGCATTCGCGGGGCTGGGCCGATGTGCTGAAATTTCTGTCCGAGCCCGCGC
>CAXTBJ010000073.1:0-5973 GCA_964242585.1 uncultured Bryocella sp.
ATCAGCTGCTGCTCCACCTGGGAGACGGTCTGGCCGACGAAGGCGCGGGCGGCGGTCTCGGCGCCGCGGACAGGGCCCGCGGCCGCGCCGGACGCGCCCGCAGGGCAGCCCGCCGGCAGGGCCGCGGCCTTCTTCGGTCTGGGGCGGAAGTACAGGTGCTGCGTGATGCCGTACTCGATCTCGTTGGTGTCGCTCACGACATCCGTATCGTCGAATCGCAGGATGCTCAGAAAGTTATTCACGCCGCGCACGTCGCGGTAGGTGATCTCCGGCTCCAGCGTGTGGCGCACCTCGGTACCGAAGAGGCCCTGCAGCGCTTTGGGCACGGCAAAGGTGCGCTCGGCCACCGGCGGGCGAAGATTCACGGCGATCTCCAAATCCGCACGGTTCACCGGTTGCGTCAACTCTACCGGGGAGGCGCCGGCACCATAGGGCGTCTCCCGCGAGCGCGAGTACGCGGTCTCTCGCACGGCCAGGCTGCCGAGCACATTCCATCCACCGAAATGCAGCGGCAGGCTCAGCTCGGGGCGCAGATCGAAGCGCTGGATGATGCCGGAGGACACAAAGTTGGGCTGTGCGCGCTTGACTCCGGCCAACGATGTATCCAGGGTCCATAGCAGCGGCGTCCCGGGAATGGGCCGGTCCACGCCGTCCAGATCGAACGACGGCGTGTGCAGGATATGCACCTGCTGCTCGGGCGTGGTGCCCAGGGCCACCCGTTTCAGGCCCTGGTACCGGTCCACGCGTCCGTCGAGCGACCACCCATCCGTCTGGTGCGTGACGTAGGCAATCGACGTGATGTCCGAGGAGACCGCCTGGTTGAAGCTGTCTGTAAACGCTTCGCGGTAGACGTAGGAGCTCAGGTACTCGCCGTCGCCGACAACACGGGTGTTGGGGCTCAACTGCCGCCGAAATCCTCCGGTGAGGTCTTCGCCCCCCTGATTGACATACACGCCGTTGTCGGCGACGTAGCCGCGGTCCTGCAGCGCGGAAAAGTGCGCGTTGATGAAGTCGTTGCCCAGACCGCGGTAGCGCACCGTGCCGGACTCTGAAAAGCCGCGCAGGGAGTAGTACACGGTGCCCACCGTCAGGTCCGCCGAGCGGCCCAGCACAAGGTAGCCCTGCTCTCCCACTGTGATGCCCTTGGTGCTGGAATCGCCGAAGACGGGAATCAGCAGCCCCGACTGCCGCTGGCCCGCCGTGAGCGGCGCGGTCAGGTAGGGCAAAAACAGCGCCGGCAGGCCCAGCAGGTGAAAGACCGAGTTGGTGGCGTGTGCCTTGGCACCCGCTAGCACGATCTTGCGCGCGGAAAACAGCCAGTCCGGTTTTGGCAGGGCGCAGGAGGTCACCGTGCCGTCGTAGATCGTGTAGTTTTCCGGGCCGGTCTTTTCCACCAGCCGGCCCGTGAACAGGAACGGATTCTGCGTCTCCAGGCCGGTGCTCAGCGTGCCCGGTTGCACACCCACCGTCGGCAGCCCCGGATTGCGCAGTCCCACCGAGCCGGCTGCGTCATAAAAACGCCCCAGTCCGGTTCCCACGTTGTAGCTGCCGTGCGAGGCCTGGATCGACTCCCTGTTGTTTTCATCCGTGATCCGCAGGTGACCCCCGGCGATCAGCTCGTGTGTCTCGTTGTTCAGCTGCACCGTATCGGCGAATACATGCCGCCTGCGAAACGTGATCTCCACATTGCCCGAGAGCAGGGAAATATCCCCATGCTTGGACTCCAGATCGGCCTCCACGATCAGGCGATCGGTATCCGTTGCGGGTAGCGGAACCGCAAACGGCAGGGCATCGGAGTCCGGCATACCCGCCGTGGGCGCGTCGGCAGCCGACGGTACGGCTCCGACCCGGCCCGGGACGGCAGGGGGCGTCTGAGCATTTGGTTGTGAAGTTGGCTGCGACGTTGCCTTGGGGGGTGTCTGGGACGTTACTCCCTGTGCAACGAGTGGTGGATGCGCGGAAAGAAACGGAATGGTACTTATGAACCACAGGAGTCGCCGCATACGGGACACCTGCCGCCGGTGAGGAGCCAATCTCCTTGGACCCAAGCGTGCTGAGGTGCGGCCGTTCACAGGGGCAAACTCACAGAAGCGAACACAGAAGCAAGCGCAGATACAGATGCAAACACAGATGCAAGCTTAGACGATGGTACGCCCCGCAAGTTCCGCGTGGGCATTCCAGGTCGGGCATGGGAGACTTGAGGCAATGGGCGGTGTGGCAAGCATGGAGCAGGTCGAAACAGTCGCCTGGCAGGCGACGGGAACCGAGGGCGCGCCCAATCTACAACAGGTGGCCGCCGAGCGCCTGGCCGCGCACCGTCATCGGCGCGCCAGCGTGGCCGCCGAAGAGGCCGAGCACGAGGCCCACGCCCGCCGGCTGCGTGAGTCCATTCGTCAGGCCAAGCGCGAAGACCAGCGTCGCGGCGCCACTGCCGTTCGCGACACTGTTAAAGCGCGTTATGAGCGCCGCGAGAGCTACCGCGAGTTCCTCGCCGCCGAGGCCGAGCGCGCCATCCAGCAGGCCCAGGCCGAGGCCGACGTCGCCGCCCGCAGCGCCCGCGCCGTCGCGGAAGCGCAGATGCAGCTGCTGGAGGAGTTCGACACCGCCAACCGCCCCGATCCCGGCCCCCGCGAGGCCGTGCTGGCTCGGCAGCGGGCTGAAACCCGCGGCGAGCTCGCCCATGCCCTCGCCGATATCGTGCTCGGTGCCAGGGAGTTGATGGCCGAGCCGGCGCTGCTCACCCTCGTCGAGTCGCCTGCCGCTGAATTTCTCCCCGAATCGGTCCTCGTCGTCGCGCCCGAGCCGCCCACCCGCGAGATCTCCGCCTCCGGCCTCACGGTGCGCCTTTTTGAGGACATCGCCCCGATGCCGGCGACGCGCCTTGCCGAAACCAGCGCCCAGAAGGGCAGCGCGCCCAAGGGCTACACCCGCGCCTTCGCCGAACCGGACGCCGCAGAGACGCTCGGCATGCTGGAAGACGAGATTGCCTTCCGCCACGCCCCGGAGTTCGCCGAGTACGTCGCCGTGCCGGCTACGCCGATCCATGGCAACCTGATCGAGTTCCCACGCGAGCTCGTCGCCCCGCGCCGCGTCCGGCCGCGTCTGGCAGAAGGCCCGCTGCAGGGTGAGCCCGAGCCGCAACTCCGCATCTTCGAGGTGGATGCCGTCCAGGGGATGCCCGAGCCGGAGATCTTCGACGTTCAGAGCGTACCCGACTGGCAGAGCGGCGTGCTCGAAAGCGCCATGGTGGAGCCCTTCCACGCCCCCTACCTGGCACCGCTGGAGGCCGGGATGCAGCTCACCCTGCCTCCGCACACCGCCTCGGTCGAGCGCCGCCTCATGTCCGCCGCCGTCGACGGCACCCTGGTGGCGGCCGGTTGGCTGGGCGCGGTGGGGGTCGCCGCGGAGCTGGGCGGACCGGCATTGCGATCGCTCAGCCTGCCGCTGCTCGGGGTCGCGGTCGCCGGTTCGCTGGCGCTGTTCGGCATCCTCTACCAGGTACTCTTCTTCACACTCTCCGACGCGACGCCCGGCATGCGCTGGGCGCGTATCGGCCTGTGCACCTTCGGCGACAGCAACCCGACACGCCGCGCCATGCGCCGGCGCATCGTCTCAAGCCTGCTGGCAGCCTGTCCTCTGGGCCTGGGCCTGGCCTGGATCTTCATGGACAACGACCGCATGGGCTGGCACGACCGCATGAGCCGCATGTACCAGCGCGCCTACTAACAACTTTCCCTCGCTGGGGTAAGACCGAAATCCACGGTTGCCATCGCCATTGCCCTTGTCGTTGCCCTTGCCGTGCTTTTCTTTCTGTCATTCCCAAAGGGAATCTGCTGTTGCGGCTGCTGTTGCTTTTGCTTCTAACCATTCCGAAGGTAACCCGCTATCGCTGTTCTTCTGTTATGCCGAGCGAAGTCCGGCTCCAGGCAACCACACCACCCAACAAACCGCGATAGGCTCGAAAAATGCAACCGGCAGTCGTGGCGAGACCTCAGCCAGTGCGGTACTGGTCCCATCGGCTTGTGCGTTGTGGCCTTAAATCTGCACCCTGGTCTGGACTGGCCCCCACGCTCAACCGCTGGAGACGTGGCCAAACACCAACCCGTAGACTAGAGGGGTATGCCGCCGATTCTTAACGCTCAGGGCGTGAGCAAGCGCTTTGGCGCGGTTCCGCTGTTTCAGGATATTTCTTTCGCTGTGAATGATGGCGACCGCATTGGGTTTATTGGGCCGAACGGGGCGGGCAAGTCGACCCTGCTGGCCGTGCTGGCGGGGGAGATGGAGCCCGATAGCGGCAACCTGGCCGTGCGGAAACGGGCGCGGATCGGGTATGTGCGCCAGATTTCGGAGTTTCCGCCGAAGATTACGGTGCGTGGGGTGATCGCGGCGGCGCAGGAGACGGCCGGCGTGCCGGCCGAGGATCGCGAGCAGCGGCTGCGCGAGACGCTGGGGCGGGCGGGGTTTACGGACGCCGGCGAAGACGAAAAATTGAGCATGGATACGGTGGCGAACAGCCTTTCAGGCGGGTGGCGCAAGCGGCTGGCCATTGCCGAGGCCATGGTGCTGCAGCCGGATGTGCTGATGCTGGATGAGCCGACCAATCACCTGGACTTGGAAGGGATCGAGTGGCTGGAAGGGGCGCTGCGCGGGGCCAATTTTGCCGTTGTGGTGGTGACGCATGACCGGTATTTCCTCGAGAACACGGCTACCGAGATCGTGGAGCTGAACCGGGTGTATGCGGAGGGGCTGCTGCGGGTGCGGGGGAGTTATTCGCGCTTTCTGGAGGACCGCGCGGGGTACATGGAGTCGCAGCAGCGCCAGCAGGAGGGGCTGCAGAACCGGGTGAAGATCGAGATTGACTGGCTGCGGCGCGGGCCCAAGGCGCGGAGCACGAAGGCCAAGGCGCGGATCGATAATGCGCATGACCTGATCGGGCAGCTGGCGGATGTGAACAGCCGCATGCGCACGACGAGTGCGGGGATCGGCTTTGACGGCACGGACCGGCAGACGAAGCGGCTGATCGAGATGGAAAAGGTGACGGTGACGCTGGGTGGTCGCGACATTGTCCATGATGTGAATTTTGTGCTGGTGAACGGGGCGCGGCTGGGGCTGGTGGGGCCGAATGGGTCCGGCAAGACGACGCTGCTGCGAGCGATGACGGGCGAGATCCCGGTGAGCAAGGGCGTGGTGAAGCGCGCGCCGAGCCTGCGCGTGGTGTACCTGAGCCAGATGCGCGAGCTGGACACGGCGCTGACGCTGCGGCGGGCGCTGGCACCGGATTCTGACGGTGTGGTGTACCAGGGCAATGTGGTGCATGTGGCGAGCTATGCGGCGAAGTTCATGTTTACGAGTGAGCAGCTGAATCAGCCGGTGGAACGGCTTAGCGGTGGAGAGCGGGCGCGGGTGCTGATTGCGCGGCTGATGCTGCAGCCGGCCGATGTGCTGATGATGGATGAGCCGACCAACGACCTGGACATCCCGACGCTGGAGGTGCTGGAAGAGGCGCTGCTGGAGTTCAAGGGCGCGCTGGTGCTGGTGACGCATGACCGGTATCTGCTGGACCGGGTGAGTAACGTGGTGCTGGGGCTGAACGGGCATGGGGATGCGCAGCTGTTTGCGGACTATGCGCAGTGGGAGGATTGGCGCGGTGCGGGGTCGCCGGGGGCGCGGGAGCTTGAGGCGGCGGCAAGAGCTGCCGCGCCTGCTGCCCAGGCTTCAGGGAACGGCGCCAACGGGGCGGGTGGGAAAAAGAAGCTCAGCTACATGGAGCAGCGGGAGTGGGACGGGCTCGATGCCAAGATTGCGGCGGCCGAGGCGAAGGTGACCGCGGCCGAGGAGCATGTGGGCGATGTGGCCTCTGACGCGGACGCGCTGATCCAGGCGCTGGCGGAGCTGGAGACGGCCCATGCCGCGCATGATGCGTTGTTGGAGCGATGGGTGGTGCTGGGGGAGAAGGTGGGTTGAGGGCCACCC
>CAXTBJ010000073.1:6073-12922 GCA_964242585.1 uncultured Bryocella sp.
CCTGCGGGAATGACAACAAAGAGACGGGTAGCAGGGCGTTACCGGTCTTTGCGGATGACCGCGCCGTTTTTCATAACGAAAATCGGATGCTTGAGGACGGAGATGTTTTCGAGCGGGTTGCCTTGTACGGCGATGACGTCGGCGTAGAAGTTCGGCTTCAGTTGGCCTATGTCGTTGGCCCAGTCGAGGAGCTTGGCACCGTTAAGGAGGCCGGCGCGGAGGGTGTCGGCGGGGGATAGGCCGTACTGGACCATGAGCTCGTATTCGCGGGCCTGGGTGCCGTGCGGGAACGGGCCTACGTCCGAGCCTACGGCGAAAGGGACGCCGGCGGCGATCTGCTTTTTGAACTCGGCGGCGTGGAGGGCCTGTTGTTCGTGTTCGTGCGCGGCGGCTGCGGGTGTGGAGGCGTGATCGGCGAAGTACTCGGCGATAGCGAAGGTGGGCACGGCGTAGATTTGTTTGTCGTGCATGGCCTGCATGGTTTCAGCGGAGAGCTGGTAGCCGTGATCGATCGAGACCACGCCCGCGGCCACGGCGTAGCTGGCGCCGGGTTCGCCGGTGCAGTGGACGCCGACGCGGGAGCCCGTACGGTGGGCTTCGGCAACGGCGGCGGCCAGCTGGGCTTCCGTGTATTGGAAGGGTGTGACGAGGGTGCCGTTGACCTCGCGGTCGGGGCCGGTCTCGTAGATTTTGGTGAAGTCGGCGCCCTGCTTGCGCTGTTCGCGCATGACGGCGACCAGTTCGTCGGCGGTGTTCGCGCGGTCGGCGTTGGAGAGCAGGTGCTGCTCGGGGTTGCGTCGGTTGTTGTCTTCGTGGCCGCCGTTGATGTCGACCGCATTGCAGCTGACGCGCATGCGCGGGCCGGGGATCAGGCCGCGGTTGATGGCATCGCGTACGGCGACATCGGCGCAGCCTGCGCCCTCGGTGCCCATGTCGCGCTCGGCGGTGAAGCCGGCGAGGAGGTCGGTTTTGGCGGCGTCGGCGGCGATGAGGGTGCGCTCGGGGATGGATTCGTCGATGGTCTGGTTGGCCTCATTGCCGACGTGGAGGAAGAGGTGCGTGTGCGCGTCGATGAGGCCGGGCATGAGGGTGGCGGCGCCTAAATCGATGAGCTGCGCCTCCGCGGGATGGGTGACGTGTTGGCCGACCTCGCGGATGCGGGCGCCTTCGATGAGGACTTCCCCGGGGGAGATGAGTTGGCCGGCGACGACGTCGAGGAGGTGGGCTGCGTGAAGGATCGTCGGCGTGGATGAGGGTTGCTGGGCGTGCAGGGAGAGAGCGGAGGCAGCGACGGCCATCGCTGCCTGAACCAGGGGAAGGGGACGCATGGAGAGGAGGATACAGGAGGGTTGGTGGTTGCTATGGGGAAGGGCTGGTGTTGATGAAAGATAGGTTTGCTTACGCGCCAGCTGGGAAGGAGAACAAAGGCAAGGGCAACAGCAGGTTCCCTTCGGGGGAACGACAGAAAGAAAAGCAACGGCAACTGCAACTGCAAACGCAGATTCCCTTTGGGAATGACAACCAGAAAGGCAAGTGCAACAGCAGGTTCCCTTCCGGAATGACAGAAAGAAAAGCAGCAGCAACTGCAGCAACCACAGATTCCCCGCGGGAATGACATTAGGAAAGCAAGGGTGGGTGCTAGATGCCGGTGGTGTTGAAGCCGCAATCGACGAAGGTGATCTCCCCGGTGATGCCCGAGGCCAGTTTGGAGCACAGGAACAGCGCGGCTCCGGCGACCTCGGCCTGTTCGACGTTGCGGTGCAGCGGCGCGCGCTCGGTGACCTTGTCGAGAATGGTGTTGAAGTCGCCGATGCCGCGCGCGGCAAGCGTTTTGATGGGGCCGGCGGAGATGGCGTTGACGCGAATTCCCCCCGGGCCGAGCTCATGGGCGAGATAGCGGACCGCGGCTTCGAGCGCGGCCTTGGCGACGCCCATGATGTTGTAGTTCGGGAAGACCTTTTCGGAGCCGTAGTAGGTGAGCGTCAGCAGCGAGCCGCCCTCGGTCATCAGCGGCACGGCCGCGCGCGCGATGGCGATCAGGGAATAGACGCTGATGTCGTGGGCGACGCTGAAGTCGGTGCGGGTGGTGTCCAGAACGGCGTTCTTAATGTTGGGAGCAAAGCCTATGGAGTGGACCACCGTGTGGAGGACCGGGAAGGCGGCCTTGATCTCGGCGAAGGCAGCGTCGATCTGCTCATCGGAGGTGACATCGCATTGGATCAGACGGCCCCGATCCGCCTGGCCAAGCTCGGCGAGGAGTTGTTCGGAGTCTCTCTTGAGGCGTTCGCTCTGGTAGCAGAGCACGAGCGTGGCGCCCGCGTGGGCCAGCGATTCGGCGATCGAGTAGGCGATACTCCGCTTGTTGGCGACACCGAAGACGACGGCGATCTGCCCCTGCATGTCGATCATGGGTGGTGCGCTCCCGAGAAACTGCAACGCAGGCTAGGATAGCAGGCGTTGGCGCCGGGGGATGTCCGCCCGGCTCCGCAAGCGTCAGTGAAAGGCCGGAAAGCCGGCGTAGTCGCGGGCGATGGTGGCCTGCATCCGGTTCAGGAGGCCGGGGTCGTAGACGTATAGGCCGAGTTCGCGATTTTTGTTCAGCGAGGCCTCTGAGAAGTTGACGGAGCCGAGATAGCCAACCTGCCCCGGGGTGCCGAGGTCCGCGACCATGGCTTTGGCGTGGATGTAGAGCGCATCGGGATCGTTCGCGCCGATGTGCACGCCGCAGCCGGCCTGTTCGAGCGCAAGGTAGTTGGCGTGGTAGCTGGGGCTCGTGTCGGTCATGGCGATGCTGACCGCAACGCCGCGTTTGCAGTCGGTCTCGAGCGCCTCAACGATGGTGGGGTAAGCCATCTCCTCGTTTTCCACCAGCAGCGTCTTGCGGGCGCTGTCGATGATGTTGAGCAGGGCGAGTTGCGCGGAGGTGGGACTCCAGATGAGGTCGTCGCCGCTCCTGGGGTGGTAGCCGAGGTCGGTGGTCGAACGGTAATCGGTGTTGAAGGCGGTCTCGATCGCGGTGATGTCGGTGGGGTCGTTTTCGACGAGCGCGAGGTCGCGTGTGGCGCTGTAGTAACGCTCGGTGAGGTTCAGGGTCATCACGATGGCGGTGGTGTTGTCGATGACGAGCGATTTCTCGTGGGTAGCCGCGAATTGCGGATTGGCCCAGGCGGCCGCGCAGTGGGGACCGGCGCTGTTCAGCTGGTTGTAGGCTGCGGTATTGCCGGCTTTTTCCAGGTTTCCGTCCAGGATGACGCGCACCTGCACGCCGCGACCGCAGGCGGTGACGAGATCGGCGGAAAACGTCGGGTCGACCAGCTCATACATGGTCATGTCTATCGTGCCCTGCGCGTTGTTGACCAGGGTGTAGAGCCAGGCGAAGCCGGCCTCGGGCTCGATGTAGAGGGTATGTGTGCTGCCGGGTGCGATAGCCTGGGCTTTGTCGGCTGCTGGGCCGGCGGTATTGTTGGCCATTTGCGACTGGGCTGTGCGCGATGTGGCTGTTTGAGGCTGGGCTGTTTGCGAGGTCGGGGCGTCTGCCCGCGGCGGCGAGCGACGGCAGCCGGCGGTGAGCAGCAGGGAGAGCCCCAGAAAACCTGCGGTGCATCCTGTTCTTCTTCGGTTCGGTCTACCTGAACTCAGCACGTACTCCCAACTCCCGGCCTGTTCACCGGCCTGCGTGTTGCCTGCCGGCCTCCGTGTGGATTAACTGGCCTGTGTATCCACGATAAGCTCCAAGGCGTCCCAGTCCTCCTGGGGAATGCGAAGTGCGCCCGCGGCGACGTTCTCTTCCAGGTGCGCGATGCTCCCCGTTCCGGGGATGGGCAGGATGGCGGGGCTGTGCTGCAGCAGCCAGGCGAGGGCGATCTGCGTGACCGTTGCGCCGAAGCGGCGGGCGAATTCGGCAACGGGGTGGTTGCCTTCATCGTCCGCGGCGGCGGCCCGGGCGAGCTTGCCGGCATCTACGGGGTACCAGGGCAGAAAGCCGAGGCCACGCTCCTCGCAGAAGCGCAGGGTGGGCTCGCTTTTGCGCTCGGCCAGGTTGAAGCGGTTTTGCACGCTGACAATCGGCACGATGCGCTGCGCCTGCTCGATCTGCCCGGGGGTGACCTCGGAGAGGCCGATGTGACGGATCTTGCCGGCGGCCTGCGCGTCCTTGAGGGCCCCGAGGGTGTCTTCGAGCGGTACGGTGGGGTCGATGCGATGGAGCTGGTAGAGGTCGATGCGCTCCACGCGAAGGCGGCGGAGGCTCATCTCGAGCTGCTGCTCGAGGTAGTCCGGGCGGCCGCAGGGCTTGGACCGGGACGGGCCCTGGCGGGTGAGGCCGCCCTTGGTGGCGATGACGAGGCCGGCGGGGTACGGGTAGAGCGCTTCGGCGACCAGCTCTTCAGCGATCATCGGGCCGTAGGCGTCGGCGGTGTCGAGGAGGGTGACGCCGAGCTCGACGGCGCGGCGCAGGACGTTCCGGGCGTCCTCACAGCTGGGCGGTTCGCCCCAAGCACCCTCGCCAACGAGACGCATGGTGCCGTAGCCGAGGCGACGGACTTCGAGATCGCCGCCGAGTTGGAAGGTGCCGGAAAGAGCCGCGTTCGCGGGCTTGGTCATACCGAGTGAGATGCTCCGCACGCACATTAGCCGTGCAGGAGCCAGTCGAACTGCTCGTCGGTGAGCGGGACGACGGAGAGGCGAAACTGGCGGAAGAGAACCGAACCTTCGAAGATGCCGGCTTCGCGCATCTCGGCCAAGGGGCGCTCGCGCTTCAGGCGCTTGCCGGCCTTCAAGGTGACTAACGGTGTCTTGCCGTCTTCAGCCAGCTTGACGGAGACGACCTTTGCCGTGCCGATCGCGGCTTTCCCCACGTTGGAGTGATAGATCACGCATTGTTCACCGCGCTTCATGTTGCGCAGCGTGATCAGGGCCTGGGGGTTCTTGATGCCGTCCCAGACGGTTTCGCCGTCGCGGAGGAGGTCGTCGAAGGAATATTTGTCCGGTTCGGATTTTAGTAGGTAGGGCATTGGAGTTGTACGTTCTAAGTTCTACGTTGTACGTGTCTGGTACGCAACATTGCTGCTGATGTGCTTGAGTTAGCTCAGCGCCGAGGTGCGCGGGCGTGGCGATTTTCTGATGTGAGCAGCTTAGAACGTGCAATGTCGAAGTCCAAAGCACGTACAACGTACAACTTAAGCGTGGACCATCTTCAGCCGCCTAGGTCGAGCAGGTGAACTTGCGGGATGGGGCGGCCCAGGAATCGGCTGCCCAGGTAGGCGAATTTTTCGATGGAGTCGGTGGCGAAGCACTCAAAGGTAGCGGGGGTGCTGCTCGCAGTGAGGTTGTTGGCGATGTCCATGGTGATTTCAATGTCGCCGGAGTTATTGCCGGGTAAGTGGCCGAGGGCTTTATGCACGGCTTCGGCTGTGGCCTCCGCGGAGTCAACGACGATGGCTGCGGAGCCCAGCTCGCGCAGAGTTTGGGCGATGGCCGGCGCGAGCAGGGGATAGTGCGTGCAGCCCAGCAGCACGGTGGCGGGCCGGCTGATGGTCAGGGCCTCGGCGAGGTAAATCCGCAGGACCTCGCGCGTGACGGGATGATCGGTCCAGCCCTCCTCGACGAGGGGCACCAGCAGGGGACAGGGCATCTCGGTGGCCTGAAGGCCGAGGGCGGCGCAGGTATCGCGATAGGCGTGCGACTGCACGGTGGCTGCGGTGGCGAGAATCAGAACGCTGTTGGGGACGCCGCCGGGTATTTTGCCGGAAATGCTGTTCGCGGCCGTGGCGGCTGCCGATGCCGCCTCGGCTCCGGGTTCCACGACACCGATCACCGGCACGGGCACCGCGGCGCGGATCTGCGGCAAGGCGAGCGCGGTCGCGGTGTTGCAGGCGACCACCAGCAGCCCGGCCCCGCGTGCGACGAGAAAGTGCGCGGCCTCCACGGCATAACGGGCTATGGTGTCCTGGGATTTGGCCCCGTAGGGCAGCCGCGCGGTGTCGCCGAGGTAGATGAAATGCGCGCCGGGGAGCCTGGGCAGCAGGGCGCGCAGCACGGTGAGGCCCCCGAAGCCGGAGTCGAAGACGCCGATCACGCGCTTTTCGTTAGCTGCGGCGGGTGTCGGCGCAGCCGCCGGCATCGCGGCGCTCATGGGGCCCCTGCGTCCGCTGCCTGGGGTGTGGCCGTGTCCCGCACCGGGTAGATGCGCAGCAGATCGGCGTGGCCGGCCAGCGTTTCGCGCGGCTGGCCGTCCACCAGGAAGCGGACCTGCTCGATCTGCGGCAGATTGGCGTGCAGGGTGCCGAGAATTGAGGCGAGAGTCAGGGATTCGACCTCGACGCCTGAAGGATGACCGTTGACGAAGGGGCCGCGCAGGTCGATGACCGCGAGCTGGCCCCCCGGCGTGTGCGGCCGCAGCGCGTTGGGGTCGGTGGGCGCGACGAGAGCGGTTTGCACGCGGCCATCCGCCGCCGGCCGCGCATTGGGATCAAGGCTGTGGCCGACCACCGGCAGCGGCAGCAGAAAGATCTCATTCACCATGACGCCGGTGGGCAGCGGATGCGCCGAGTTGGGCAGGGCGTACTCGGTGGCTAGGTGGTCCAGCAGGGCGCGGGCGCGCGCATTGGCTTCGGTGGGTAGCGCGATGTGACGCTCCGTGGGCACGATCGCGCCGCTGTTGTCGTCGGCGAGATCCAGCGCGACGGGCTCGGCGTCGGTGTAGGGTGCGTCGACCGGGGTCTGGTCGGCGAGGTCGCGCACCCGGTCGCGCTGGCGCTGGCGCTCGGTGAAGAGCAGCACGCCGAGCGCGAGGATGCAGGCCACCAGGCACCAGAAGAGGAGGCGCATGCGGCGTGAGCTCATGGCTGT
>CAXTBJ010000073.1:13022-19733 GCA_964242585.1 uncultured Bryocella sp.
TGCAGGCCACCAGGCACCAGAAGAGGAGGCGCATGCGGCGTGAGCTCATGGCTGTGTCTCCTGGCTCATGGCTGTATCTCCGGTGTGGCGGCGCTGGGCTCGGTCGTGCGGGGCCGGGCGGGGACGGTGGCCGGCTGTGGAATGCCGTGGTGTTCGCGGAGGGGGGCGGGTAGCCGGGGCGGGGACTGCACCGCATTCTTCCAGAACACAAGGGCGGCGGCGAGGGCGGCGGCCACGCGCTCCTGGTAGGCCGCGTCGTTGATGCTGCCGGGGGTGGCCTCCTTGGCTTCCGGGGAGGGGGCGAGCTCCAGCACCAGGGCCGGGCAGGCGAGCGAGTCGATGGGCCGTACGGAGGCCGTGCTGCTGAGCAGAGGGATGTGCGAGCGGCCCAGCGCGGCGCTCAGCTGCGACTCCAAAGCCCGGCTGGCCGGAACCCAGGCGGCCTGGGCGGTCAACCACGGAATCTGCGCGGGTTCGGCGAAGGTGGGCTCCATCTCGGAGCTGTAGATGTGCAATCCCGTTCCGCGGCCGGTGGCGTGCAGCAGCAGGCAGGCGGCCGCGTGCGCGTGGTTGGCGATACCGGCGCGGTCGTCCAGCGTAAGCGGCGTGGGCTGGGCGTTGGCGGAGGTCTGCAGGGTGGCGGCATCGCTGTCGCGGGTCAGCACGACGGTGAAGCCACGCGCCAGCAGCAGCGAGCGCAGGCGATAGGCGAGGGCAAGGGTGACATTTTTTTCTAGCGTGGTTTCGCCGATGCGCGCGCCGGCGTCCGGGCCGCCGTGACTGGGATCGAGCACGATGACATCCCGGTTGAGGCTGTTGATGTTGAGCTTGTGCTCCGGGGCCGGGGTGGGCGTTCCGGTTGCGATGCCGGCGTTTGCGGACGCGGGCGTTGTGGTGGAGATTGCGGCAGGCGCGCGGGGCTTCGAGGCCGCCGTAACGGCCGTTGTGCCGGATGGGGTCGCTGAGCGGGCAGTTGTGGGCCGGGGAGTTGTGGATTGGGGGCTCGCAGGCCTTGGCGTGACGGTACCGGCACCCCTGACCGCGGAACGGCTCGGGTCGGGCAGGGCGTAGGGCGAAAGATTCGGTACCGGGCGGGGGCGAGCCACGACCGGCGCGGCGGCAGGCGGTGTGGCCTGCGTTGACGGGGATGGGGTAGCGCCGGTCGGGCCTGGGACCGTTTGGGCCGGGTCGCGGCGCGGCGCGCGGACAATCGGCGCGGGCGTCTGCGAGGGCTCCTGCTGCGCTGCCAGGGCCGGCGCGGCGGCCGCTGCCGCCAGCAGGACGGATACCGCGCCTCGGGCAATACGGCGGTCAGATGTCGGGAAAGGTCTCAAGGTTCGGGATGCTCGATCGTTCGACGGCCGGGTACAGGGCGTGGGCCCCACCGATTGTAACGGGTGCTGACCGGTCCCCCTCGTTCCATGGGGCGCGCTGGCCGCCTCGCCCGCGCCCTCGCGGTAGACTTGTGTTCCATGCGGGTGTTTGGCATCGATTGCGGAACCGAGTTTACCGGCTACGGCGTGGTGGAGGTGGACGCCGCGGCCCGTTCGCCGCGGCTGCGCCACCTGTGTGCCGGAGCCGTGCGGTTGAACAAGAAGGACCGTACCCCGGTGCGCCTGGCGCAGGTCTACGCCGAGTTGACCGCGCTGATCACGCTCTGGGAGCCGGAATATGTGGCGATCGAGGACGTATTTTTTGCCCGAAACGCCAAAAGCGCGCTGAAGCTGGGGCAAGTGCGGGGCGTCGCGCTGCTGGCGGCGGCCAACCGCGGTCTGCCGGTGGCCGAATATGCTCCGCTCTCCGTAAAAAGCGCGGTTGTGGGCTATGGTTTAGCGGCCAAGGAGCAGGTGGGCTTCATGGTGGCGCGGCTGCTGGAGCTGGACGAGATCCCCCAGCCGGCCGATGCGGCCGATGCGCTTGCCATCGCCATCTGCCACATTCACCATGCCCAGACGGCCGAGGGGCTAAAACGTTGAGGTCCCGGGTACAGGGACGTCTCTGGAGCAGGGCGTGGAGCGGTGCACGGCTTGGCCTGCCGGTCGTGACCCATACCGTGACCATGATCGTGGTCATGAGCATAGTCATAACCACGGCCCCCCTGTTTTCGGCCACGGCCAAGGCGCAGGAGCCCGCCTCCGCACCCGATACACTGACCTTCACTCTGGACCGGCCGGGTGACGCCGCGGTGCACTATTCGCTGCAACTGGACCGGGCGACGCGGGGGGGTACCTACCGCGGTGCGGGGGCGGCAGCGACGCCCGCCGCCGCGGGTGCGAGGCCGGTCACCACCGGGGCAACGGAAGCCGCGAAGGCCGCCGACATGCCGATCACCGTCTCCGAGTCACTGTTAACGAAACTCTTTGCGGCGGGCCCGCTGGTGAGATCCAACCGCTGCGCCTCGCACCGCAAAAATATTGCGCAGACTGGCATGAAAACACTGCGGCTGGTGCAAAATGGCGTCGTATCTGAGTGCACCTATAACTACTCCGAGGACGATCGCGTGGACGCCGCCACGACGGCCTTCGAGGCGTTGGCCGAGACCATGCAGGCCGGCGAACGGCTGGCAGCCAAGCTGCGCTTTGACCGGTTGGGCCTGGATGCCGAGATGGACAACCTGCAGACCGCGCTGAATGAGGGCCGCGCGCTGGAGGTCGGCAATATCGCTCCCATGCTGGTGGCGATACAGAACGACGAGCGCGTGATGGACCGTGTTCGCCGCAAAGCCGCGCACCTGTTGCAGGGTGCGGGGCTGCCGTCGGCCCCGCCTGCTTGACGGCAGGTGGAGCGGTGGTGCCGTGCAGCAGGTTGCCTGCGGGAATGACAGAAAGAAAAGTTCCCGAATGCCCTGAGTCCATAGCGGATTAGCAGACGGTATTAAAGACAGGCAAAAGCAAGAACAACCGCAGATTCCCTGCGGGAATGACAACAAAGGGCGAAACACCTCCATGTCATCGGCTGTCTTGCTCGCTGTTTCGCTCAAACGGCTACCTTGCCTAAACGGTGCGGGATCATGCGCCGGCGGCCCGGGGTGGCGTATCGGACGCGAGCGCGCGATAGAGCGCGGCTAGATCTTCCAGGCCCACGGCCTCCGAGCGAACCTGTGCGGACAGGTGCCCCGGCCACGCCGCGGTGAGTTGCACGCCGGTGTACCCCGCGTTGCGCAGGTTGTTGGCCAGCGTCTTGCGCTTCTGTGCGAAGGTGGAGCGCAGAAACGGGTTGAAGGTTTCAAAATCGAGGCCCAACTCTGAAAATCTTGGCTGAAAATCGAGTCGGATGACCGTGGAGAAGACCTCCGGCGGCGGTGAAAACGCACCGGGCGGCAGGGTGAAGAGCTCGGTGACGGCCCCGTGCAGCTGCGCGAGCGCGGAGAGCGGGCCGTAGTCGCTGACCCCCGCCGGGGCGGCGAGGCGCATGGCGACCTCGCGCTGCACCATCAGCACGGCACGGCGCAGCAGGCCCTCGCGCGCAAAGCCGAAGAGGTGCAGAAGGATGTCCGAAGTGATGTAGTAGGGCAGGTTGCCGACGATATCCAGGGCACAGCCAGCTTCCGACGCGAAGGGGCGCAGATCGGTCTTGAGGACATCGGCGTGGTGGACTGTGACGTGGGGCGTGTTGCGGAAGCGGAAGGCGAGTTCGCGGGCCAGGGCGGGGTCGAACTCGATGCAATGCAGGCGGGCGCAGCGTGCGGCGAGGTGCGCGGTAATGGCGCCGTGACCCGGGCCGATCTCGACGGCGGTGCGGTCCCGCTCGGCGGCATCGCCGCCCAGGGAGCCTGCGATGCGCAGGCAGGCGGCTTCATCGATGAGGAAGTTCTGGCCGAGCTGGGTTCCGCTGCGTTTCATGCTTCCAAAGGGTCCCACGGGAAGCCTGCCGTCATCCAGAACAACGGCCTAGCCACGATCCAGCAGTCTGCCGTCATCCTGAGCATAGCGAAGGATCTCTGTATTCTGCTCGCGCCTACTCTACACCCCTCGAAAAGCCGTTATAGAGCAATCAGGTGGTCTGGCATCCCTTGGCCTTCCTTGGCGTACGTTGACGGCGTTCGTTCCTTGCCTTCGTCTCCGGCTTCCGTGCCCGGCTTAGGCTTCCACCAGACCGTAGCGGCGTTGCCACTGCTGCTTGAGCCGCGCCCAGACGGCGGCGCGCTCTTCGGGGCTGATAGCCGGGTCGGGGTGTTCGACGAAGCGGTTGGCCTCGATCTTGGCCCATTCGAGCAGCTTGCGGTCGCGGCGCAGGTCCGCGACACGGAGGTCGGGCATACCGGCCTGACGGGTGCCGAAGAACTCACCCGGACCGCGCTGGGCAAGATCGAATTCAGCGAGCTCGAAGCCGTCCTGGGTGCGTACCATCGCGTCCAGGCGCGCCTCAGCCTCGGGCGAGACGCGTTCCCCGGTGAGCAACACACAGTAACTTTTGGCCTCGCCGCGCCCAACGCGCCCGCGCAGCTGATGCATCTGCGCCAAGCCGAAGCGCTCCGCATGTTCGATGACCATGACGGTGGCGTTTGGGACATCGACGCCGACCTCGATCACCGTTGTGGAGACCAGAACCTGGATCTCGCCGCGTTTGAATCGGGCCATGGCGACGTCCTTGTCATCGGCGCCGAGGCGGCCGTGCAGCAGGCCCAGCTTGAGCCCGGCCATCGGCCCGGTGCGCAGCTCTTCATAGACCTCCACGGCGGAGCGGAGCTTGGCGCGAGCAGGGGCACGTTTGCCGGGCTTTCTCGCCATCTGAGACTCGGGTTCGCTCACCGCGGCAAAGTCCAGCTCGGGCTGGTCCTCCTTTTCGCCCTCGATGATCGGGCAGACGATATAGGCCTGCCGACCCGCCTGGGCCTGCTTGCGCACGAAGCCCCATACCTCGCCGGCGCGTTCGGCCGGCATCCGACGGGTGGTAATGGCGGTGCGGCCTGGCGGCAGCTCGTCGAGAATGCTGGCTTCAAAGTCGCCGTAGACCGTCAGTGCCAGGGTACGCGGAATGGGTGTGGCGGTCATGACCAGCACGTCAGGCTCGGTGGCGATGCCGTCCGCGCCCGGTTTGCGCATCAGCCGATAGCGCTGCTGCACGCCGAAACGGTGCTGCTCATCCATGATGACGAGCCCTAGATTTTCGAAGTCGACCTTTTCCTCTACCAGCGCGTGCGTGCCGATGGCGAGGTCGGTCTCCCCGCGAGAGATGCGGCCCCGTGCCTCGCGTTTGGTGCGCTCGTCGAGCGACCCGGTGAGCAGACCGATGCGGTACAGCCGCCCCTTGGCGGGCGAGATTGCCTCCGCCAGCAGCTTGCGTGCGGAAAGATAGTGCTGCGTTGCCAGGATCTCGGTTGGAGCCATGAACGCCACCTGGTAGCCGTTTTCAATGGCCACGAGCGCGGCCTCGAGCGCGACGATGGTTTTGCCTGAGCCCACATCGCCCTGCAGCAGCCGGCGCATGGGCCGCGGTTCGCGCATGTCGGCGACAATTTCCGCCAGCACGCGTTTCTGCGCCGTCGTCGGCTTGAAGGGCAGCACCTGTTTGAGCGCACGGCGCACGTTGTCGTCGGTGAGGAAGGCCGTGCCTTCGCGTTCGCGCAGACGCCGGCGTTTCAGCTCGAGCCCCAGTTCCAGATACCAGAGCTCCTCGAAGATCAGCCGGCGATGTGCCGGGGTATGGGCGGCTCCCAGGTCCGCAAGCGCGGTCGCGGCAGGCGGAAAGTGCAGATCGCGCAGGGCCTGCATGCGGCTGGGCAGCTGCAGGCGCTCGATCAGCGCCCGCGGCAGGGTCTCTTCGGCCTCGGTGCCGGTCTCTTCGAGCTCGCGAAAGAGCGACCAGAGCACGCGGCGCAACCAGCGCGAGCCGAGTTTGGCGCCCCATGCCGTGGTGCCGCCCAGGGATTCATACACCGGCACCAGCCGGCCCATTTCGAGCGTGGTGAACTCGGCCTCCTCGCCGGCCGCATCCGGGCCGGGCAGGATCTCGAAGGTGGGCTGGATCATCTTGAAACGGGTCATGCCCGATGCAGCCCCGAGCGCGTTGCCGGAGCGCGAGCCCTCCAGCTTGCCGTAGAGCGCCACCTGCTGCCCGGGCTGAAAACGGTCGCGCAGGTAGGTGCCGTTGAACCAGAGACACTTGAGGGTTTCAAGAACCGGCGTCGGCGGCATGAGAAGGCCACCGCTGGCGACGGTCTCCGGCGTTTTCGTCTCCGGCGTGGGCCGGATGCCGACCGTCATCTCGAAGATCGGTTTGGCACGCGTGCGCAGCAGCAGGGCACCGCGCACCTCGCCGACGACCGAGGCCATATCGCCCGGCTCGTAGCTGGAGAGCGGCTTGGGGTGGGCGCGGTCCTCGTAGCGGAAGGGCAGGTGGTAGAGCAGGTCCTCCACCGTCTCCACGCCGCGCTCGGCAAGCGGCCCGGCAATCCGATCGCCTACCTTCTTCAGAAACTTCACCGGGGTTTGGAGCGTTACGGCCACAGAAGCAGGGTACAGGGAGCAGGGAGCAGGGAATAGGGAATAGGGAGTAGGGCACAGGGAGCAGGGATTGGGCACAGGGAGCGGGAAATTGGGCACGAGGCACAGGGATTCAATAGAGGGTGGAGGTAAATGCCAATGCCTACCCGTTGCGCAAAGATGGCGGCTTGTTACGCTGTCCTGCAATCAAACCTTGTCTTGTCCTAATCTCTAATCCCTGTGCCCTGTGCCCTGTGCCCTGTGCCCTGTGCCCTGTGCCCTGTGC
>CAXTBJ010000074.1:0-10663 GCA_964242585.1 uncultured Bryocella sp.
AGCTTAGGCTGGACCGGCCAGCTGCAGCAGGGCAGACACCGAGGCTTCGACGGCGGCAATCACCGCCTGTATCTGGGCGGCCGTGGTGGTTTTTGTCAGGGTGAAACGAACGGCCGTCTGGGCCAGGGCGCGTTCGTAGCCGAGCGCCGTGAGGACGTGGGAGGGTTCATCGCTGCCGGCGGCGCAGGCCGAGCCGCTGGAGCACAGAATGCCGCGTTCCTCCAGCTGGAGGAGAACGGCCTCGCCGCTGGTTCCCGGGAAGCAGAACGAGGCGTTGTTGGGCAGCCGCTGCCTGGGATCGCCGGTCAGCAGGGCGCTCGGAACGCGGGCCAATATACCGGCGATGAGCTGGTCGCGCAGTGCGGTTAGGGGGGCGGCCGTGGCTTCGACCTCGCCTTGCGCCAGCTCCAGGGCCGTAGCCAGAGCGATGGCGCCGGCGACGTTTTCCGTACCGGAGCGGCGGCCGCGTTCCTGGCCGCCCCCGTGCAGCACGGGCTCCAAGGCGAGGCGCCCCCGTGCGAACAGGGCACCCACGCCCTTGGGCGCACCCAGCTTGTGGCCGGAGAGGCTCATGGCGTCCACACCGAGCGCGGGCAGGTGAAGCGGCAGGGCGCCACAGGCCTGCACGGCATCGGTGTGAAAGGGAACGCGGTGCTCCCGGGCCAGGGCGGCGAGCTCGGCGATGGGCTCTATCGTGCCGACCTCGTTGTTGGCCAGCATGATCGTGCAGAGCGTGGTGTCGGGGCGTAGATCCGCAGCAAAATCTGCGGGATTCACAAGACCGTATCGATCCACCGGAAGATATGTGAGGGTGAACCCGTGATGCCTGGCGAGGTAATCGCAGGAGGCGAGCACGGCTTCGTGCTCGATGCGCGTAGTGAGGATGTGGCGACCGCGCGGCGCGCCCAGGGCGATGCCTTTGATGGCCAGATTGTCGGCCTCCGTGCCGCCGGAGGTGAAGATGATCTCTCCCGGACGGCAGCCGAGCTGTACGGCGACCCGTTCGCGGGCAGAGGCTAGGGCGCGGGCTGCCGCGGAGCCCAGTTCATGACGGCTGGAGGGATTGCCGTACTCGCCGGTGAGGTAGGGCCACATGGCCTCCAGCACCTCGCGGCGGACGGCGGTGGTCGCGGCGGCGTCGAGATAGATCACGCGGTTTGCCTAGGACCTGTCGGGCAGGATATCGAGCCCGAGATCGAGCGAACGCACGCTGTGAGTAAGGGCGCCGATAGAGATGATGCCTACCCCCGTGCGGGCGATCTCGGCGACAGTTTCAAGGCGCACGGAGCCGCTGGCCTCGGTCAGGGCGCGGTCGCCGATCTGAACTACCGCCGTACGCAGGTCGGCGAGCGAGAAGTTGTCCAGCAGAACGGTATCCACCCCTGCTTCGAGCACGGACTCAATCTGGTCCAGGCGGTCGACCTCGACCTCGAAATGGGTCGTATGCGGCAGACGGGCACGGACCTCGCGCAGGGCCGTGGTCAGGTCGGCCTCGCCCAGCGCCGCGAGGTGGTTGTCTTTGACCAGGACGGCATCGGAGAGCGAGAAGCGGTGATTGAAGCCGCCGCCGCAACGGACAGCATAGCGCTCAAAGTAGCGCAGGCCCGGGGTGGTCTTGCGGGTGTCCACGATGCGCGCGCCGGTGCCGGCGACCGCGCTGACGAACTCGGCGGTGCGGGTCGCAATGCCGGAAAGGCGCTGTAACAGATTGAGCGCCACGCGCTCCGCCTGCAGAATAGAGCGTGCAGGGCCTTCTACCTGGGCCAGAACCTCGCCCCGCGTGAAGCTGCCGCCGTCCTGGTGCAGCGAGGCTATCGTGAGAGTGGTATCCGTGAGTTGCATGGCCGCGGTAAACAGGGCCATACCGCACAGCAAACCGGGCTCACGGGCCACCAGGCTGGCAGTGAACCGTGCCTGGGCGGGCACGAGGGTCTGCGAGGTCAAGTCACCCCAGGGAGCATCTTCTTCAAGTGCCATCCGCACGAGGCGGTCCACCGCAGCCGGGCTGAGCGGCATCAGCATATGGCTTCTGCCTGGTACGTCAGAATTTGGCCGGCTTCCTCGCTGCCATTCGACGGCGGCGGTTGCTGAAGGCCGAGGTGGTTACGCTGCTCCTCGCGGGCCTGGGGGTAATCGAGGCGGAAATGCGCGCCGCGGGACTCTTCGCGGGCAAGCGCGGCGGTGACGACGGCCTGCGCAAGCAGGAGGAGGTTGGCGGTTTCGCGCTCCGCCGCTGTCTCGCCCGGGACGTACCAGTCGCGCATGAAGGCGGCGGCGTGTTGCAGGCCTTGGGCATCACGAGCGATGCCCGCGCTCGACCACATGAGATCCTGCAGGACCTTGCGCGAGGGAAGAGCAATCATCCGATGCGCCTGGTCGTCCGGAGACCGGGTCGGCAGCAAGAGGATGTTCGTCTCCAGGTCGCCCACCTTCTCCAGGCCGGGCCAGGTATCGAGGGCGATGGTCCCATCCTCCACGAGGAGGTGTGCGGCGCGCCATGCGAATACGAGACTTTCCAGCAGCGAGTTCGACGCCAGGCGATTGGCGCCGTGCACGCCCGTGCAGGCCACCTCGCCGACCGCGAAGAGTCCCGGCAAGGAGGTGCGGCCGAAGGTGTCCGTGCGCACCCCTCCCATCCAGTAGTGGGCTGCCGGAGCCACGGGAATGGGCTGCCGCGCCCAGTCGAGCCCGGCGCGCAGGCAGGCGGCGTTGATGGTGGGAAAGCGCTTGGCGAGAAAGTCGGCTCCCATGGCGGTGGCGTCCAGCAGGACGGGCTGGCCACCCTGGCGGATCATCTGCTCGGCGATGCCGCGGGCCACGACATCACGTGGGGCGAGCTCGGCGTCGGGGTGAACGGTCTGCATGAAACGGCTGCCGTCGGCGGCGCGCAGCACCGCTCCATCGCCGCGCACGGCTTCGGAGATGAGGAAGCCGCCGGGGGCGGAGAGCGCGGTGGGGTGGAATTGGTAAAACTCGACATCGGCCAACTGGGCCCCGGCACGCAGCGCCAGCGCGACACCATCGCCCGTGGCCACGCTGGGATTGGTGGTGTACGGGTACAGGTGTCCCGCCCCGCCGCTGGCCAAAACGACCGCCTCGGCGGAGATCGTTGAGGACCGGTTCGCGGAGTCGATGATCTCCAGGCCGGAGACCCGGCCGTTCTCCAGCAGGAGATCGGCGGCAAAGGTGTGCTCCAGCACGTCGATGCGCGCCGCATGCACGGCTTCGACCAGGGCCATCTCAATGGCCAACCCTGTGGCATCGCCCCCGGCGTGGAGGACGCGGGGGCGGGAATGGGCTGCTTCCAGACCTTGCGCGAGTTCGCCGTGTTTGCGGTCGAACGCCACACCCAGGGCAATCAGGTCGCGTACGCGCGCGGGGCCCTCGGCGCAGAGGATCTCTACTGCCTCACGGCTGCAAAGGCCCGCCCCCGCCCGCAGCGTGTCGTCCACGTGTTCGGCGACGCTGTCCTCCGCGGTCATCACGGCGGCGATGCCGCCCTGCGCGTAGCGGGTATTGCTTTCCGCCAACCGCGACTTCGTGATCAGGGTTACCCGGTGCGCACGGGAGAGCTCGAGCGCGGCGACCAGGCCCGCAATGCCGCTGCCGACGACAATTACCCTCATGGGCGGCTCGGAATCTTCGCCGGGATGGGTGCCGGTTTGGCGGCCAACATGCGCTCCAAGGCGAGGCGCGCCGGAATGGCTATATCCTCCGGGACGCGGATGCGGTTCGGCCGCTCGCCCCGTTCCAACGATTCCAGCACCCAGGCGAGATAACCGGGGTGAATGCGATACATCGTGGAACAGGGGCAGATGACCGGGTCCAGGCAAAAGATCGTCTTGTCCGGGTGCTCGGCCGCGAGCCTTTGAACGAGGTTGATCTCGGTTCCAATCGCAAAGGTGGACCCCGGCGCGGCAGCCTGAACAGCCTTGCGAATGAAATCGGTCGAGCCCGACTCATCGGCGGCGTCGACCACGTCCATGGGGCATTCGGGATGCACAACGACGCGGACGCCGGGGTGCGCCGCCCGTGCGGCGGCAATCTGCCCGACGGTGAAACGCTTGTGCACGGAGCAGAAACCGTGCCACAGGATGATCTCCGCGCCGCGCAGCGTCTCGGCGTCCGTGCCGCCCATCGGCTTGCGCGGGTTCCACAGAGGCATGTTTTCCGGCGCGAGTCCCATGGCCTTGCCGGTGTTGCGGCCAAGGTGCTGGTCGGGAAAGAAGAGCACCCGTTGCGCGCGCTCAAAGGCCCAGCGCAATACGGTGCTGGCATTCGAGGAGGTGCAGACGATGCCGCCGTGCTCGCCGCAGAAGGCCTTCAGGGCGGCTGAGGAGTTCATGTAGGTTACCGGCATCACCGGCATGCGCCCCGCGGCGTCCGGCTCGGTGCCGAGCACCTCTTCCAGCTGCTCCCAACAGGCCTGCACGGAGTCCAGATCGGCCATATCGGCCATGGAGCAGCCCGCGGCCAGATTCGGCAACAGCACGGCCTGGTCCGGTCCGGAGAGCATATCGGCCGTTTCGGCCATGAAATGCACGCCGCAGAAGACGATGGCCTCCGCCCGGGGCCGAGTCTTGACCACCTGCGCGAGTTGAAAGGAATCGCCGACGAAATCGGCGTGGCACACGACCTCATCGCGCTGATAGAAATGGCCGAGGATCACAACGCGTTCGCCCAGCGCGTGCTTCGCGGCACGGATACGCAGATCGAGTTCGGCGGCCGTTGCCTCGCGATACTCTCGGGGCAATTCGCCCTGGCGTGGAGCATGGGGCGCGATTCGGTCGGCAGCCGATGCACCCGGACCGTAGCTCGGGGGAAGACTGTCAAACAGCCACGGATCGCGGGCCAAAGCCGGATCGCAGGTGCCGGGGAGAGCGCTACCCACACCCGGCTGCCCGTTGATATGAATAAGGGTCTGCAACGCTGGTGCCAGGGTTTCCAAGTTTCCTGTCCTCTGTGCGCCGTGTTCACGAAGAGTGACCCGGGGCCTGTGATTGAGCTTTAGAATACGCCGTCTGATCAGGCGCGCGACCCCAGGCCGCACTCCTTTTCATTACACATTCGATGCACTCGAACCTTTGCAGGGCTCATGCCGGGACAGTAGGGCAAAGATCTGCAACGAAGGTGGTAATCAGGTCGAGATCGGGGCGTGGGTGTCCCGCTACCGGGGCGCGGGCTGGGGTTTGCCCTGGCGATGCAGCGCCTGGATCGGTGTGTCAACGCAAAAAACGGGAGGCCTGAACCTCCCGTTTCGCCCTGAAGTATCTGCCGCGCTAGAAGGTGGTCGCCACCGTGAAACGGAACGTCTTGCGGGGCTCGCGAAGCAGGTAGTTCGCTCCATACAGCTGCAGCGCCTGCGCCTTGGTGAAAGCGCCCGCGCCGGTGAGGGTGCAGGTGACCGCGGCACTGGTCGCCGTCGCCGCATGGGAGTTGCAGGTGGGGTCCACCTTCGGGAAGAGGTCGTTGAAGGTGTACGTATCGGTGGTGAGCTGCTGCGGCAGGTTGTTGTAGAGCCGCAACGGGTTATAGGCGTAGAAGATCTGGAACGGCGCGTTCACGATCGGCAGAATGACCTGCAGCAGGGCCCCGTTCGACATGCGCGGCACATAGTTGGTGTGCTGCAGGGTCTGCAGGTAGAGCGGGAAGGTGACCTGTTTGCCGCCCAGGCAGGAGCCGTTGACGATCTGCGGGCAGCCGTAGAGGGGAGCATTGATCTGTGATTGCCCCTCGACGCTCTGGCGCAGCTGCGATGACTGCAGGTCGAAGTTCATGCCGAAATCCGTGAAGAAGGCAAAGGTGACCTGATTCACGATCGGGATGCGGTACTCGAGATTGGACACGAACCCGGTATCGCTGCCGACGGAGGCGAGCCGGTAGATCGGCAGGGGAATCTGCACGTTCCCCAGGGTGGGATTGGTCGGATCGCGCGGCACCGCGGAGCCGTCCGGATTGGTGAGGTTGTACTGCACGCGCGTAGGAATCAGGCTGTACGGCGAAGCCGAGCGTATGTCGAAGCCGCGGACATCATTTTCACCGCCGCCGTAGATACGCTGGAACGGCGGGGCGACCTCGCCGCCGAAGCCGCCGACGGTCTGGAACTGCACGCGGTAGCCAAGAACGTTATGGCCCTCACGGTTGATCCGGAGCCCCTTCATGGGGAAGAACTGTCGGTAGGCCACCGTGGGCGCATAGTATTTGGTGTTGCCGCCGATGCCCGCCAGCTGAAAGGCCACGTTGAGGTCCTTGCCATTGTGAGGGCCCACGCCGCGGTCCAGCGTGGAGAACGAGAAGCTGGGTGTCACGACCGAGGTAATGATGCCGCTCAGGGCGTTCTGGCCGGCGATCCCGGAACGGTACGCCAGCGTTTGGAATACGTTGAGCGTGTTCTGATTAAAGGTGGTAATGCTGGAGCGCGAAAGACCGTACGAGATACCCACGCGGGCCACGCCGGTGTGGCGGAAGAGCTTGCGCAGCGCCGTGGCGCTCGAGATGGTAAGGCCTTCGGTGGACTGGTTGTAGTTGGTCAGCAGCGAGTTCTGCGCATTGGTGAGATTCGCACTTTGGCCATTGGCGATCGCGTAGCTCTTAGCCGGGTTGTAGTCGAATTTGCTGTCCGACAGCTGCACGCCGAGCGAGACGGGCTTGTTGCGCAGGTAGGGTTCGGTAAAACCGAGGCTGAGATTGCGCGACAGATCGCCGACGTTGGCTACAACGGAGAGGGTTTCTCCCAGACCTAGAAAGTTGTTGGTCTGGTAGTTAAGGCCGATAAAGGACCCGGAGAGACCGCTGACGCCGCCGTTGAGGCCGATCGAGTTCTTGCCCTTTTCCTTGAGCTTGACCAGCAGATCCACGGTACCGGCATCGGCGTTCTGACGCGTTTCCACATCCTGGTCGGCCCGGAGCGTATCGAAGTAGCTGAGCTGATTGAGGCGCAGCAGGGAGAGATCGACGAGCTGGCTGTTGTAGGGCTGACCTTCCTCCACCAGCATCTCGCGGCGAATGACCTTGTCGCGGGTGATGGTGTTGCCCGTGAACTCGATGCGGGAGATGGAGAACTTTTTGCCCTCGTCGCACTGAATATCGAAGGAGACGAGATGTTGAGCCTCGTCGAACTTCGGTATGGGGTTGGGGACGAAGTTGATGTAGCCAAACTGCCCGTAGGCCTTCCGCAACGCCTCCAGACCCTTGCCGAAGGCGGTGTAGTTGAACCATTCGCCATCTTTGGTGGCGAACTGCGCGCGCAGGGCCTTCGTGTTTGAAAAGTTGGTGTTACCGGAGAAGGTGATGCCGCCCAGCTTGTAGCGCTGGCCCTCCTCGACGGGAATCAAGATGTCGACGCGCTTGCCGTTGTTGGGGTGCAGGGTGAGCGGGTTGATGCCGCCCTCATTGCGCACGTTGGTCTGCGGCTCAAGCGTGGTGGCCTTGAAGTAGCCCTTGTTGCGGTATTCGACGCGGACACGGTCGGCGTCCTCGTCGAGCTTGCTGGCGTCGTAGGTGCGCGGGAACAGGTTTTCAAGGATCAGCGAGTGGGGAATGCCGATCGGCCTCAAATTTTTCATGGCCGAGCGCAGCTCGCGGGCGTTCAACGCGGTGTTGCCCTGAAAGGCGATTTTGCCGACCTTGACCGTCGGCCCTTCTTTGATCGCGAAGGTGAGAGCGACGCGCGCCGGGGGCAGCGTCTTCACCTCCGTCTTGATCGTCGCGAACTGGTGGCCGTGCTCGCCGAGCATCTCGCGGAGCACGACCTCCGCACGCTTGATGCGTGTGGGATCGTACTGGCTTTCGACCGAAAGGCCGACTTTTTCTTTTTTGAAACGATCCAGCGCGTCGGAGGTGGAAAACGAGCTCAGACCCTTGTACTCGATCGAGCCGATGGTCGGCTTTTCACGAACGTAGACCACGAGCTGGATGCAGGTGGGCCGGTCCACGCGCTCGATGCGCACCTCATCGAAATAGCCCGTGTTCCAAAGGGAATTGTAGTCACGCTCGACGATTGCGGCATCGAACGGGTCGCCGGGCCGTGAGAACAGGCGGGCCAGCACGGATTCCTTGGGGATGCGGCGATTGCCGATCACCTCCACGGGGCAGAGCACCTGGGAGGCGCCGGCACCGTTGCCGAACGGCAGCTTCGCCTGAATCTGGAGGATCGGGACCTGCGAGACCGCCGCTTCGGGCAGGCTCAGCGTACCTAAGGACAACAAAAGGGTAGTGGCGGCCGTCGGAAGTGCAAGGGAGGTCCTGTGTGGGCGCGCGCACAGGGACTTGCGGGGACTTCTGGGAGCGATATCGCTCACTCGCATTCCGGAAAAAATGACCACAACCTCACAGCGTGTTCTACGTCGACCCCGTGCTACCGGAGGGATACCCGATTATAGGCGACCGGGCAACCCCGGAGCCAACCGCAGCCTCCGCCGGAGCCGGAGAAGCACATTCCGAAGGCTTGCCGTAAGACGGGAACTGCGCGTTGTTGTCATCATCGGTGGCGAAACTGGGACGCCAACTCCGCCAGATTGACTCCCGCGAGAAACGTCTTGAGCTCGGCGGTCATCTGCGGCGCGGCACGGCTCACCGGGAGATCAGGGTCCGGCATTTCCACCTTCAGCAGGATGGGCACGGGCCGATCGGGCGCCCATTGCATGGGCAGGGTGCGGTGCGGCCGGGCATAGATCAGCGTGGCCCCGCCGGCTGTCCGGGTGAACTGCCGACACTGGCCGCCGTCGCAGACCGTGGAGGCCTCCAGACTCTGGACCGTGCCGTTGTTGTAGGTGGCCGCCACCAGCGCGACGTCGCCGGCGAGGGTGGGAACGGAGAGCTGCCCATGCGAGGTAGGCTCCTCGCCGCGAGCGATGTGACAGATCTCGGCGTCGTGAATGTCCAGCTCCGGCGCGATGCCGAGCGCGACGTGGGCGGTGGCCGCGCCGGTTGCGGGAGCGCCGGAGCCGGTCACGGCGGGTGCGGCATACTCGCCCCAGGTGTAGACGACGACGCCGTTGAGCAGGGTGTCCTGGTAGGTGCGGATCAGGCGGTAGGCGCCCAGCCTGGCGGGCATGGGAGGCAAGGAGACGGCATGGTTCTGCCCGGAGCGTTCCGCATGGAGGGCATCCCCACCGAAGATCGCCGCCAGCAGAATCAGGGTCGCGCCACGGGCCAGGGCTCCGACGTACATGGCTTTCTTGGGAGCCGCTGCTGCCGGTGCGGTGCCCCGGGGAGCCTGTCGACGCAGGCGATCGGCGACCGCGAAGAAGAGATACAGGGCCAGCACAAAAAGGCAGCCGCCCAGGATGAGGTCCGCGCCCCTGGCCCGCTCCTGCAGCCAAGG
Organism: uncultured Bryocella sp.; assembly: GCA_964242585.1. Lineage (GTDB taxonomy): Bacteria > Acidobacteriota > Terriglobia > Terriglobales > Acidobacteriaceae > Granulicella. Next base: position 9,326 of record CAXTBJ010000074.1, read on the forward strand.
GTAGGGTAGCGCGATCTTGTAGTACACCACCAATAAGCAGAGGCGCAGAAAGTTGAAGAAATAGCCCAGCAGGACAGCGCCGGCGACCACGGGGGCGAACAGGTACGGGCGGAACCGGTACAGGTGAGCGACCACCAGCGCGGCCAGCCCGAGCGTGACCGCGCCGCGGATGCCGTTGCAGCCGGGGGCGATGAACATACCGAACTCCGGCGTAAACATCAGGCGGAGGTGATCGGGGGTGAGCCGTTCCCCGAGCAGGTGGGCAAAGCTGCGGGCCACGGTGGCGGAGGCGTACTGCAGCGGCAGATCCACACGGTGGCTGAAAAACTGCGGTACGGGAATCACGGTCGCCATGAAAAGCACAGGGAACCGGGCTGCCCGGAGCAGGGGCCGGCCGCCCAGCAGCAGCACCAGGCCCAGGGCGTAGAGCACCGCGATCAGGGGCAGTGGCGGCAACTGCATGAGCCAGCTTTTCCGGAGGGTGACGATCAGCAGGCTCTGGTCGCGAACGAACAGCACGGAGGCGAGGGCGGCCAGCAGGGCAACGCCCCACCAGCTGCCTTCCATTCGCCAGCCGAGGGCCCGCCAGGCGCGCAGCACCAGGGTAAAGCTGATGAACGGCACAAGCAGCCCCATCGACTTCAGGTCGTCGGACCGCCACTGATCGGCGAGCGCACGCACAGAGCTCAGGAGGCTGAAGGCGGCGGCCAGCGCGCACACGGCAGCCAGCGTCACGGCGGCCCATGAGGAGGCGGTCGCTGGCATTGCGGCTGCCTCTTCAGAGCGCCGAGGAGGCCATGGCCGGGAGTGAGGCTTCGCGGGGGACAGAAAAGGCGGCCTCGCAGACGACGAGGAGGCCAGCATCAACGTCCTTTGCGCAAGCGGAGATAGGTGCGCAGGGAACGTACACCGTAGACGCCGCCGGCCAAGCCGGCCAGCAGCAGCGTCGGGTTTTCCGGCGAATCGGCACAGCCACCCAAAGCAAAGGCGGGCGTAGCCACGAGGAGAACAGCGATCGCCAAGGTCATCAGAGAAAACTTCTTCATGGAAGCCCTTTTGGCTGCTTCAAGCAGCAGCCTGCGCATAATCCGAGGAGGAAATTGTGTGCGGCAGCATGTTGCAGATTGCCGTCCTCCTCAGTCAAAACCAAGCCTATGGCGTGCCCGTCCGGCGGTCAACGACTCTTCCGGGCGACCGATACACCTTTCGGGTGATTCGCGTCGATGCAGTGTAGCGGTGCCGGACACCGGCAAACATGGAGGGCCGGCTCGGCATCCCCAAAAGAGGGTGCCGCTGTAAAATCAGCGAGGCGAGCATCAAAACGGCAGCAGCAGGAAA
>CAXTBJ010000074.1:10763-19028 GCA_964242585.1 uncultured Bryocella sp.
GAAATCAGGCAGGAGGAGTGCAGCGGATGGCAACGGCAATGGTAAATATCGAAGGGCTGAAGGGTGTGTACGAGGCCCTGAAGGGGCGCATGGACAAGGCAGTGGAGGATTTTCGGACGCATCTGCTCAGTGTTCGTACGGGCCGGGCCTCCGTGCACATGCTGGACGGCATCACGGCCGAGGCCTACGGCGCCGACATGCAGCTCTCCCAGCTCGCACAACTGAGCACGCCGGAGGCGCAGCAGATCAAAGTGGAGCCTTTTGACGTGAACCTGGTAGGAACGATCGAAAAAGCGATTCGCACCTGCGGGCAGGGCTTCAACCCCATGCATGACGGCAAGGTGATCCGTGTGCCCATTCCGCCCATGAACGAGGAGCGGCGCCGCGATGCGGTGAAGCGGCTGGCCGGCACGGTGGAGGACCACAAGACCGCTCTGCGCAACATTCGCCGCGACGGCAACGATCAGGTAAAGAAGGCGATGAAGGACAAGCTGATTTCGGCCGACGACGAGAAGCGCGCCAACGAAGAGATTCAGGCCTTGACCGATGCGCAGATCAAGCGCGTGGAGGAGATGTTCCGGGTGAAGGAAAAGGAAGTGATGACGGTTTGACGATCGTGCCCTGCCGAGAATGTTCTACAAACTCCGGACTATGACAGCTCAGGGCGATGGGCTACACTCACTCGCATGGATGCGGAGCGTGCCCGTGCCTTCCTGCTTTCTCAGCCCCATGCCACGGAGACGCTGCAGTGGGGTGAAAATCTCGTGTTCTGGGTCGGGGACAAGGCCGTCGGCGGCAAGATGTTCGCGCTAATGAACCTGGACGGGCGCGGAGGGCCGGTGATGTCCTTTGCCGCTGGACTCGAGCACGCGGCGGAGTTGCGGGAGCGCGAGGGATTGATCCCCGCACCGTACTTCGCACGTATCGGTTGGATCGCCGCCGAACATTGGGATGCACTGGGACCGCGCGAATGGCATGAGGAACTCGCCGCCGCTCACGCGCTCGTACTGGCAAAGCTGCCGGCCCGCACACGCGCCGCGCTTACCCTGCGCGGCGAGGCGAAGGCCGTGTCCATGGGCAATGGCCGCCTGTCGCTGACGACCAAGCCTTCGACCAGGTCTGTGCGGAAGCGTGGGTCGAGCGATTGACTTGGCTGCCGAGCGATTGACTTAGCTACCGAGCAATAGACTTAGCTACCGAGCAATAGACTTAGTTAGGGCGGATTGCCGATGGTATAGAGAACAGGCAAACACAAGAACAAACGCAGATTGTCTTCCCACCCCATCGACCAAAGGCGCTCGGTGGGGTGGAAAGGGAATGACAACAAAGGGCACAAGGCGTTTAACGAAGGCCTTATGCATCAGCTATCTCGCGCTAAGGCTTGCGGGTGCCGGCCTCCGGGTTCATGGCCAGCAGTGAAACGAAGCTGGGGAAATAAAAAGCGATCAGCACGAGCTCCAGCAGGCCGCCGACGATGGCCGCCGCGGCACCATGCGGCCAGAGCAGCGCGTGGTAGAGCAGGATATTGACCAGGATGGGTGCGAGCAGCGTCAACGCGAGCGGGACGAAGCGGTTGACCAGCAATAGGAGGCCTGCAATGGTCATCAGCACGCCGACGAAGTTCATCCAGTGATGGCTGCCCATGATGACGATCCAGGTCAAGGCATCGCCGGAAGGGGGCGGCATCGGGATGAAGTGGAGCAGGTTGTTGAGCCCGAAGATAAAGAACATGAGCCCAAGCAGGATGCGGCAGACCAGGACAGCCATTTTCATGTGTGCCTCCCTCGTGTTTTCTTTCTAGCATGACCCGCGGAGCTTCTTCGGCTTATTCGGGCTTGTTCGGCTCAAACGTTCCTGCCGGGGTGACCTTCGGCGTTGCGCGGCGGCTACGATGGAGGGATGAAGATTTCACTGGAGGGCAAGGTGGCCCTTGTGACGGGCGGCTCGCGCGGCATCGGCGCGGCCACGGTACGGCTGCTGCGGGCGTGCGGCGCGCGCGTCGTTTTCAGTTATAAATCGGCGGCAGACCGGGCGGCGAGGCTGGCGGAGGCGTGCGGCGGAGGCGCGGTTTGCCGGGCGATTCAGCAGGAACTGGCCACGGCTGCCGATGGGGAGGCCCTGCTCGCGGCTGCCGTCCTCGCCTTTGGCCGCGTGGACATCCTGGTCGTAAACCACGGCGTGTGGCCGCCGCACGATCAGCCCATCACCAGCATGGGTGACGAGCAGTGGCGGGAGACGCTGGGCATCAATCTGGAGAGCGTCTTCGGGCTGGTGCGTGCCGGCGCACGACAGATGCTCGGGCCGCAGGCCGGTGCAGCAGCGCCAGCGAGTGCCATGGGCGGGGAGGGCGTCGTGTTGGCGGATACGACAGCCTACGAGGGCAGCCGGCGGTATGGTCCGGGGGAGGCGGATGCGGCGACGCGCGGGGAGGCCAGCGCGGACGCGCGCGAACTGCTGGAGGAGGCTGTGTTCAGCGACCGCATCGAATGGCCGGCCTCCGCCACCTCCGCGGTGCAGGCGGGGATTGCGGGCGACGTGCCCGCGGCAGTGCTCAAGGCGAACAGCGGTGTGCGCGGCCACATCGTCCTGGTCGCCTCCACGGCGGCACAGCGCGGCGAGGCCTTCCATGCCGACTATGCCGCGAGCAAGGGCGCGCTGCTGAGCCTGACGAAGAGTCTCTCAAGCGAGCTCGGACCGCAGGGTATTCTGTGCAATTGCGTGGCTCCCGGATGGGTGCTGACGGAGATGTCGGCGGGAACCCTTGGCGACCCGCACGCGTCCAAGAGAGCACTGGACGCGATTCCGCTGGGGCGTGCGGCGGAGCCGGAGGAAATTGCCGGGCCGATCGCCTTTCTTTGTTCGCCGTGGGCGGGCTTTATCTCCGGTGAGATATGGAACGTGAACGGCGGCGCGGTACTGGTCGGTTGAGCCGCCGGAGCGAGGAGCTGGTTGTGGGACGGATGCGAGCAGGTCGGGTGATGGGCGCGCTGGTGTGTGCCCTTGTACTTCATGGATCGATGAAGGCGCACGCACAGGCCTCCGCCTTGCCCAGCGCGCAGCCCGAGCCCGTAAAGGATGAAGGCGCGCGCGGACGCCAGTTGCTGGATGAAATGACGGCTGCCCTTGGCGGCCAAGCCTGGCTGACGGTGGATACGGAGCGTCTGGAAGGACGCTCGTCCACCTTTTACAAGGGCCTGCCGAACCCGTATCAGGCTTCCTTTGAGGAGTATTTTCGTTTTGCACCCTTCGGCGAACGGGTCGTGATTGTCTCCAAGCAGGGGGTGTTCATTCCCACGACCAAGCGCGATGTCGCCGAGGTGTGGACACCCGAGAACGGCTATGAGGTTACTTACCACGGCCGTAAAGAGCTGCCCAGGGTGGATGTCGAAGACTTCGAACGGCGTCGTGTGCACACGGTTGAGACCGTGGTGCGCGATTGGCTGAAGCGGCCGGGCACGCTGGTGACCTATGAGGGAACCGATATGGATGAGCGGCGCATGGTGGACAAGGTCAGCATCCTCACGACGGACAACGACGCGGTGACCCTGGGGCTGGATACAACGACGCATCTGCCACGCAGCCGCAGCTTCCAGTGGCGCGACCCCGTGTACAAGGATCTCGACACGGACCTGGAGCGCTATGACAACTGGCAGAGGCAGGACGGCATTATGACCGCGCTGACCATCACGCGCTACCACAATGGGGACATGGCGAGTCAGCGATTTTTGACCAAAGTGCAGTACCACGTGCCGTTGTCTGCCGATCTCTTCGATGCCGACCGGCCGCTCACGAAGAAGTAGGTCCTTGAGCGTGCGGCAGAGCGCAGGGCGCGATGGTATTCTGAGCCACGCTATGAGTCAGATAACGAGGGATCAGACAACGACTGAGATCGCGACCGCAAGGGGCGCCACGGGGGAAGAGCCGATGGCCGAAGATGCTCCGGAGCCGAAGCGCACCATGGATATTACGGAGATCATGGCGATTCTGCCGCATCGGTACCCGTTTCTGCTGATCGATCGCGTGCTGGAGATGGAACGGAAGCAGCGCATCGTCGCGATTAAGAATGTGACGGCGAATGAGCCGCAGTTCGCAGGGCATTTTCCGGATTTCCCGATCATGCCGGGTGTGATGACCATTGAGGCCATGGCCCAGGCCGGCGGTGCGCTGCTGCTGACCGAGGTGCCCGATCGTGAAAGCAAGCTGATGGTGTTCACGGGTATCGACAAGGCCAGCTTTCGCAAGCAGATCGTGCCGGGCGACCAGTTGCGCATCGAGGTGACGGTGCTGAACTGGCGGTCGCGCGTGGTGAAGATGCAGGGTATCTGCAGTGTGGATGGGGTGGTCGCCGCGGAAGCCGAGATTACCTGCATGCTGGTGCCGCGACCCAAGAAGAAAGCGTAGGCCTGCCGGTATGGAGAACGGGTACGGAGCCGAGCCGGGCAGCACAAAGCAGCATATCCATCCACTGGCCTGCGTTGCCCCGGGCGCGGTCGTGCCGGCCAGCAGCACCGTAGGCCCCTTCTGCACCGTGGGCGCGAACGTCGTGTTGGGTGAACACTGCACGCTGATCTCGCACGTGGTGCTTGACGGCCACACGACGCTCGCGGAAGGGGTGACGGTGCACCCCTTTGCGGCGCTGGGCATCAGCCCCCAGGATTTGAAGTACAGGGGCGAGCCCACGGGTTGCAGCATCGGCGCGCGTACGGCTGTTCGGGAGTCGGTAACGATCTCCCGCGGCACGGCGGGGGGCGGCGGCATGACGCGCGTGGGCAGCGATTGCCTGATCATGGCCTACGCGCACATCGGACACGACTCGCAGATTGGGGATGGCGTCATTCTAGCCAACGGCGCGACGCTGGCCGGGCATGTCACGGTAGAGGACTACGCTGCCGTGGGTGCGCTCAATCCCGTGCACCAGCACTGCACCATCGGCAGATATGCCTATATCGGCGGCGGCACCACGATCACGCAGGATGTGCTGCCGTACTCGCTGACCAGCGTACGGCGAGAGAACCGGGCCTTCGGCCTGAACAGGGTAGGGCTGGAGCGGCGCGGGTTTACACCGGAGGAGTTGGGGCAGTTGCGCTCGGCCTATCGGCTGCTGCAGGTGTCGCACCTGAACACGACGCAGGCGCTGGAGGCGATCCGCGCCAAGCTCGCCAGCGGCGAGTTCGGCGAACGTGTGGCGTACCTGGCGGAGTTCATCGCGAAGAGCGAGCGCGGCGTGATCAAGTAGCGCTTATGCCTACAGTCCTGCGCGTTGGGTCGTTTCGCTTCTTCTATGCGGATGAAGGGAGTGAGCCGCCGCATGTACACATTGAAGCCGCCGAGAAGCGGGCAAAGTATTGGCTGATGCCGATCCGAGGCGATTGGAATGACGGTTTCCGGTCCGGCGAGTTGAAAGCTATTGAAGAGATCATCCAGGCACGCCTACACTTGCTGCTGGAGGCCTGGCATGGATTTTTTCGGCGTCAGTGAAGATCTCATTCCGATAAGCGTGGCGGTCGATGACAGCTTCATTCGATTGCGGTTGCGTGGCGGTCTTACGACCGTTACACCGGTCGAGCTTTTTCCTCGGTTGAAGAACGCGACGCCGCAACAACGCTCGCATTGGCGGCTGATCGTTAAGGGGGATGGCATCAACTGGCCGGAGGCAGATGAAGACATCACCGTCAAGGGCCTGATCAGGCTTGCTACGTTTACTTCGCCAGCAAACCTTTCAGAGATTGCATAGGCCGGCCAGACGCAATGCTTAGTCTCGGCCTCATCGCGGGCAATGGGCGCTTTCCGTTTTTGCTCCTTGAGGCCGCGCGGGCGCGGGGTCTGCGCGTGGTTGTGGCGGCAATTAAGGAAGAGACCGACCCGGAGATGGATCAACGCGCCACCGCCGATCCGCAGGGTGTGCGCGTGCACTGGCTTTCGCTCGGCGAATTGTCAAGGCTGATCGAGACCTTTCACCGCGAGGGCGTGACCGAGGCCGTCATGGCCGGACAGGTCCGCCATAAGCAGATCTTCTCAAGTATTCGGCCCGACTGGCGGCTGGCCAAGCTGCTGCTCAACCTGCGCTCCCGGAATACCGATATGCTGCTGGGCGCGGTGGCGAAGGTACTGGCCGATGAAGGCATTACCCTGATCTCCTCAACGCAGTTTCTGGAGCCGATGCTTGCGCCAATGGGTGTTCTGACGGCACGTGCGCCCGATGCGGCGGAACAGGGAGATCTTGCCTATGGACAACGGGTCGCTCGCGGCATCGCCGGCTTTGACCTGGGCCAGACGGTGGTCATCGCCGCAGGGGCCTGCGTGGCGGTGGAGGCCATGGAAGGCACGGATGCAACCATTGCCCGAGCCGGCTCCCTGCTGGGCACCCTTGGCGCGGAGGCGAGCACCCTTTCGCGTCGATTGACCGTGGTGAAGGTTGCCAAGCCGAAGCAGGACATGCGGTTTGATGTGCCTGTCGTGGGTATACCGACGATTGCCGCGATGGCGTCGGCGGGCGCCACTTGTCTGTGCGTGGAGGCCGGCCGCACGCTGCTGTTTGACCGTGAGGGCATGGTGCGTGCCGCCGATGCTGCGGGAATCACCATTGTGGGCGCGCCTGTGAATGCGGGGAACGGTGAGACGTTGAGAGTGCACACCGAGTCGTAGCTGAGCCATGAAACGGGCGTGCTCGCTATACAACTCGGGCGTTCCGTGTATGCAAAGCGTAGGATGGAAACCAACCATGGCGTGCAGAGGCATTCCGCTCAAGAAGCGCGCCGGGTAAGGAGATCCTTCATGCTTGCACGACGCATGCTGCATACCGTTTTGGCCGGAGCCGCCATCGCCCTGACCGTTTCATCCGCCGCTTCTGCCGCCGATATGCCTCCCGTCGGCGCCCCGGCTCCCAACTTTACGCTGCCCTCGCAGGACGGCTCGCCGATCAGTCTGAGCGCCTATAAGGGCAAGTGGGTCGTTCTGTACTTCTACCCCAAGGACCAGACCATGGGCTGCTCGATGGAGGCGCATAATTTTCAGCGCGATCTACCGAAGTACGAGGCGCTGAACGCCGTGGTGCTTGGCGTTTCACTCGATACAGTGGACAGCCACCGCGCGTGGTGCACCAAGGACAGCTTCACCTTCAAGATGCTCGCCGATCCGGACCACAAGGTGGTCGACGAGTACGGTGTTCCCTTGATGTCGCACGACGGTGTGTCGATGGCCAAGCGCGACACCTTTTTGATCTCCCCCGACGGCAAGATCATGAAGGTTTGGCAGGTAACGACAGATCTCCCAACCCACAGCAGCAACGTTCTCGCAGCTTTGCAGTCCATGAAATAGCCGCGATGGGTAATTCACAAATGCAGAAGGCCCGCGGCATATAGACGCGGGCCTTCTGCATTTGCATTGACCTTATCTTGCTGTTTTCTTTGCCGACGTCTTTTTAGCAGAGGTTTTCTTCAGGGCGGGTCTGCCCACGGACTTCTTTATTGCTGTCTTTGCGGCTGTTTTCTTCGCTGTCGTTTTCTTCGCGGCCGTCTTTTTCGAGGGTGCCTTGATTGCCGTCTTTTTGGCGACCGCCTTCTTGGCGGCACCCTTCTTCGCCGCTGTTTTCTTTGCCGCCGGTGCCTTCACCGCTGTTTTCTTTGCCGTGGTTTTCGCGGATGTTTTGGTTGCGGCTGATTTCCTGGTTGCCAAGGTCGTACCTCTCGTGGATAAGTTTTTGCTGCCCGGACCCTTTGTCACTGCGGCCTTCTTGGAGACCGGCTTGCCGCCACGTACAACTCCTCCAGCTCCGGCGGCGGAACCTGAGATTTTTTTAGCGGCGGACTTCTTCGCCCCCGACTTTTGAACATTTGCCGCAGCCGGCACGGCGGCGGTCTTCTTGGCGGCGGCCGTCTTCTTCCCGGCTATCTTCTTCACCGCTGTCTTTTTCGCAGCGGTCTTCTTCGCGACGGTTTTCTTTGCTGTCGCTTCTTTCGCGGGGGATTTCTTGGAGGGACTTGTCGCGGAACTCGTCGCAGCGGGCGCGGGCGGGATCTCCTCACGTCTGCGTGCGGTGCGTCTGGAGCTCTTCAAAGAGGCCCCAACGCTATGGGTCGCCTCGTCGCGCTCGGGCAGCTCAGAGAGTTGGTCGGGTGGGTCATAGGCATCCACCGGATTGGCCGGCTCGGCATACATCTCTGCGTCCTCGGGATGTGTACTGGCACGGGAAGGGGTCATCTCATCGCGTGAATCGACATCAGGGGAGGGCTCCGCATCGGGGCTGTAGGCCTCCTCCTCCTCTTC
>CAXTBJ010000075.1:0-18651 GCA_964242585.1 uncultured Bryocella sp.
CCCTGTGCCCTGTGCCCTGTGCCCTGTGCCCTGTGCCCTGTGCCCTGTGCCCTAAAGATTGAACAGCTCGCGCAACTGCTTGGTCTGCGACCGGCTCACAGGGATTTCGGTCCCTTTCTGGTCGTCCATCCGCAGTTGGTAGGTGGATTTAAACCATGGAACCACCTCGCGGATATGTTGCAGATTCACCAAATGCGAGCGGTGCGCGCGCCAGAACTGCGAGGCATCCAGCTGGTCCGCGAGCTCTTCCAGGGTACGCACATTGGAGTCGCCCTCAAAGCTCTTCGTGACGACGGCGATGCGGCCTTCCTTGACGTAGGCAAAGCACACATCCGCCTGATCGACGAGCAGCAATCGGCTGCCGGTACGGACCACCACGCGGCCCGTGCGCGCGGGCTGGGCACCGCCGGTGGCGGGCGCTCCGGCCGCTTGCTCCTCCACCATGCGCAGCAGGGCGTCCAGTTTGGCCTGGGCGACCTCCCAGATCCGGCTGCGGCTGCCGGGGGGTGCCCCCGTCGTTCGCGCATGCGGCTCAGCAGAGACGGCTGTCTGCGCCGGGAACGCGGGCGAGCCCACCGAAAGACTCTCCTCGATCAGCAATGGGCGAAGGCGCGAGTCGAGCCGCGGCTCGGTCTCCTCCTCCGGTTCGCCGAGGGATGGCCGCAGCCGGGATCGTACCTTGTCCAGCGTCTGCCGCAGGCGCTTGCTGTCAAAGGGCTTCAGCAGGTAGTCAACCGCGTTGACCTCGAAGGCCTTTACGGCATACTGGTCGAACGCCGTCGCGAAGACCACCGCCGGCAGATGAAAGCTGCCATCCGCCGTCAGGAGTTTGCGGAGGACGGCAAAACCATCCAGCCCCGGCATCCGGACATCAAGAAAGACCACGTCGGGCCGGTAGGTACGAATGAGTTCCACGGCCTCCACGCCATTGGTACCCTGCCCCAGTACGGAGATGCCGCCCGCGCCCTCCAGCAGATACTGCAGCTCCTGACGCGCCAGAGGCTCGTCGTCGATGATCAACGCGGTAAGTACGGGAAGGGACGCCATGGAGGGGAAGGCGGCTCTCGATGCCGCACGCTGCGGGCGCAGTGGCCGCCGGGATCAGGATACCGAATGGACCCGAAACGGAGTACAGGTTAGAGACTTGCAAGATTACTGGCCGGGTTACTGAGATTTTCCAGCCGGAGCACTGGCGCCCTCGCGGCTCAATCGCTGTACACGCGCAATCGCCTGGGTGCACCGTCTTCGGCCAGATCATGCCCGCACTGTGTACAGAACACATCCGTGATTTTGACTCCCCGATGGCAGATGCCGCAGACCGGAGCCATCTGAAACTGACATTGCGGGCAGAAATGAAAGGAGGAGGCGATCGCCGTGGAACAGTTGGGGCACTGTGAAAGCACAGGCTGGCGCAGCAGAAAGTACACAACGGCACCGATGCCGCCGGGCAGAACGATGCAGACCAGCATCCAGAGCCCAGCGGACATGCCGCGCCGCTTCACGTCGCAGCTGACGTAGCCGAGCAGCAGGGCGTAGCTGGCCACCAGCGTGCCCCAGGCGTACCCCATCATCAAACGCAGCGGCATCAGCTCGTGCTTATGGTGCGGCATGACGCCATGAAAGACATACTGCATGGCCGCGAAGAGCAGGACGGCCAGCGCCATGGACCAGCGTGGGATCAGGCGCAACTCCGGGTCGCCCTTGGAAGGGCTGTCCGGCTCGGTTTGGTTCGACCACGGCGTCATGAGGTGCGCTCCCCGGCATTCTCATGTGCTCCGCGCCCACGGCGAAACCAGACCAGCCCCAGGGCCACGGCAGCCACCGGCAGCGACCACAGCAGCAAAACAAAAGTCATCTGATCGCTGGCATCGGGAATATTCGTCGGGGTGAGGTCGTAACCGGCCAGGACGCCCCAGATGGCGTAGCAAATCACCATCAGGAGGGCCGAGCAGATGGCCAGTGGCGCCCAAAGCCCTCGCGAACGGCTGCGATCCGCCCGCATACGCAGCGCCTGATCGTGCACCACGCGACGGGTACGGTTGACCACGCTCGCGCGGGCCGCGGACGGAGCCTTCTCGATGCCTTGCAGGTGGCCGTTCACGACCGCACCTCCGGGCCCCTGCGTTCCCCCGCGGCGGGCCGCGTGCGCATGGCCACCAGGGCCGGCCTCAGCGCGGCTAAACCCCGGTAAAGCCTTGACTTCACCGTGGACAGCGGAGCGCAGGTAAGAGTGGCGATCTGGTCCAGCGACATCTCCTCATGGAAACGCAGGGTGAGCACCTCACGGTAGCTTGCATCCAGGGTCGACATCACCTCGGCAAGCTCCTCGGCGTTCTCCTTGAACTCATAACGATCGAGCGGCGAGGGACTGTCCTCCGCGATCTCGAAAGGCCGCTCGTCTTCGCCGCCCTCGCGCATCTCGTCGAGTGAGGCCATGGTGCGCTTACGGGAAAGATCGATGACAAGATTGCGGGCGATCGTGAAGATCCAGGTATCGAAACGGGCCTTGCCGTTATATTGCGCTCCCCGCCGCAGAACACGTATCCAGACCTCCTGAAAGAGATCCTCGGCGACCTCCCGTTTGCTCGTCAGGAACATCAGGTAACGCATAAGGCGATGCTGGTAGGTCTCGATCAGAGAGTCGAGCAGCTCGGGGTCCTGCTGCTTCAGACCACGGGCAATGGCGGCGTTTTCCTGCTCGACCGCACGCACCGCCTCGGCCGTCAGTGTCTTGGAGGAGTTCACAGTCGCTTGGACGGGAGAGCGCAAAAGAAAGACTCCAAAAAAAGCTCGAGGACCGGCTGTTTCTCTGCTTCAGCATACAACCTGTCTTCCCTTTTTCGGCTGCTCGGCGCCTCTCATCAGTCGTGTCTTGAAACGGTACAGCGCTTGGAGGCCGGGGAGGGCCGCCGTACACTGACCTGATGGACGTTCTGTATGGCGTCAACCCGGTGAATGAGGCCGTGCGCGCCCGGCCTGAGCAGTTGGATCACGTCAGCGTGGCCCGGGAGCGCGAGGCCCGGCGCGATCTTCGGCTGCAGCAGCTGATCGATGCCTGCCGCGAAGCCGGCGTGCGGGTGGATGTGGAACCGCGCGAACAGCTGGCCCGCTACTCCCGCACCGACGCGCATCAGGGCGTCGTCGCCTTTGTGCGGGAGCGCAGCTTTTTGTCCCTCGAAGACCTGCTGAACCTGCCCGGCAAGGGCGCCGACGGGAGCGGGCGACGTTTCTTTCTGGCTCTGGACGGGGTTGAAGATCCGCACAATCTCGGCGCGCTGCTGCGTTCCGCGGATGGGGCCGGGGTAGACGGTGTTTTGCTGCCGGAACGGCGATCGGCACCTTTGACGGCCACGGTCGCGAAGACCTCCGCCGGGGCCAGTGAGCATGTACGTTTGGCGAAGGTGACCAACATGACGCGAGCGCTCGAAACGATGAAAAAGGCGGGGGTCTGGATCATCGGGCTGGACGAACGCGGCTCGCCGGACTACACCGATCATGATTTTCGCGGGGATTGCTGCCTGGTGCTGGGCTCGGAGGGAACGGGGCTGCATGATCTGGTGAAGCGAAACTGTGATTACCTGCTGCGCATCCCGATGGCCGGCAGCGTTTCGTCGCTGAACGTCTCGGTGGCCGGCGCCGTGGTGATGTTTGAGGCCATGCGCCAGCGACGGGGACCGGGCGCTCCGGCTCGCGCCGCCGGCTCCGCTGCGTCCAAAAGGGATGGGCCGCGGAAGGGTCTTGGATCGTGAGGCGATGGCGGTTGAGCGCGGGGAAAGTGGCAATTTTCATAGGAGCAGGGATGTTTCTGGGCGGTATCTTACTCTCGGCGGGGGGGCAGGCGAAGCAGCCCCTTCCTGAAGTCCCGGTCAGCCCCAGCCATCCGGTGCAGGAGCCCCTCCCCCCGCCGCAGGGCCAGGTCATCATCCAAAGTCACGGAGAGCCCCCGCCGTCCGCGGATGCGTCCGGGGCCCAAGGCGATGCCGCCCCGCAGCAGCCGATAGAAGATCAGACGCTGCAGGCCGACCTCACCGACGCCGAACGCGATGCCCCCCTGATCACCGCCTACACCCTGGATGCGCGGCTGCGCCCTGCAACCGCCGGCCTCTCCATGCGCGCGCAGCTGACCGTACGGAATACCGGGAGCGCGCCGCTGAAGCAGCTGGCGTTGCAGATCTCCTCCAGCCTGCGATGGGAGAGCGCTTCCCTGCTGACGGAAAATGGGCGCACCCCCCTGCCCGTCGCGCAGCACCGCCTGGATAGCGACGCCGACCATACGGGCGCGGAGACGGAGTTGATTCTGGCTCTGCCCGTGCCGCTCGCCACGGGCGCGTCCGCGAGACTGGACCTGTTCTACAGCGGCGCGGTGACGGCCAGCGCAGCACGTCTTCAGCGCTTGGGCGCCAGCGCGGCGCAGGGGCGGTCCACCGATTGGGACGCGGTCAGCACGGTGTGGACGGGGATGCGCGGCTTCGGCAATGTGCTCTGGTACCCTGTGGCCTCGTCGCAGCTGTTTTTAGCTGAAGGCAATGCGCTGTTTCAGGCTGTGGGGCACACGCGCCTGCGCGAGCAGGCAGCTACCGTTCAACTGCAATTGACCGTCGAGTACAGCGGCGAGCCGCCCGTGGCTGCGTACTTCTGCGGTCGGCGGCAGACTCTGCACGCCCTCCCGGACAGTCTCGATGCAGCAACCGCCACCGGCACAGGCTTGGCCACCGCGAGCTTCGAATCCCAGCCCTTGGGCTTTCGCACCCTGAGCCTCTTCGTGCTGCAGCAACCGGAGGTGTTCGCCGATCCCCCGGCAAATCCAACGGCGGACCCCGCCCAAACAACAGCCTCCTCTTCGTCCAGTTCGTCCAGCAGTTCGTCTACCCGGGAGTCCGAACCCGCGACCGTCTCCCCCTTACTGCGCCGGGCCGGCGGTCTGAGTGAGACCACGCAGCCATTTCTGGCGCTTGCAGGAGCCGATTCAGAAACGGTGCAGGGATTTTCCGCGGCGGCATACCGAGCGGGGGCACTGCTGCGCGAATGGCTGGGGCCCCAACCGCTTTCTGCGCTCACGGCCCTGGACCACGAGGGGCAGCCGTTTGAGGACGGCCCGCTCCTCGTCGCCCCCCTTGCCGTGCTCTCTTCCGCAACACAACATTCCGTCCTGATCCAGAGCCTGACCCATGCCTGGGTGCAGACCGGCCAGCCTTGGATGGATGACGGCCTCGCCCAATTCTTCGCCCTGCTGTCGACCGAGCGCGAGGTTGGCCGGGAAGCGGCGACTGCCCAGTTGGCCGACCTGATGAAGCCGGTTGCCCTGCAGGAGCCCGACCCGGCCTCCACCGCATCCGCGCCGAGCGCCGAACCGCTGATTGCGGCCACGAACGACCTGATCTATCGGCGCAAGGCGGCGGCGGTCTGGTGGATGTTGCGCGGGATCGTCGGCGACGGCAATCTGCATGCCGCGCTGAGCGCGTGGCGTATGCAACCGTCCTCACAGGAGCCCGCGGCGGCGCAGGCTGTGGCCTTCCAACACCTGCTGGAGCGGCTCAGCCACCAGGAGCTCGGCTGGTTCTTTGCAGATTGGGTGCTCCGCGACAAGGGTCTGCCCGACCTGAACGTCACGGACGTGGCCGTGGCGGAGGAGCCGGCGGGCACCGGTCATGAGGCCGGCTGGCTGGTCGCCGTAACGGTGCGCAATGAGGGCGGCGCGGTGGCCGAGGTGCCGGTGGTAGTGCGCTCCGGTGTCCTGAGCACCTCCAGACGCCTGCGCATCCCCGGCCAGACCACCGTAACGGAACGTGTGCTGGTGGAAGCCGCACCCACCTCCGTCACGGTCAATGACGGCAGTACCCCCGAAGAGCGCATCGCAACGCATACGAGTGAGATACACGTTCGTTCCCATTGAATGTCGTCAGATCGTTCTCAACGGCGGTGAACTGACCGCCTCGCCTTCGCTGCCGTCCCTCTTGCCTTGAGAATAGAGGGCCGTGTCGGCGTGCACAGCTGGGCGCTGCCCCAGGTGGAAACGCAGGTGAAATCAACCTTGAGGTCCGGTGGGCTGCGAGGCTCGGCAGAGGCGGGTATGGAGGGCAGCACCGTCTCCAGATCGTGTCCCACCTGGGGTAGATAGCGTGCCGGAGCCAGCAGCTCGGCTCGGCTTGCTGTACCGGCAAGGCTGAAGACATAGCCCGCGGTCGAGATCATGCCGTTGAGCAGCAGGCCGGAGTCGGCCTCCGGGTGAATGGTCAAGGGATCGAGACGCAGCAGCGGCCGGCCCCCCGCGGATGCGAGTGCGGGCGACAAATCCAGAGCAGGACGCAGAATCAGCGGAATGGCTGTTGCGGATGCATCGGCACCGGCAGCGGCGCCGATAGAAACACCGGTCGCCAAAGTCCCAGGCAGTGTGAACTGGACCGAACCGCTCCAGGCCCCTTCAGGGACAGTTGCCGCAGCCGATTCGTTTAACTTGCTCGTAGTTTCAGTCCCGGCGGCAGCATGGGTCAGATCCACGTCCAGGGTGCCTGCCGAAGATAGATCGGTAACCACGCGGGGCGAAAACAAAGCGGCCCAAAGCAGCGCCCAGTGGCTGGGGATGGCGTGGCCGCTCAGGGTGGCGGCAGCCTCACCGGGACGCTGCAGGTTCAGCTCCGGGACGGCCAGCGCCATCGGCTCGGGGGCGTCCGACGGCATTGTGCATGTGAGTCCCCTCACAAAAACTGTCTCGATCGAAATGGCCGCACCGCAGGCAATCTGCAGATCCAGCGGATGAGCCGGGGCAAACTCGGCGCGGCGCAGACCACCCAGGGTCAGCCGGCTTCGGATCTGCGCCTGATCCAACGTACCCGCTAGCCAGGCCTCCAGGTTCAGCCGGCCACGCCAGCCCATGTCGTTACCGGTGACGAGCAAGGTCGCCTCGCCGAGCGGTGCATTGTGCCAGCTCGCGTGCAGGTCCACGCGCACGTCCTCCGCCGTGGTGGCCTGCAGCAGGTCGCCTTCGATCCGCAACTCACCGGGATCAGTCATATTGGCGTCGGTGCGATCGGGTTGGCCGCGCAGACGGACTCGCCATTGATGCGGCGAGGGTTGCCAGAGCGCGAAATCGGCATCGGTGAGCGAAAAAGGCAGCTTTTCCTGATCGAGCTTGATATTGACCCGGCCGCCGGTCGCCTCAATATACGGAAAACGGGGCGCCGGGCCGGCGCGGCGCTGTGCTGTGGGCGCGGTGTTGACCTGCGCGGCATGGAGCAGGACGCCGGCTAAATTCCAGCGGCCTCCCGCGTTGCGCACGAGGTTGACGCTGGGCTCCACGAAGCGCACCGTGGAAAACTCCACACGGCGACGCCACAGCGAGCTCAGCCGCAGCGTCGCTTCGACCGTGTTGGCACGGATGGTGGGTTCGTTGCCAAAGGCCGGGTCCTCACTCACCACCAGATTGCTGAGCGTGAGGCCGGGAACGGGCAGCAGATGGGGAGTGACATTGTCGAGATGTACCGGGCGGCCCAGGCTCAGGCTCATCGAACGGGCAATCTGCCGCTGGTACCGGTTGGCATTGATCAGCGGGGGGAGCAGGATCAGCAGCAGAACGGAGACGCCGACGGCCAGCCACCAGCGCAGGTGACGACGCCAGGTGGGCAGGCTCCCCGAGGATGACGGCTCGGGCACAAGGTCCCGAGGCTCGGGGAGCTGTTCGGCTGCCGGCGCAACACCTCGGTCGAGGTTTCGGTCGGCGAAAGGAGGCGTGGAGGAATGGCGCTGCATGGCGAAAGGACGCCCGGTCTCCCGGGCCCTCACACAGCCTACCGCACGACGTGCAGGGTGCGGGCCCAGCGCGTATCGCTGAACAGATGCGTAACCTCATGCAGCATAAAGCCGATGCGGTCGCCCATAGTGGTCTTGTACTCCTGGTCGGAGGGGGTCTTGAACGACCAGTAGACGAATAAGGGACGGCCCTCGATATTTTCAACAGGAACGAAGCCCCAGTAGCGGCCATCCAGGCTTTCGGTCCGGTTGTCGCCCATCGCGAAGACCTTGCCCTCGGGGACGACAAGTTCTCCATTCTGTATATGGCTCGGGAGATTTTCGCGCCACACGGCCGTCAGTTGCGCATCCGGAGACGGAGCGATGGTCGGAAAATCATCACGGTAGGGCTCGTACACGTGCTCCGGATCGCCGTCATCGACCGGCTGCAGGGCGTACGGCTCCTTCTGAGCGACCCCGTTCACGTACACCACGCCATGCTGCAAATGAATATGGTCCCCGGCGATCCCAATGGCCCGCTTCACAAGAATAAGGTCGGGGGACTCTGGATTGGGCTTCAGGAATACGATCACATCCCCCCGCCGCACGGGACGGTAGTGGACGAACGGCGCCCAAGGCGTGGGCGGCGATAACGCGATACGGTCAACCACCACGTGATCGCCGATCAGCAGCGTGTTCTGCATGGAGGCGGAGGGAATCTCAAAGTTCTGGAACACAAACCCGAAGATAAACAGCAGAATCACCAGCACCACACAGATGGAGGCCAGCCCTTCCATGGGCGTTTCCTCCAGCTCGACGCCGGAGCGCAGGGAGTGCCCGGCCTGCGACGACGTCTCAATCGGCCGATCCGCGGAACCGGGACGGCCCGGGAGTCCGGCGATTGTGTTTTCTTCGGTGGTGGTCTGACTCAATCCATCCCTCATCGGTCGCCCGCGCGCTGCGGAGAGCAAGCCCAGTGTACCCGAGTTCCGTAGACCCGTTTCGGGAATCGAAGACGTCAAGACGCCGACTGTCGCGATCAGGGACAGACTCAGTGCAGGACGCCGACCCGTCCCCTCACCCAGCCGGCCAGCCATCGCAGCCGCTCGACAGGACCGCCGGCCGGCGCATCCGCCCCGTTCGGCGCGGCGAAGTACACCAGCAGCGGCCGCCCCACGAGCGCGGTCTGCGGCACAAAGCCCCAGTACCGGCTGTCCTCGCTGTTGTTGCGATTGTCGCCGAGCACAAAATAGCACCCGGGGGGAACGACAAGCTCACCGTGAACGCCTAGACGGCGCAGCGTTCGCCACCAGCGCGGGTCCACATCAGGGTCGGCCTCGCGCAGGTTGGGAAACTCGTCCCGGAAGACCTCCGGCTGCGAGGGCGTGAAGAGAACGTACTCCTCCGGCAAGGGCTGGCCGCCGAGGTAGACCCTTCCCCCATGCAGACGCAGGCGCTCCCCCGGCAGCGCGACGATGCGTTTCACCAACTCGCGCCTGGGGTCGGGTGGGAAGTGAAAGACCACCAGATCGCCACGGTGCACCTTCGTAAAAGGCAAAATCCTGTGTTCCACACGGCTCCACAGACCGGCACCCGCCACCGCTTCGGCGGTGGTTTTGGTGACCAGAACGAAATCACCGATCTGCATCGTCGGCACCATGGAGGCAGACGGGATGCGATAGCTTTGCAGCACAAAAGTCTGCACAAACAGACCGGCAACAAGCACGGCGAGCAGCGCAGAAACAGTGGAAGACAGGGTAGGCTGCGGCGGTGCGGTCCGATGCCGCTTTCCCCGTTTAACCTGCGCGGAGGTGGACTCTGTCTTCAATGGATTCGCGGCTCGACCGGCAGGGTCCCCCCACCGACCGCGGTCTTCGGCTCCCTGCCACCCTGCCCCAGATCGCCGAGGGTAAGGGCCTGTCCCGCAGCGGCCTGCTGCGCCTCCTTTTTGTTGCCCCCTTCGGCACGGGCAAGGGTGCGGAGGGAACCGTCAGGCAGCTCCAAACGGGCCTCCACGGTGAACCGCCGGGCGTGCGCCGGGCCGGTTTCGTCCACATCCGCATACTGCAGGCGGCCGGCGCGCTCAGCCTGTACCCGCTCCTGCAGGCGGCTTTTGGCATCGCGCAGGGCCCCGCGGCCGGGGGCTGCGGCAAGCTCCGCACGGATACCCGGCAGGTCGGGCGCAACCAGCAGCCGGCCCAAAAGCTCACGCACAATGCGCAACGCGCGCTCAGCCGTGCGGGCACGCGCATCGGCACCGCGCACCACGTCCAGGTAAACCGCCCCGACCAGCGCCTCAGCCGAGTTGGCCAGGACGGCGGCCTTGCGGCGGCCGTCGCCCGTCTCCGCGCTCTTGCCCATCCGCAACAGATCTCCGAGCGCCAGAAACTCTCCCAGCTCAGCCATGCGCTTGCGGCTGACCAGGCTGGCGCGCATCCGGGTCAGCTCGCCCTCGCTGCGGGAGGGAAACTCCCCCAGTAGCAGCTCCGTCACGGCGAGCCCCAGCACCGAATCCCCCAAAAATTCGAGTTGCTCATTATCCGTGCCGGGCTCGTTGGGCTCGTCGCTGTTCGTCTTCGCTCGCCCCAGCCGGGCCTCGTAGATATAGGAGCTGTGGGTCAGCGCCAGGCGCAGCAGCTCCGGCTGCTGGAACGTGTAGCCGAGCTTGGCTTCGAGAGCGGCCTCGGGCGCCTGCTCCCCTAATCTCACGGCTGCTACCGTCTTCTTCGGCACTCGCTTGCGAGGGCTACGCGCGCTTTCGCTGCGTGCCGGCTTCTCTGCGACACTCGCTCCTGCGTTGCGCTTCATGGTCTGCAGTTTACCGTTTACCGCGTATATGCCGGGTCGAGCCCCGCCGGCACTACTGCGGCGAGCCCGGCTTATAGGCCTCTTTTTGCGCTTTGCCGGTAGGGTCGAAGTCGGCATCGCCGGTGTCCTTCTGCAGCTTGGGCTGGTTACGTTGCGGCAGCGCGAATGGCTTCTTGATGCCGCTTTCGGCGGCCAGCCGGGTGTCCGGGCGCGCATCGCGGGCAGCCAGCGCGGCCTGGTACTCCGCGACGGCATGCGTGCGGTCGGGAGGGTTCATGTTGTCGTACAAGCGGCCGAGATAGATGTGACTCCACGCCACGGTGCGGGGGTCCTGGCTGAGCTGCAACGTCTGTTCAAAGCCTTCGATCGCCTTGTCCGGCTGCCCCTGCATCAAGTCGATCCGGGCAAGCACGTATCGCGCCCGGCCGTGATCGCCTGCCGGATTCGCCATCTCCTTGTCGGCCAGGTCGGCCGCATCCGGAATTTTGCCGCGCATCAGATCCGCTTCGGCAATATCGATCGGCTGCAGTGCGCGGGCGCGCGGGACCACACGACCGCCCAGCGGATCGGAGGAGGTGTCCTTCACGAAGACGGTCGTTTCGGCCTGCCGGCGCTCCCCGTCAACGTCCATACCGTAGATCATGGGGGCGATCTCATTACGCAGGCCGTCACCGTTGTGCTCCATGGCGGTGAGCGCACGATAAAAGTAATCGGTAAGTACCCAGCCGGCGCGGTCATCCCGGGTAGCGAGGACTGTCTGCGCCGCCGTCGTCTCCCGCTCATAGGCCGCCTTGTCAGCCTCGTACTGTTCTACCTCCGCACCCCGCCCCTTGCCGGCCGGGGGCCGCCGGGGGGGCGGCTCGGGCAGCGTGTACAGATGCGCCTCAACAGCCTTGATGAGGCATTCGGTCAACAGCGCGACCACATCACTCTTATAGGCAAAGTCAATCGGCGCATCGGCCACGCCGCGCAGCAGGGGCTGCAGGCGCTCCATGGCCGCACCTCGGCTATACACCATCGGTTCAACCACATAGTGCAGGTAGATATGCCGGATCTCGTCCATCCGCACCGGATCGCCCACCGGGCGATTGTCGGGCGAGGTCACCACGATGTAATCGGACCCATAGATGCGTGCGTTGGTCAGCGCCGGGGACAGCATGGGCTCCAGCAGCACCAGAAAACGGCGGCCATCGTAGCTGGAAACCGGCTGGTGCAGATAAAGGTTGGTATGCAGCAGCATGTCCTCCATGGGGTCATGCACACGCTGGGCAAGTGCCTCGTACTCCGCGCGATGACGTACCCAGAGGAGGTGTAACTGTGTTTCCGCAACAAAGGTACGCAGGGGAGCGAGCACATTGACGATCTGCGCCGCCTGCGGGGGCAGCTCTGTTTCGTCCACGTTCGGCGTCAGCTCCGGCGGAGGCGACAGATAGAGTGCGAGCGAGACATACTGCCCGATGCTGAGGGCGGAATCGGCCAGCTGATGCTGCGTGATGTAGCCGCACAAGGCGTCACGGCTGGAGCGGGCCGCTTCACTTTCAGCCATTGCCTGGTTCAGCTCGGTGCGCACCTCGGTCCGCACCTTGGCGGAGTGCTCCAGGTCGGCATCATAGCCGCAGGTGTTCAGGGCGCTGGCAATGGCGAAGAGGGGCTCACTGTATTCGAGCGTCACCGCCGCGCCGCCGGTCTCGATCTGGGCGACCCGAGGACGATTGGCGGGGTTTTCCGCGCCTGCCGCGTGCTGAGCAGCCGTTGCAGGTGCGCTTGAGCTTCCCGAGGATGACGAACCTTGCGCGCCGGCAGGCGAGGCCAGCAGCGAAGCGCTGGCGAGAACCGTTCCAAAAATCAGGAGAGGGGCTAAGGTGTGGGCCCGAAAGATCATGCTAAACATTCAACGCGCGAAAGGAGCTTTTGAACAGGGTTGGAAGGTAGGCAGAGGTAGACCGAACAGGAAAACGGCTTAGCCGTGCACAGATACGGCCGTGTAAGTGATCATGGCGTGACCGGGTACGGACTCGCCAAAGACCGTAGCGGGCCTGAAGATGCTGGCAAGCAGGTTGGCTTCGATGCGCGCCCGGGTTTCAGAGTCACGTGGACCCTCCAGGATCGCGTAGTCGTACACCCTTCCCTGCGCGTTCACCTTTGCGTCTACCATCACGGCGACAAAGCGCTGAGGACTGGCAATCGGCTCCGGGGGTACCTCGGAGTACAGAAAATGCGGCGGATGCAGATCGGCAAGCCGATCGTCGTTGGCCTGGACCGGGGCTGCCGAGCCGACAAACCAGACAGTTGTGCCGAGCAGGACCAGCGCGGCGCCGAAACCGGCGGTGGCGCGCAGGCAGAACGGGGCGAAGGTGTCCCGGCCGAAGGTCTTAAGCTGCTGCCAAGGGGAAAGATAGCTGCCGCGTCGCCGTTCATCGGCGAGCGCGTCACGAAGCTGGTTCTGAAGGGCAGCCGGCGGCTGAACCGAACCGAGCTCTCCCAGCGCGAACTGAACGGAACGGAGGGCCTGAAACTCGCCGGCACAGGCGGAACATTGCTCCAGATGCGAGGCAAGATCGGTCATGGTCCGGCCGTCGAGCGCACCGTCCAGGTAATCCGAAAAGCTGCCACGGCTCCTTGCGCACATCTCGATGGGTTTCTCTCCTTGCGCTTCGTGATTCTTCCAGGCATTCACTGCGGCACCCAACCCTTCTTTCGTGTGATGCCGGCAGGCGCACCCGGACTCGCCTTGGCTTCCGTCGCTTTTGATCCTGCCGCGTCGACCGGTTGCGACCGCAGCGCTTCCCGCAGGGCGGCGCGACCCCGCATCAGCCGGCTCTTCACCGTTCCCACGTTGGTTTGCAAGATCTCAGCGATTTCCTCATAGGCAAAACCCTCGATCTCGCGCAAAACAACCGCTGTGCGGAAGACCTCCGGTATTGTATGGAGAGCGGCCTCCACACGTTCGCGAACCTGTGCGCGGGCGACATGATCGAACGGCGAAGCGTCGGCGGCGGGAAGAACATCCGCAAGCGAGAAGATCTCACCGTCGGCGTTCTCCTGCGTCTCGTCAAGCGTGAGCTCCTGCCGCTTATGTCGGCTCCACCAGCGGCGCTGGTTCGATATCTCATGAATCGCGATCCGGTAGATCCAGGTGCGCAGGCTTGCGCCGCCCTGGAAGCCATGGATGCCGCGAAAAACTTTGACAAAGACCTCCTGCGTGACATCGGCGGCATCGGCCGGGTCGCGCAGGCTGCGGGCAATTAAGGAGTAAACGGGACGGCTGTACTGGGCAAGTAATGAAGTAAAGGCGACCTCCGAGCCGGACTTCAGCTCCGCGACAAGGCTCTGCTCCTCGCCTCCGAGCGCCAGCGCGCTTGCCAAATCGCTCATGGATGCTCCCGTCATGGGGAAGACTACCTCCACCGTGGTTTACGGTCGGATGGGACCACTACCATAGGGCATACGCGATACGTCTGTCCAACCTAGAACGACACACGCCCTGCACCAAAACTGAAGCCAAATACAACCTTGAATAAACCGATAAACTGCGCCGCCGGCGGCCGAGTGCTCGCTCACTCTGAAATCTATAGACACCGCGAGACCCTGCATTGTTCCCTACCCCGTTTGACTTGAACCGGATTGTTCGCAACAATGGGAAGGTCCCGCGAGCGTGGGCCTGTGGCGCAGCTGGGAGCGCGCTTCCATGGCATGGAAGAGGTCATCGGTTCGATCCCGATCAGGTCCACCAAACAACTCCTTCACAATGAACGATTTAGCCCCAGGGGCTTCCCTCCACTTCTGACAGGCTTTGTGTCATTTTGTGTCAAATTCCGAAAGCGTCTTTCGAAGGCTGAGTCGGGTTCCCCGTTGCGAGATCTCAAGGTGTGCTGTTTCACCGAAGATTTCACGCGTTTCTCGGAACATTTTGCTGGAGACTTCCTCAACTCCAGGTGGATGGAGTCGACAGTCGCCTGCACACTCTCGGGGATCGACTGCATATAGACATCAGTTGTTGTGGCCGCTCGCGAGTGGCGCATCAGGCCCTGAACATCCTTCACCGTGCCCTTCTTTTGAGCAAGGGTCGCGATCGTTCTGCGTATGACCTGAAACGTCAGCTTTGGCAGGTTCAGATCGCGAGCCAACCTGTGAAGTACGCGCTTGCGGTAGTTGTCCGTATCGATAAAGCTGCCGACCTGATTTGCGAAGATGAACGCCTCCGAGTCAGAATCGGGGCATTCCCATCTCCACGCGTCCAGGTCCGCGGCGAGCGTCTGAGGGATGTGGATCACTGCAAGGCTCTTTTTTGTTTTTCCCCAAGGGCGAATGTTGCCTTTGTAGACCGTCTCCATGACGCTCATCGTGGACGCTTCTGAGTCAAAGCATTTCCATTTCAGGGCGAACAATTCACTCGGACGGAGAGCATTGGTCATGTCCAATTCCAGCAGAATACGGTCGCGCGGCTTCAGAGCATTGAGAGCCGAACGGAGCTGATCCCAGGTCAGACTGGTCGTGTCGGTTTCACGCAATTGCGTGGGAACCTTAACTTTGCGCGCAGGGTCTTTTGAGAGGAAGTCCTGGTCGGCTGCCTCTGCAAAGATGTCTCGGAGGTATGCGCGCATTTGCAGCACTCTGTCCTTGGATCGGGTTGCGGCCAGCTTGTTGAGGTGGAGCTGCAAGCTGAACTTGTCGAAGTTGGCCAGCGGAATCTCGCCGAGGGGATCAACAAGATCGCGTTGGATGAGGATCGTCTTCGTCTTGGCTGTTTCTGCTTTCCAAGCAGCCTCTTTCAACGGAAGAAAGCGATTCTCGACGAACCAGGCGAAAGTGACGGAGCCGTCGTTCATGACTCTGGTAGGGGAACCTGGCTGCCCTACTTGTTTTGTGATCTCGCGCTGCAGAGCGTCTCGAGCTTCGAGTTTGGACATCTTTGACTTCAGGCCGAGAGCAACCGGAACGCGAACGGTTTTTTGATCATCTGTGGTCGGATCGTTCACCAACTTGCGGTAGTACCCATACCACCGTTTCCCGCGAGAGGTGACATACCCCCGTTGGTAGGATGTACCCATTTCATTCCTCAGTTCTGTGGCGGGAAAGAAGAGGGCGTACCTCCATTTTACCGTGGCTTGTATTGCGAAACATGCGTTATCACGTAATCCGCCGGCTACCTTCCACGGCAAGCGCAGGCATTGCTGCTTCCTTCCGGCGCCAATGCTCAGGCTCGCCGTTTCATTGCTGATAGCCGTTCACGTTCATCGATGAACGCTTCGATTCCGCTCGCTCGGTACCGGAGCGCGCCGTCTCCCATCCGGATTACTGGAAGGCGCGGGGTCTTACGGGAAGAGTGATCCCAAACCCAATCTCGGCTCACGTTGAGACGGCGCGCTACATCGTCAACCGTGAGGAGCGGGTCCGTGATTGCCTGTGTTGTGGCTCTTTGCGGAGGTTTGCGAACGCCCGAATCCGCCGGCTCGTTCGTCTGCAGGTGTGCCGAATCGGTCGGGTAAGTGCTGGGTGCGAGAGGAGACTTTGTGGCGGACATATGGCGGCTCCAAATGAACGTTCCCCGGAGCGCTTCTGCTTTCGCAGCCCGTTCGACCACGTCTCCGAGCCTTCTCGAATCAGGTACAGCTCTTGTCACAACCATCCAAGAGCAGAGCGCCCGTTGTCCAATTCCAAAACGAAATCCGCTTATGCCTGATTGGCATGAGCACCGTTGACGGTGAGTCTTCGCCGGGTACATACTTCCAATCACTCGCGATATGCGAGTGCTCGACACGACGTACTTTGCAGAGTTCTCTCGTGGAGTTGGGCCATGAAACTTCCTGATCTTCATCTCCTGCAAGCAGCAATCATGCTGGCGGATGTGCGCAACTACTCAAAGGCCGCGAGGAAACTGGGAATACAGCAGCCGACTTTAACCAAGCGGATAATCGAACTCGAACACGTCGTGGGGTTTCAGTTGTTTTTGAGATCGACTCAATTTGTCGAGCCTACAGATTCGTGCCGGCAGCTCATCGAAGAAGCCAAGAAATGCATTTTCCATGCGGAGAGGGCAATGCATGTGGTGCGTTTAGCTGAGCAAGGGGCGCAAGCCATTCTTCACATCGGGAAATCTCAATATACCGACCCTTACTTGACCTCGATGCTCACGTCGGTATCACTGCCCCTTTACCCCAACTTGAAAGTGTCGCTCTCGAGCATGCCTGCGAACGAGTTGGAGGCGGAGGTTCTTCTCGGGAATCTCGATCTTGCGGTTGCAGTAGGGGAGTTTAACGACTCGAAAATTACCCAACTTGAGTTGGTGCAAACGCCTTTCTACCTAGCTGTACCGACTCGGAGTCCGCTAGCAGAAAGTGAATACATAAGTTTTCGTCAGCTTCATCACCGAAATTGGATACTCTTCGAGCGTCATGTTCATCCGGCGCTATATGATTTGATTCTGTCTGAAGCAACGGGTGCGGGAGTGCAGTTTCTCTCTATCCACCACGTCATTACAGCGGAAGAAGCAGCCCAGGAACTCTATGCAGGCATCGGCGAGGTAGCGTTTCTGACGCGCGCTGGAGCTTGGCGAATCGCGCGCAACGGGCTGACAATGAGACCGCTTGAACATGCTCCACTCAGGCTCTCAGCCAAACTGATCGCACGTTCAGATGACTCTTCAAGGATACTGAGCGAATTCGTGAGGGCTCTCAAACGGAAGCTGGATTCTACAGGACGAAGACAACTTGATCTCCCCTTGCATGTTTAGAAATCGTCATGGTAGCTCTTCAACTTGGAGTGAAAACGACTCAAATGTTGAGCGCTTCAGAAAGCTAAATGATGTCTCGGCGAAGCCTACGTCCGCGATGTAACTGAGCAATGCGCATGCATTGACCGCGGCGAGTTTGCGAGAACACTGAAGCGCAACCTAGAGGCTCCGCGCACAGGGCAAGCTGATCTGCCCTTTAGTACGCGGAAAGCTTCATGATTGGTTCTCCAATTCCAACTGTGACACGATTTTTATGTTGAGCGTTTGGAACGAGTGGCAGAAGGGACATTCAAACAGGCCGATCACATTGTCGCGGGCCGAGAACTGTTCGGGAACGCCAAGTCGGCCACAGGATGAGCACTCATGCACGTGGACGAGCTTTGGCGCGGTGATTTCGTCCGGTTCCATGCTGCCTCCATTCCACAACCTGCGTCAAAGTGATCCTCCCATCTTTCTTAATTGAAATGGAACGTGCGGAAGAGGGGCAGGGAAAGCTCGAAGCGGGTCTCTCATTGTGTTTGCAATTGTTCGCGCCCACTAGATGCCCCGAAGGTGCCGTTACAGAGATGGACATGAGATGGGCCATTCGCCGTAACTTTCAAGAGCGAAGCGTGGAGACAAAGCGACGTCAAAGGCTGTTCCAAGCTTTAGACAACGCTTAAATTGACGGTGTACGGAAGCGAGCGTTCGGAACCGGCGCGACTAGATTGTTGTTCGAGACGAGGTCAGGCAAAGATTCGATTAGCTTTTCTTCTTGCGTCCCACTCAAGTACTCATAAGCCAAGCGCATGAGTAACTCCGCTTGACGTACATCGTCCTCTGTGCGCATGCAATAGAGCACCCACTCCTCGCAACCTGCGAATGGGAATTTCCCAGCCAGTCTGGCGGTGACGAGAGCGCAGGCTAGCGCAGGCGATGTCGCGATATGAAGGTCTCCGTTAAGGTGAATGTGTCCCAATTCCTTCTTCCCGCAATAAAAATCTGCTCCATCCACCTGCCCGTTGCGTGACAAGTGCCAATGCGTGGACGCGTCGATGTTTGGCCAGGATTGCACCATCTCCGACAACTGTTGAAATGGACTATCAAGAACGGGCGGTGGGAGGCGGCGTCCCTTTGCAGCTAGTGTCATTCGCATGGTGTTCTCCTCGCGGTGCTTAGAATTTACCGTTCTGGTTCTTCGCCTCATCCTGCGGAGGAATGTTCTCAATCACATCCCAGTGCTCGGCGATTTTGTTGTTTTCGACCCGGAACAGATCGTAATAAGCAACCGGCTTGTCGGCGATGGAGCCGGAAGCCGCAACTAGGACGAAGTCACCCTGCCCCAGCACTAGGTCGATCTTGGCGACGCTCATCACCACACCCTGCTTCGCCTGCTGCTGCATGAG
>CAXTBJ010000076.1:0-12970 GCA_964242585.1 uncultured Bryocella sp.
GGGTGCGCATTGCACAACGCTTCCAGGTGGTCTGCGTGCCGGAGGTGATCGCGCAGTACCGTACTTCGCCTGAAGCCATGACCACCGATCCGGAACGGATGCTCACCGCGCAGCTGCGCTTTGTGGAGAAGCATTACCGCTCCCCGGGTTGCGGGTTTTTTCCACGGCGCGTCGCCTTGAGCTGGGTTTATCGCCAGCGTGCCGAAGCCCTGGCCAAGCGTGGGCAGACGCGGGCCGCGATCGGCATTGCACTGCGCGCGCTTGCGCTGTATCCGCTGGAGTGGCGCAATGCCAGAACGGCAGCCGGGCTGTTGCGACGAGGGCTGCTCGGGGGCTGATCGGTGGCGGTTCGGCGGGTCTGTCTCCGGGTTCTGCATGGAGATTTATGTGAAGACATTGTGGTGCAGGGATTGCTTATAGGGAGCGAAGGACTGGGACAGAATGGTGCAACAGGGTAGTGTTTCGGGCAGCATCTCGGTGGCGATGTGCACATATAACGGGGAGAAGTTCGTGGCGGCGCAACTGGACAGCATCGCGCGGCAGACACGCCTACCGATGGAGCTGCTTGTGATCGACGACCGTTCCAGCGACGGGACGGCCGAGATCGCTCGGCAGTTTGCGAAATCTGCGCCATTTCCTGTGCACGTGCATACCAACCCGCAAAACGTGGGCGGTACTTCCAAGGGCATCACGAAAAACTTCGAGGCAGCCGTCGCGCGGTGCACCGGGGAGTTCATCGTGCCATGCGATCAGGACGATGTGTGGCTACCCCAGAAGTTGGCGCGCATGGCGCAGACCCTGGAGGCGACGCCGGGGCTGGATGGCGTGTTTTCGGACGCGCAGCTTGTAACCGAGACGGGGGTACCCAAGGGCGTGCGGCTTTCGCAAACGACGGGGTTGAACGCCGCCGAACAGGCGCGCCTGAACCGCGGCCAGGCGTTGCCGCTGGTGCTTTCGATGACGAAGGTGTACGGTTCATCCCTGATGTTTCACAGCCGATTGAAGCCGTATTTTCCGGTCCCGCCGCACTGGTGGTTCGACGCCTGGGTGGGCACGATGGCGGCGGTGCATGGCGGGCTCAGATTCCTGCCCGAAGAGCTGTATCTGTACCGCATACATCCTCACCAGAGCGTGAGCGCGTCCGTGCAGACAGCCTCCAAGCGGATCGAGCGATGGCGCCGTTCGGCGAAGGCATATTGGGAGTCCTCCGAGCCGCAATTGACTGAGCTTTACGAACGTCTGGACGGGGAAGCGCGTGCCGAGATGAAACCCCATCTGGACTACCTGCGGGGGCGCATGGCGCTGCTCCACTTCCGAGCGGATCTGCCGCATAATCCTGTGTCCCGTCTGTGGAGGGTGCTTTCGCGCAGCCGGGAGTATTACCAGTTCTTCAACGGCGGACGCAGTCTCGTGAAGGATCTGACAGCATGAGCCAAGCTGAAATTAAATTGGGTTTGAGAAGAAGTGCGGGGCCCGTTGAGTCCGTCCCGGTGTATATCTATAGGCCGATGCGCTCCTGTGCCCTTCCGCTCTTTCTCGTCCTGTTTCTTTCGATGTCCTTGAAGGCTGAAACCTGGTATGTGCGCGCCGACGGCGGCACACGCGCCTCAGCGGGCGTGCCCACGGGCCAGTGCGACGGCAAAACCGATGCCGCGTACCCGGGCAAGGGCGCGAACCGGCATTGCGCCTTCAACGACGCCCAGTGGCTGTGGGACGATCAGCACACCTATGGCGTGCTGAAGTGGGTGATTGCCGGGGGCGACACGGTGATCCTCGATAATACGAAGGCGTGGCGCATCGGCTTCGACTCGGACGGCGGCAGCGCACCGGAACACTGGTGTTTCGGCTACAGCGGCAGCCGCTACGGATGTACGAATCCGCCCATTCCCGCGGGAACGGCGGGGCAGCACACGCGTATTCTCGGGCGAAATCATGCGGCTTGTCACACCGGCGACGAGACGGACCGCTCGAAGCTGTCGCAGCTGTTCGGCGGTAATGCAGTGGGCACGGTGTTGAATCTGAACGGCGCCGAATATGTCGATGTGGAGTGCCTGGAGATCACCAGACATTCGCAGTGCGCAAGCCATGGGGAACCGCGGCTGCCCAGCAGCTGCAACGGCACGCAGGCACCCGTGGACGACTATGACGGCGACGGTGCAAGCACCGACATCCACACGCACGATGTTCTGCTGCAGGATGTGTGGATTCACGGCCATACGGATCGAGGGATTATCGGTCCCGTCGGCGGGCTGATCACAGCCAACCGGGTCGACATCTCGACCAACGGCATGGCGGGTTGGGATTTCGACGACGGACGCGGCACGCCCAGTGTGAATGCGGTTTTACGGATGACGAATTCCATTATCGAATGGAACGGCTGCAATCAGGAGTATCCCGCGGTGCACGCCATTCCTGTGGCCACCTGCTACGGCCAGAGCGATGGCGGGTACGGCGACGGCATCGGCACACCCGGCAGAATGGGCATGGATGTGTATATCGACCATTCCATATTTCGTTACAACGCGCAGGATGGAGAGGATTTCGGACATATCGATGTCGGCTCGAATAAGCTGAGCATTACGAACTCCCTGTCCTACGGCAACAATGGCGGCCAGTTCAAGTGGGGAGCCGGTTTTACGAATGTGATCTTCGCGAACAATGAGGTCCTGGGCAACTGCGCGCGTCTGTCGCAGCCGATGACCGGTGTCCCGGCGACATATAACGCGCACCTGAATGATTTTTGCCGCGCCCGGGATACGGTTTCGTTCGCCGTGGTGCAGGGCGCGACGGTGTTCTTCGATAACAACAGCATTGTCAGCACCTCACCCACGACGCTCGACGTGAGTTGCAGCAGCCCGAGCTGTTCCCGCACCACGCTGCAGTTCCGAAACAACATCGTGCTCGGCTATGACGACCCTTCAACCTACAACCTCGGCGGAGAGCGTGGAGGAGCGGGTGGTTTCTTTTTTGAGAAACCGTTGGGTCACTTCGTGCGCAGCAACAATATCGTCTTCGGTTTACGCAATGAGCGCTGCGCGGTGGGGGACACCTGCAAAGATCCGCAGTTTGCCGGAGAGCCGCGTTTCATGCATGAGGGCGATCTGGATCACTTCAACTTTCACCTCGCCCCTTCCAGTCCGGCGCGCAACGCGGGTGCGCACATCGTCGATCTGCACACGGATTACGAAGGCAAGTCGCGGCCGGCCGCGGGTAATTACACGATAGGCGCTTTAGAGCAGTAGCTTTGCAAGCCGCCTGTACGCAGGCGGCTTGCAAGGCTAGCGGAGGCGAACGAAGGCGGCGTTATGGCTGTGAATACGCGACGCTACGGGCAGTAGATGATTGGCGCAGCGCATGAGGAAATCCGTGGGCCGGAAGCAGCGCAGATCGTTGAGAAGAAAATAGGCATCGCGGTGCTTGACGGGGTAGAAGACCTCGCCGTCGGAGGCCAATTTCATGAGCTCGACCTCGCCTGCGGGTGCGAGCAGATCATAAAACTCCTTCGGCGTGTACTCGCGCAGATGGAAGGGCCATGTGCAGCGAGAGGCCGTCCAGTTCGGGGTCGTGATGAAGAAACCGTTTCTGGCGATGCGGGCCAATTCGTTGATAAACGCCGGTGGATCTTCCACGTGTTCGACCACTTCGACGGAGACCACCACGTCATAGCTTTTGGACGCGAATGCCGAGAGCGGTTTCGCGAGCGCGCCGATCTGCGCCAACTGCGGATCGAGATCCTGCCCGTCTGCGTGCGTGGCCACTTCACGAAGAATGGTGGTACCCTTACCGAGGCCGCAACCGACGTCCAGTACTGATTGCGCCTGCACGTAGCGGGTGGCATAGCGGTACCAGGCGAGTTGGCCAGGACCCCTTCCGGCTTCGATGGAAAGGTCTCCACAGGAACGTGTAACGGCTACCGCACTTTCCATAATTCTCCTAACGGCCTCTGATCGTTTTTGGGTCGCCTGAGTGTAGCACCTGCAAGAGAACCGCTCTCATCTACGTCTGCTCGGTCCAGCGCTGGGGAAAGCTGCATGCTTTAACCGATCAAGGATCAAGATCCGTTGCGTATCATTCTGCGCCCTTCCTTATTCTATTAGAAGGCTGCTCAGCAGGGTGCGGCCCAATGCACGCAAAGTACGCAGGCCGTTGAAGCGAGAGTGTGAGACTGGTCCCTAGTCGTAATGGCCCGGCTCCTACTTTCGATAAGGTACCGCGGACAATTCTGGAACATCCAGAACGCTTGCGCCATTTTCATGCGCTAATCCACAGCGGAACCATGTGCTTACAGATCGCGGCAGCAACGCTTGCTGCCGCGTGCCCTGCAATCTCTTGCAAAGAAAGATCTCGTATGAAGCGTGTTGCAGCTCCGATTTTGTTTATCCTCGCTCTTCTCACCCTTTGCAAGGCATCGTTCGCGACGACCTGGTATGTTCGCGCCGATGGCGGCACGCGCTACACTGCGAGCCGTGCCGCGAGCGGTCAATCCGCACAGTGCAATGGCCAATTCGATGCGCCGTATTCAGGCGACGGCGGTTCCAATGAAAATTGCGCCTTCAACGATATGCGCTGGCTTTGGGACGACCAGCACACCTACGGGCAGTTGAGCTGGGTGATCGCCGGCGGCGATACGGTGATCCTGGACAATACCAAACAGTGGCGCATCGGCTGGGACACGGACAACGGCCAGGGCGAGGTGTGGTGCTTCGGCAACAGTGGGGGTCCCTACGGCTGCAGCAACCCGATCATCCCGGCGGGCACGGCTGCGAACCACACCCGCATCCTGGGCAGAAATCATGCGGCCTGCAGTGTGGGCAATGCGCTGGACAAGACCAAGATGACGCAGATCTTCGGCGGTCACGGGGTCAGCAATGCCCTGAACCTCTCCAGCACGCAGTTTGTGGATGTGGAGTGTTTGGAGATTACCCGGCATTCCGAGTGCGTGGTGCATGGATCACCCATTTACCCATCCGACTGCCATACCACCACCGCCGATGGCGGTCTCCAGGACTACGACGGGGATGGCATTCGGACCGACCAGAACACAGCCAATGTGCTTCTGCAGGACGTCTGGGATCACGGCCACACGGATCGCGGCATCATCGGACCGATCGGCGGCCTGATCACGGCAAACCGCGTCGATATCGACACAAACGGCGAGGCGGGTTGGGACTTCGATGACGGCAGTTCGACGCCGAGCGTGAACGGCAGCCTGAAGATGAGCTATTCCACCATCGAGTGGAGCGGCTGCAATCAGGAGTACCCGGCGGTGCATGCCATCCCGGTGGCCTCCTGTTACGACCAGGACTCGGGCGGCTATGGCGACGGGATCGGATCTCCCACCGGAACCGGGCTCAACGTGGCGATGGATCACGATATCTTCCGATACAACACGCAGGACGGTGAAGATTTCGGGCACGTCGATACGGGCAATTTCAGCCTGCAGATCACCGATTCGGTAAGCTACGCCAACATGGGCGGCCAGTTCAAATGGGGTCCGGCCTTCAGCAGCGTGACGCTTGAAAACAACATCGCGCTAGCCAACTGCTACCGCATGCAGGCGGCCATACCGGGAACGCCTTCTACCTACAACCAGTACCTGGGCGATTTCTGCCGGGCGGGCGATGCCATCAGCTTCGCGGCCTACAACGGAAACACCACGATCTTCGCAAATAACACGGTTGTCTCGTACAGCCCGACGACCGTGGATCTGCAGTGCTACGCGGTCAGCGCGACAGGCAACAACTGCGCGAATACGACGCTGAACTTCACGAACAACATCTTCCGCGGCTATGACAACCCGGCGACGTATGTGGCGGGCGGTCAGGCGGGCGGCCCGGGCACCTATTGCGGGGCATACTGCAATAATTCGACGGCTCCCATCGGTACCTTTAATCGCTCAAACAATGTGTACTACGGCTTTCGCGGCGCGTGCGTGGCGAACCAGCTCTCCGGGGCGAGCGCAGGAATGGCCTCCAAGGAGGCGTGCACGGACCCGCTGTTTCAGGGCGAGCCTGCCTCCTTCACGACTGAAGCCGCGCTCGACAGCTACAACTTCGCTCTTTCCGCGGGCAGCCCGGTGCTTTCAGCCGGTGTGCAGGTGGCCGGTCTAACCCAGGACTTCGACAGCAACGCGTGGGGAAACCCGCCCAGCGTCGGCGCGTTGCAGGGTGGATCGCAGGCAGCCCTGCCGACCATCGGCAGCACCTGGCCGGCACCCCTGCTCCCGAAGGCGCCCACGACGCTGGTGCCCACCACGACGACCGTGACAGGACACCCCTACAGGAAGCTGATTCAGGAGGTAACCATCACGGCCACCGTGAAAGCCGTTAGCGGGAACGTTGTGCCTACCGGTACGGTGTTGCTGGAGGTCAACAATCTAAAGGTGGCCCCGGCCAGCTTGAAGAATGGGGTTGCCACCTGGAAGGTCAGCGCGGCGGTGGAGGCTGCCGGATTCAGCGTGACCTACGAGGGTTCGTCTGCGTTCAGCGGGTCCAGTTCGTCGGTCGTCAAGGTTCAGCCGGCCGTGGCAAACAAGAAAGGCGCCAAACAAGAGAACGGTGTGAACGAGGCAGAGTAAGGCCGTGAGGTAGGTGAGCGAGACTCTCCCACGACCGCGGTCCCGGGTCGTGGGAGAGCTTTTTGAAGCCGTTGGTGGACGGCTTCCAGGTCGGTTGCTGCATCTTTTCTCTACCTAGAGCGGATTAGCCGATGGTGTCGAGCAGCCACGGCAGAATACAGAGATCCTTCGCTCCGCTCAGGATGACGGCGGACAGCCCGACGATGATATGCCGTTGCTCAGAATGACGGCAGACTCCCTATCTGCACGAGAACGGCTCTAGGGCTCCACATCTATCTTTGTCGCACTAGATATGAAATGACCGATGTTCGAGAACATACTCTCCACCTGCACTGAATGTATCTCCGGCTAGGACATATCGTTGTAGTCTGGGAGTCGCATGTCCTCGCTGGAGGACTCTCCAGGCTTAAGTGTGACGACGATCCTCCTTTCATAGATTTCGATGGGACGTTTACCTCCACAATTCAGCTGTTTCTTCTCTTCTGTCTCTGGGACAGTCGTTTCCTTAGCAGTGAAGACTTTGGAGGTGTAATTGCAGCGATTTGTGTTGTGAGAGGCGACCGCATGATCGGATTCGTTGGTCGTGGTCAACCCGAACTTCAACCTGACCACTCACAGCAGGATTGAGTACCGCCAGTTTTGAGGGACAAAGCATCTGTGGCAGCGGCACTCGCGCAGAATGTAAGGAATATCCCTAGAACCGCATATCTAACCATTCTCATAGCATTCTCCAAACTAGTGTAGGGCACGTAGTCTGTCCAACTGGGGTAAGAATTGCCGGGACTTCATGAGGGTGGCGTGGTCGCACCTGCGGACAACGACCAATTACCAGCGCTGTAGACTGCAGTTCCCGAAAAGCCCCAAGTTACGGAACCAAGCGGAGCGTAGATTGAAGATGGCAAACCAGGGTTCCACACGAAAAACATCTGAGCAGGAAAAGATCTAGCTTCTTGTGTGTCGCTCGATGATTGAAGCCCGATCACTGGGTTGTTTTGCGTACTCGTTCCCGTTGCATAGGGGGTAACTCGTATCCAAACCAGTCCCGCTAAGATTTGCGGGGGTCGTTACATTAACACAGTTCTGTATTGCACCAGCCGTTGTGGTGAGAGTGACTGCATCATTCGTTATTAGCTGGACCCACTCGTACTGGCCGCTGTTCCCGGTAGTATCGCTAAGAGTTGGATTAAATTGAACTCCGATGGCCCATAGCTAACACAGGCCCGGGAAAATCTTCACCGTCCCGTCGGTGTGCTCATGGTGGACACAGTCGGGCCTTTCACATTGAAACTAGCCGTCGATATTTCACTTGTCACACTGTTCCCGTAATTGTCTGTGAGCGTGTCCTGATAGGAGGTGCTTAGCGAACTACCCTGGGAAATCTAGTAGAAGGCATAGTTGGTAGTTGTAGCCTTGGTGGCTAACACGAAAGAATCACTCGGCCTTGATGCCGTAAAGCTGCTCACATCTGTATTATCCGTTGGTGCTGTCCACTGCTGCCAAGCGACTGCAAAGCAATTTGGCATCGTCCCCGGATTTCCCGTGAGCACTATCTGCTGTCTGGTCAGGGTAGAAGTCGTCGTTCCGGATTGGTGTCTTATATACCTGCAAGAGACAGATGATTTTGCTGTTGGGCCTCACTTAAGATAATGGCGGAACTATAAAGACAAAGTCGTTCGAAGCGTCCACGCTCCCGGCCGAGATCAGCAAATCCCCCTCTTTGCCCATGAAGGAAACCGTAAATTGACCCACCCCCAAAGGATCGAGACCTGCAGCCTTCAGACCTGCAGCCTTCAGACCTGCCGCTGCAGATGCCGGACGAGCCGAGCAATTAGGTGCTACTTTACGCACCAGATACCGCTGTCCCGGCTGCAGCGTGATGCCGGCCGGCAGGGGACTGACGACGGCTGCACCGGTGCCCGTGGCCGAAAGGTACTGCAACGCCCAGCCATCCAAGGTATCGGGCGTGCTGTTCAGATGGAAGAGCTCGACATAGCCCGCGTTACAGAGAGCCCCGCTGTTGCCGCCGGTGGTGTACACCTGGCTGATGACGACCGTTGCCGACGGGGCCCGAAGCTGACCGGCTGCCATAACAAGCGGAGCCAAAAGGTGCCCCGCCGCGATGTGGCGTCTCTGAAGGTTGAGTGGTATGTCCGCGATCTTACACGTGGGTCTGGGTAATCCTGGCAAAGACAGATGAATTTTGCAGCCGAGAGAGGTACCCACGGTAGTGCGGTCACGAGGGCGCACATAGCCCTTCCCCCATACAATAGGTGTCATGTGGCCCAAGGCCTTTGCCCAGCTGATCGAGCTCGCTCCGCACATCTCCCGCCTGCTGCCGATGGCGGACCGCTTTTTCCAAAGCAAGAATGCCGCGGACGAAAGCGGCCGCCGGGCGACCGAGGCGGCGGTGGAAGAGCTGCGCAGCGGATTGCATGCCGATATGGGCCAGATCGCCGCGGCGCAGGCGGGGCTTTCGCAGCAGATCGGTGCGCTGGGCGAAGGCATGGCAGCCGTGAGTACCGCCGCGCGGGACGCCAGGACGGCGGCCGAGGCCGTGGGAACCCGCTGCGGTGAGATGGAGACGCGGCTCGGGGGTGTGGAATCGCGTCTGGGCGGGATTGAGGCGCGCCTTGACCGCATGACGGATCGCGTCCGGCTCAGTCCGGTGGTCTCGCTGCTGGTGTTGACGAACCTGATCCTGCTCGCCTCGCTGCTGGCCCTGCTCCTCCGTGGACACTAGGGATGTGGACACCAGAGATTCTGCTGCCAAGAACGTGACAAAAGAGCCGAGATCGAATCCTGCGCACACCACCCTGCACCATCGGGGAGGGCTGCTCGAGCTCGCGCGGACCCTGGGCCGCGAACGCGAGTCGCGCCGGAGGACGCCGCCACCGCAACGGGGGCGTCAAGCTCTTGGGTCCGTCGAAACCTTTGCCTGGCTGCCTCCGCTGGCACTCTTCCTGTTTGCGGCGGCGCTGTTTGCCGGCCGCGGCGCCCTGCGCGCGCATCTGCAGGCCGCGGCGGTGCTGAAGCTGGTGGCCAACCAGCCGGTGCCCGAGTCGCTGCGCTGGACGGTGCGGGACCGCGTGGCCGTTGACGACCTGACGGTGCCGACCAGCACGGGACCGGTCCGCGGACGGCTGTATACCCCTGTGGCGCACCCGGACGCCCCCGCGGTGCTGATGCTGCACGGCGTGCACCACCTCGGCATCGACGAGCCGCGCCTGATCGCCTTTGCGACGGCGCTGAGCGCCTGCGGTCTGCGCGTGCTCACCCCGGAGCTGCCGGACATCAAGGACTACCACGTCGGCACGAACTCCATCCTCACCATCGGCGAGACCGCCCAGTGGCTTTCGCAGCGGGCCCGCGAGCCGGTCGGCGTGATGGGGCTCAGCTTTTCGGGCGGCCTTTCGTTGCTGGCTGCCGCCGATCCGCAGTTCCGGCCGAGCATCAAGTTCGTGGTCGCGGTGGGTTCGCAGGACGAGATGCAGCGTGTCGCCGCCTACTATCGCACCGGCGAAGACGCGCGCCCGAACGGCACCGAGGAGCTGCTGCCGCCGCATGAGTACGGTCCGCTGGTGCTCGAATATGAGCACCTGGAGGATTTCGTGCCGGGTGTCGACATCGCCCCGCTGCGAACCGTCCTGCGGGCTCACCTGTATGAGGACGTAAGCGGAGAGAGAGCCGCCATGGAACACCTGAATGAGCGGCAGGCCGGAGAGGCCCGCGCCCTGATGGCGACCGATTCCCCCACGACGCGCGCCGTGCTGGCCAAGGCGGAGGTAAAGCATGTCATCGATATGGCTGGTGTAAGCCCGCACGGTCACATCGGGCACCTCACCACGCCGGTATACCTGTTGCATGGGGCAGCCGACAATATTATCCCCGCCGCGGAGACGCTGTGGATGGAGTCCGAGCTGCCCACGGCTACCCTGAAGGCGGCGCTGATCTCGCCTGTGCTTTCGCATCTCGATCTGGACGGCGCGGGGCCGGGGGTAACGGACAACCTGCGGCTGGTGCACTTTTTTTCGTTGATCCTGCGGGCGGCGGAGTCGCCGGCGTCCAAAGGGTAGAGGGTGAGCCTGAGAGCCAGTCATGCCTGATCTCGTCACGTTGTCTGAAATCTTTGCTGCCCGAGACCGCATCGCCGGCACAGCCGTGCGCACGCCCTTGGTGCCGCTCGATCACGTTCGGCTGGCCCGGGTGGCGCAAAGGCTCGGCATCGCTCTGCCGCATAGTCCCTCGTTCCCCGCAATTTATTTTAAGAACGAGGCCGCACAGCCGATCGGCTCCTTCAAGCTGCGCGGGGCCTTCAACAGCATTGCCGCACTGGCGGTGCGTGATCCCGAGGCGCTGCGCCGCGGCGTGATCACGTTCTCCTCCGGCAATCATGCGCAGGGTGTGGCGTATGCCGCGCGTGCGCTGGGCGTCAGGGCGGTGATTGTGATGCCGGAGAACGCGCCACGGGTGAAGCGCGAGGCCACGGCCGCGCTCGGGGCCGAGATTGTCACGGTCGGCCCGGCCTCCAGCGAGCGCAAACAGCGGGCCGAGGAGCTCGTCGCCGCGCACGGCTATGCCATGGTGCCGCCCTATGACGATCCGTACATCATCGCCGGGCAGGCGACCTGCGGGCTGGAGATCGCCGAGCAGCTGGCCGCACTCGATGAAACCGCGACGGCCGCGCGCCTGCTGTTCATGCCGGACGGCCTGGTAGCAGCGTCCTCGCCGCAGGAAGAGACTCGTACGCTGGTACTTTGTCCGGTTTCGGGCGGCGGTTTGCTTTCGGGCGTGGCCGCGGGGGTCAAGCTCGCCAGCGAGGCCGCAGAACGCCCCGCGCCGTCTGTGTGGGGCTGCGAACCTGCGCTCGCCGCCGATGCCCACGAAAGCTTTTACAGCAAAAGGCTGGTGGAGTGGCCCGCGGACCACACCACCCGTACGCTGGCGGACGGCTTGCGCACGCAATCGCTGGGCGAGCGCAATTTTCGGCATGTGCTTGCCTTTGTCGACGGTATCCTCACCGTTTCAGAGGAGGAGATTCGGCTCGCGACGCGCCTGATTCTGGCTGCCACCGATCTCCTAGCAGAGCCCTCGGGGGCGGTTGCGTTGGCTGCCGCGCTGTTTCACCCAGCGGAGCTGCCGGCGGCCCGCCGCGTCGTTGCCGTGGTCTCCGGAGGTAACCTCGACCCACAGCTACGCGCGGAGTTGGAGGCGGAGCCGGTCTCCTCGTCCGTATAAGGACAGCCTCTCAGGAAAAGCAGCGCCTTGTGAGGCCTCGGTCGTCATAACCTCCGGAGAACTGCCTCAAGCGGGGTCTGGAACGTCCGTCCTCTTTGGGGGTGCGCGCGTCTAAGAAAACATGCGTCGTCGCCACGCCTCCTTCCTTACGCTGCTCATCTTTACAGCAACAGCTACAGTCACTTCTGCTGCCCAGTTCCGCAAAGACCCGGAGCGCGAGGCCGCGAGCCGCGCCAATCGCGCCACCGTGCTGCATAACGCCAGTGTGTACGCCGCGGCCGACTCCGCCGACCCGCCGATCGCCAGCGTTACGCCCGGGCATGAGATTGTAGTGAACCAGAAGAACGGTCCGTGGGTAAGCGTCTTCGCCAATACGGACGTGAAGGAAGAGGACCCGGACACCAAGCCCGAATTTGCCGATCCGAATACGCAGCCGCAGTCCAGCTCCGGTTGGATACGCGACAAGGGCATCGTCGGCCCGAGGACGCCGCAGGGGGACATCCTGCTGTTTGGCACCGCCGCCGACCTGGAGGCGCAGGCCGCCGAACCGCACGGCCCCAAAGGGGCAGCCGAGTCCGCCGGCCTGCTGTATCGCCGTGTCTGGGAGTATTACCCGGAGTCCTCCCTGGCGGCGGAGGCCGCGTTTCGCTCCGCAGATATTCGCTGGCAGATCGAAAAGGCCGATAACAGCTCGCTGCCGAGCGCGCACGAGCAGGATGCCGTGCTGAGGCCGCAGATCTATGAAGGCGAGCTGAAGCGTGTGATGAAGAACTTTCCCAATTCGCCCGACGCCGCCAAGGCCGCCTTCGACCTGCTCGATAACAAGGTGTGCGGCGACTGGCAGGGCCTGCCGAAGTGTCCGGAGATGGAGACCAATCTGTATGTGAAGTATGCCGACCGCTACAGCGGTGGGCCCAAGTCGGCCGAGGCGCTCTATAACGCGGTCTATCGCCAGGGCGCGCTGGTCACGATGTACCTGGTCGATGAGAACAAGAAACGCTCCGAGCAGGCGGCCGGGAACTGCCAGTCGCTTGCCGATCGCATGCTGAAGGAATATCCGCAGTCCGACTACACCGCCCGTGCCGAAAGCGTGGCGTTTCGGGTGAGGCAGGGCATCTCCGTCTATGGCAGTGACCGCGACTAGATCCTGTTCACAGC
>CAXTBJ010000076.1:13070-18258 GCA_964242585.1 uncultured Bryocella sp.
ATCCTGTTCACAGCGTTTTGTCTAGGGCCGGTTTGCGATCCTGAACAACGCGAAGGACCCGCTTTCGCCTGGGCGTTGCACGCCTTCAGCGGAATAGCAGGTCCTTCACTTCGTTCAGGATCACAGTCTGCGTGTTGGTACGACGTAGATATGCGGACAGGGATTAGCTGCCGGCACCCACCGGCTCAGGCGTAGGTGTGCCGGTGGCGGGGGCACCCTTGCCGCCGGGGGCCTCGGCTCCGGGCTTGCGGATGTCGATACCACCCTTGAAGAAGGCACCGTCCTCGATGGAGATACGCGCCGCGATGACGTCGCCGGTCAGCGAGCCCTCGGAACGGATATCCACGCGGTCGGAGGCCTGGCAGTTGCCGCGCACCTTGCCGAGCACCACGATTTCACGGGCGGAGATGTTGGCTGCCACCTGACCGTTGCGGCCGATGGTCACGCGATTGCCGGGCAGGGTGATCGCACCCTCGACCTTGCCGTCGATATACAGCGACTCGGAGCCGGAGAGCTCGCCCTTGACCACAAGACTTTTACCGATGGTGGCCTGCTCCCCGGTCGCATTCGCCCCCGGAACCCCGGCCGCCGTGGGCCGCGGCGTGGTGGTGTCAAAGCTGGGGGTGGGCGTGCCGGTGGTGGTGGTGCCCGGGCGCACCGGTTCAGGGGTTGCGGGTGTCTGATTGCCTGGCTGATTCGGTTTCCACATCTGGTTGTTGCTCCCTTCCTCGTCGGAGGATATGCCGCCGAACCCCGGCCGCCACGCTTGCGTGTATCACACCGTACGTCCGTGCTTCGTCCACGATACTACTTCGTGCCGATAAGCCAAATCTTGAAGAAAAGGGTGGAAAAGGATCGAGAAAGGCACCTCCAAGGCTGCCGGGCAAGATCGGAATCGTGGTTAATTTTCCTCCGTCTCGCCCTCCTCGACCAGGGAGCTGATTCCGGCAACGTCGAAGGTGACTGCCTGACCGCCCGTGAGGGACAGCGTGGCGCGCATCGGCGTGCGCTGCCACTGGGCCGGCGCGCAGACCGGGTACACGGGCTTGTCCAGGGGCCAGTTGGCCAGCACACGTTGCGCCACGGCCTTGCGGGAGCCCAACTCCACGACCACCGCCATAACGCCGCCTTTGAGGGTGGGGACCAGGCCGCAGTAGGCCGCGTAATCGCGAAACCAGACGACCTCCGAGATCTGCGGGTCGAACTCGGGCAGGTGCAGCGGCGTGACGTGCCCGGAGCTGCGGTCCACCTGCAACCATGGGCCGGGCTGCCAGGCCCAATGAACGGCTTCGCCGGGCAGACCGTCGTTAAGCCGTAAGGCGCGCCGGATCACAAAGGTGCGATCCGTTACCTCATGCATCTCGCCGACCGTCCACTCGCGCGGTTTGTCGTCCACCAGCAACGGCCGAATGCGCAGCGTGGTGGCCTCTTCGCTCTTGTTGTCCGGCGTGGCCTCAGGTGGGGTGTAGGGGACCTTGCGCACCGCGCCTAGGGTGACAAAGTGCAATTTGGCCGCGTACACCTGGCCGGGGGGCAAACCGAGAACGAGAAGCCACAGGGGAAGGAGGGCCAGACGAGGGATACGCATAGGTCTGCGAGGTTAGCAGCGGCCGACGGCGACGCGCCCTTCCACTTTGGGCGCATTACCTTTGGCTGCCATGCATGGAGTGCCGTCGTGCGGTGTGGTGCCGTCCATGGCGGCAGGGTTCCCAAGCGCAGGCCTGGTCCACGTTCTTCCCAAAGCAGACGTTTCAGGGTAGTATTGGAAATGGTGCGTGACCCTTCCGCCGTCTCCGTGTCTCCCGGCCAATAGAGCGGGTGGCGGGGCATCAGAAGCCCACGATCAGCTATAGGAAAACAGAGAAGCCGGCCTTTGCGGGCCGGCGTTCAAGGAGAGCGTTTGTCGAAGGAAGATGCAATTGAGGTAATGGCAACGGTCGTCGAGATCCTGCCGAATGCGCTCTTTAAGGTGGAGCTTGAGAACAAGCACCAGGTGCTGGCTCACGTGTCCGGCCGTATGCGCAAGAACTTCATCCGCATTCTTACCGGGGACCGCGTCGCCATCGAACTGAGTCCCTACGATCTGAACCGCGGCCGCATCGTGTACCGCTACAAGTAGTCAAGAGTTGCTAGTTCTCAGTTGCTGGTTGCTAGTCCGGGACCCAACTAACCACTAGGAACCAACAACCGGAAACTGGAGTTCTTATGAAGGTTCGTGCGTCCGTTAAACCGATCTGCGACAAGTGCAAGGTCATTCACCGCAAGGGT
This sequence comes from uncultured Bryocella sp., assembly GCA_964242585.1. Taxonomy (GTDB): domain Bacteria; phylum Acidobacteriota; class Terriglobia; order Terriglobales; family Acidobacteriaceae; genus Granulicella. Next base: position 15,339 of record CAXTBJ010000076.1, read on the forward strand.
GTCGTTCGCGTCATCTGCTCGGCCAGCGCCAAGCACAAGCAGCGCCAGGGTTAAGGAGCAGGGCCTCGGGATTCAAGACTGATCCCTGTGCCCTAATCCTTTGCCCCGTTTTCCGCGGCCCCACCGGGCGAGTTCGCCGAACCTAAGGCGTGCGATGAACCCGGAGGAGACAGGAGCCAACCGCAAGGCCATGGCTCAGGTCAGCCGTTCGACCCACAACCCCGCTCTCCGGCAGCTCTGCATAAGCCCGGCTTGAGCCCCCACCGAAAGGCATACCCATGGCCCGTATCGCCGGCGTCGATCTGCCAGGAAATAAGCAGACTCGTATCGCCCTTACCTACATCTACGGCATCGGGAATCCCCGCGCGCTGTCGATTCTCACCAAGGCCGGCATTGATCCCCATGTCAAGCTCGCAACCCTGGATGAGGATCAGCTGAACAAGATCCGCCAGGTGATCGAGCAGGAAGGCGGCATCGAGGGCGATCTCCGCAAGGAGATTTCGCTCAACATCAAGCGCCTGATGGAGATTCAGAGCTTCCGCGGTATCCGCCACCGCCGCAACCTGCCGGTGCGCGGCCAGCGTACCCACACCAACGCCCGTACCCGCAAAGGTCCCCGTAAGGGCACCGTTGCCGGCAAAAAGAAAGCGACCAAGTAAGCCATGGCAAAGACCGCACAGAAGACGGCCGGCGCCAAGGCCGGCAAGGGCAAGAAGTTCAAGAAGCGCGAGCGGAAGAATGTTCCGTTCGGTCTGGTGTTCATCCAGGCCAGCTTCAACAACACCATCGTCACCATCACCGACCAGCAGGGCAATACGCTCAGCTGGAAGAGCTCGGGCTCGCTCGGTTTCCGCGGCTCGCGCAAGGGCACACCGTTCGCGGCGCAGCAGGCGGCCGTGAACGCCGCCAACGCCGCTCGCGACAACGGCGTCCGTTCGGTGGACGTGCGTGTCTCCGGTCCCGGCTCCGGCCGTGAGAGCGCCATCCGCGCCCTCGCCGCCGCCGGTATCGAGGTGCGTTCGATCCGCGACGTCACGCCGATGCCGCACAACGGCTGCCGTCCGCCGAAGCGCCGCAGAGTGTAAGAGGCAGGGTCTAGGGAGCAGGGAACAGGGGCTGGCGGGAGCCCGTTACCTGTTCTCTACTCCCTGGTCCCCTATCCCTGTTTTCTGGATCGTGAAGAAGGGCCAAGCCGCCTGTAAAGCGATCGTCACCAGCAATACCAGCAAAGGAAAGATTATGGCTCGTTATACCGGACCCGTGTGCCGCATGTGCCGCCGCGATGGCGTCAAGCTCTTCCTGAAAGGCCCCAAGTGCTTCACCGACAAATGTCCCGTTGAAAAGCGGAATTTTCCCCCAGGGCAGCACGGGCAGTCCAAGAAGGTGAAGAAGGTTGTGGGCTACGGTCTGCAGCTGCGCGAGAAGCAGAAGGCCAAGCGTATTTATTTCACCCTGGAAACGCAGTTCCGCGCGTACTACGAGGTGGCGGCCAACAAGACCGGCGTCACCGGCGACCTGCTGCTGCAGCAGCTGGAGACGCGTCTGGACAACGTCTGCTACCGTCTCGGCTTTGCGATTTCGCGTCGCCAGGCGCGGCAGGTCGTTCGCCACGGTCATGTGCAGGTGAACGGCCGCAAGGTCAACATTCCGAGCTATCAGTGCAAGGTCGGCGATGAGATTGCGATCCGTGAAGGGTCCAAATCGCTCACGCTCCTGGAGAATGCCAAGGATTTCATCTCCGGTCAGACGCGCGTGCGTTGGATCAATGCCAACCCCGACCAGCTCTCGGGCAAGATCGTCGCGCTGCCGCAGCGTGAGGACATTCAGTTACCGGTCAATGAGCAGCAGATCGTCGAACTGTACAGCAAGTAAAAGGCAGGGATTAGGAGACAGGGACTAGGCACCGGCGAAACTTCGCTGAACCTATTCCCTAATTCCTAATTCCTGTCCCCTGCATCACCAACCGCACCACCCGTTCAGCCGCGCAAAATGCTTCGCGCGGCAGCGAAGAAAGGACACCCCATGCTTTGGAGAGGTTTCCAAAAGCCCAAGCGCCTGGCCGTTGAGCAGGAGTCGCTGACCAACATCTACGGCAAGTTTTCCGCGCAGCCTTTTGAGCGCGGCTTCGGCACCACGATCGGCAATGCGCTGCGCCGCACCCTGCTGAGCTCGATCGAGGGTGCCGCGGTGACGGCGGTCAAGATTGAAGGCGTGCTGCACGAGTTTCAATCGATCACCGGCGTCGTTGAAGACGCGACCGACATCATCCTGAATTTGAAGCAGATCCCCTTCAAGCTGCATGGCGACGGCCCCAAGGCGCTGTACCTGCACGTGGACCAGCCCGGTATCGTGACCTCCGGCATGATCGAGGCCGACGGCGACGTAGAGATCCTCGATCCTGAGGTGTACATCTGCACGGTCTCCGAGGGCGGTCGCATCGACATGGAGATGCGTTTGAAGCGTGGCCGCGGCTATGTTTCAGCGGACAAGAACTTCGACGGTGACCTCGGGATCGGGTTTATTCCGGTCGATTCTGTGCATTCGCCTGTACGCAAGGTGAATTTCCTGGTCGAAGCCGCGCGTCTTGGCCAGGTGACTGACTACGACAAGTTGACTCTGGAGATTTGGACCAACGGCACCGTGTTGCCCGCCGATGCGCTGGGGCTTTCGGCGAAGCTGCTGAAGGATCACATGTCCATCTTCATAAATTTTGAAGAGGAGATGGAGGCCGGCTCGCACGGCGACCATGACGGCCCCGCGATCCGCAACGAGAATCTCAATCGCTCGGTCGAGGAGCTTGAGCTTTCGGTGCGCAGCTACAACTGCCTGAAGAATGCCAATATCGCGACCATCGGCGAGCTGATTCAGAAGACCGAAGCCGAGATGCTGAAGACCAAGAACTTCGGCCGCAAGAGCCTGA
>CAXTBJ010000077.1:0-8166 GCA_964242585.1 uncultured Bryocella sp.
GCGTCGGTGTCGCTCATCCTTGAGTTCGCCTCCGTGATGCCCGAAGGCATCCACGGTAGGGCTTCGCTACAGCTTTGAGAACTGTCCTAAGTCAAAACGGGCCCGTCGAATTCAACAGTCTTATAACTTGGCATGTACCTGATTCCAATGCACACGCATGCGCAACTAAATCTGGCGATCCATATGGATCGCCAGATTTAGTCAAAGATTGTTACTTATAATATTAAGGACGGCTTACTGGCAGGGTTGCAGTTGCTAACACTAGGCGGGTTGATCCGACCGGTCAAGGCGGGGGAAGCCGCCTTGACCGCAATTAGCCGACCTGCTCTGTGAAGACTGCTTTCGATGACTGTTCGGTATGCTGTGGCTTGGGCTCGGGGCACTAGAACTCCAAGCGGAAAGCAGCCTGCAACGTCCGGCCTCCCCCGGCGGCAGTGATTTGACCGTAGGCTGGAAAACCGGCTTGCTGATAAGCCTGACCATACTGCTGGCCAGTCACGGGTTGCAGGATGTTATTGGGCTGCTCGAAGTTCGCATGATTGAACGCGTTGGTGGCATCCAGCCGAAGCTGAAGTTTTACACTCTCGTATATATCGAACTTCTTACCCGCTGAGAGGTTAACCAGTTCATACCCGGGCCCATAGAGCGAATTTCTACTCACATTGCCGAAGGTGCCGGGCGTAGGAAGGCTGAAAGCTGCCGGGTTGTACCATTCGACATTCGAGCGCCCCCCTACAGGTCTCGTGCTGATCCCGGTGTAGTTCGGGAAGGGAATTGTCGGATTGCCGGTACCCGGCTCCGAGTAGCTATCCCCTCCCGAGGCGAATACAGTGAATGGATTGCCGCTCGAAAGCTGGATCGTGCTGGAGACCTGGTAGCCTCCAAGCACTTCATCAATTAGCCAGTTGTGGTTGAAGAAGGCACGGCCCCTGCCGATGGGCACTTCGTATACGATCCTGCCCTTAAAAGCGTTGCGGATATCGAAGTTCGAGTTGCCGTAATTGGAGGCAGCGTCGGCGTATTGACGCGATGTCGGGCCATAGGTGCCGCCCTGGCCTCCCGAGTCCTGCGTATCCAAAAAGTGAGCCCAGGTGTAATTAAATCCAAAACTTACCCCGTGCGCCAGACGCCGATTCACCTGAGCCTGCAAGGAGTTGTAGTTCGAGATGCCATCGGGAATTCTGCCGATGATATTTAAATATGCCTGATTTGCCCGGGACTGTTGATCATTTCTGGCCAGCAGATTGGTGGGTACTTGGTTTACGTCCGTTTCGAATTGCAGATTGAAGCCGTGACTGGCGACATACGCTAACTCAAACACGGTATTGGAACCAATCGCTTGCTGAACCGCCAGGTTCCATTGGTAAACTTTCGGGTCCGGCTGATTGTACGGAAGATACTGCACGGACTGACCATTGAAACGGGTGGGGCTAGTACCGGGTGAGGCAAACGGAAGCGGCTGTCCTGTCAGGACCTCGGTTCCTGTCCCTCCGAACTGAATGCCCGGTACAACGCCGTTTGTAGGGTCACCATAGTTACCCGACGCGGTAGACACGTTGCCGAGCGCGGACCCGTTAGAGGTATTGCCATAAGCATCTATGCTTAAGTTATAGGCGTACACACCGAAGCCACCGCGGAACGTGGTGCTGGGGTGCGGCAGGAACGAAAAGCCTACCCTTGGCAGAACCGTGCTGTATTTGTTGTCCTGCAGACCGGTGCGGCCGTTGGCAGCCGTCGCGCCGTACCAAAACGCGCCAAGCTGATTGGTCGCCGGATTGAGCACGGTGGGATCGTAGGTCCCGACATTGCCTTTGACTTCGTTAATTCCAAGACGCACCTGGTAGCGTAGGCCCAGATTCAAGGTCAGATTGGGGCGGATCTTGTAATCGTCCTGGAAGAACACTTGAGGGTTCTTCAGCCGTGCGCCATATTCTGAGCCGTTTTGCGCACTCCAGTTCGCCGCATCTCCTAAAAGGAAATCGGCATAGTCGGCACCCGTGTTTTGATCACGCTGCGCAGCGCCATTTACCACGCTGTAGTGCGCCGTATAGGCACCGGCGAAGCCGAAGGTGCCGGGATTAATCTGGCCATAGGGCGTGTTGTCGTTGCGGTAGATGCCAACCTCGCCGCCGAAATGAAGCACATGCTTACCTTTGATGAGGGTTACCACATCGGAAGGATCGAAGACGTTTTCTTTGTAGATAAATTGATTGCCGACCGGCTGTATCCAAGCGTATGGATAGTTCGTGTAGAACTGTACACCCGGGATCTCGTCAGCTTTCGCGTACTGCCAGCCAAGCTGGGCTGGGTAGCCTTTTCCTAAGGTGAGGTCGTCAAAAAAGTTTCCCTGGTAGGTGAAGCCGAACCTGGCTTCATTGATCAAGTGCGGGCTGATGGTCCAGACATCGGTAACCTGTAGGTTGAGACGGGAGATGTCTGAGCTGGCGCTCTGAACGGGCGGAGCTGTCACGAGATTGTTCGACAATGCCGGATTATCGCCTTCAGTCAAAGAAAATGTAACTCGGTTTTTTACGGAGGTGTCGTAATCGACCCTGCCGAAGTACCGCCTTGCCGGGCTCTGCTGCGGAACTTGCGCGAAAAAGTTGTTTTGTAGAATGCCCTGTCCGTCGAAGGAACCGGTTTGAAATACGCCGCCAGGGATGTGGTCGGCAGGCGTTGGATACAGCTTCTGGAAGTTCACGGCGAGCTTGTCAAACAAGGCAGTTGGAACCGCATTGGTCCCATACTCGCTTTGGAACGATTGACGGACGGGGTACGAATTTCCACTTGCGTCGGTCGCCAGCACCTGAGTAGTCGGGTCGTAGATAATTGACTGACCCGTGAAGTCGCCCGACATTACAGCTGTTGTCGGAATACTGTTCGTTTGTTGATTGGTACCGTTGTTGATGACCTGGTCGTAGTCGAAATAGAAGAAGGCCTTCTTGTTAATCCCCAGCACGGGGATATCGATGGGACCGCCGATCGAAGCGCCTAAATTGTTATAGCGGTAGCGCGCGATAGGATGCACGACCCCGCCGCTGACATTCAGAAACTGATAGGTATTGGCATTGAACTCGCTGCTCTGGAAGTAATCGTAGGCCGAACCGTGGAACTTGCTCGTTCCACCCTTACTGATCTGATTGAAGATGATGCCGCCAATGCCATACTGCGCGGAAAAAGCGGAGGTCGATATCTGGACCTCTTGTACCGTCTCGAACGTGTTGACATCGGAGTTCTGGCTGGTGCCAAGCGTGGTGGAGGCACCGTCGGAGAGCACGTTGCTGTACGGCAGGTTGCCATTCGCTGAGATGTGCTGCCCTGGATTTGTATTCCCGGCTGTGCCTGCGGCGCCGGGAATCAAGATGGCAAAGTTTTGCCAGTCCTGGCCCACATTGGGTAGCGCCTGCATGGAGTTCGCTTCCAGCGTGGTGCTCTGGGTACCCGATTCCGTGTCGAGCAGCGGAACGTCCGTGTTGACGACAATTTCCTGGGTCGTCGAACCAACCTTTAGGGCGCCGTTGACGGTCGTGGTGCCTACCTGAATGGTGACCGAGGAGCGCTCAAACCGATCGAAACCCTGTTTTTCAAAGGTCAAGCTGTAATTGCCAACCACAATCGAGGACGTGTCGTAAAGCCCTGCCTTATTTGTGGTCAAAACTTTGGTGATGCCGGTGTCCAGGTTGACCACCGTAACGGTGACATCCGGGATGAGTGCGCCGCTGGGATCGGTGACGGTTCCGCGAATGTCGCCGGAGTTTGTGGCCTGGGCTGAAGCCGTGCTCCAGCCGCCGACACAAAGAACTGCAACGCCTAAGACCCGAAGAGTGGGCCGTCTTGCCTTCATTACTGCCTCCAAAAACACCACATGTGAAGCAAATCCTGTTTCACAGCAAAGACAACCGTTTGTCTTTATCGCGTTTTCCGATTCAACATGCCCCGGACTACCGCTGTCAACACGAGATTTCAGACCTCATCCACCGGTGTTTCAAAACGGGACAGCGACCCTGGATCGGCCGTGTTCCAGTATCCGCAGTTCGGAGGCGCCTTGCGCGACGGGGAGGCGTCCGGCACTGGACTTTGAGCACGTATCGTGTGGAACGTGAAGCCCGGTGCACGGTAGGGTATAGGTCATGTGTGCGCCCCCCAAAGTTGTAGGCGGAGATTTGCTCCGAAGACTCTGCCCACAGCGCGGAGCCGGTCTGGCTGCCGCCACGAAGTTTCCCAACGCCTGCCGCCCAAAGCACCCCAGCCGATCTCTGGAGTGGCCATGCACGTTGTGATCTTCGGCCTGACGGTGTCCTCCTCCTGGGGCAACGGGCACGCGACGCTGTGGCGCTCCCTGATCAAGGCCATGCTGCGGCGCGGGTACGCGGTCACCTTCTTTGAGCGGGATGTGCCCTACTATGCCGGCACGCGCGATCTCTGGGCGCTGCCCGCCGGCGGCACGTTGCGGTTTTACGACAGTTTTTCTTCCATCCGCGGTCAGGCGAGCGATCTGCTGCGCACCGCGGACCTGGCTGTCGTTACAAGTTACTGCCCCGATGGACCCGAGGCCTCGCGCCTGGTCCTGGACCAAACCCGCGGCGTGCGATCCTTCTATGACATGGATACGCCGGTGACGCTGGACAGCCTGCGGACCGGGGGTGAGGTGGGCTACCTGCCTCCCGAGGGGCTCGGCGGCTTCGATCTGGTGCTGAGCTACACCGGCGGCCGTGCGCTCGACGAGTTGCAAACGAGGCTGGGAGCGCGCCATGTGGCCCCGCTCTATGGTTCCGTCGATCCTGAAACGCACCATCCTGTCGCGCCCGTGAAGGCCTACCGGGCGGAACTGAGCTACCTGGGCACCTACGCCGAGGATCGCCAGGCCACCCTGGAGCGGCTGTTTCTCGAGCCCGCGCGCCGATTGCCCGCCAGGCGATTCCTCATCGGCGGTGCGCAGTACCCCGAGAGCTTTCCCTGGACCGGCAATGTGTCGTTCACCGGCCATCTGGAGCCCGCGCAGCACCCGGCGTTCTTCTGCTCGGGCCGCGCGACCTTGAACGTGACGCGGCGCGCCATGGCCGAGTATGGATTCTGTCCCTCCGGCCGGCTGTTTGAGGCTGCTGCCTGCGGGGCGCCGCTTTTGACGGACGGCTGGGCCGGACTGTCCTCTTTCTTCACACCCGGGGCGGAGATCCTGCGCGTCGACACCGCCGAACAGGCCCTCGACACGTTATCCTTATCCGACGCGGAGTTGAGGCGGGTAGCCGAAGCGGCGCAGGCGCGGGCGCTTCGGGAGCACACGGCGGACTGCCGCGTGCTGGACCTTGAAAAGGCCTTGGCTGCGGTGCATTCCGCGGCTGCGGCTGCGGGCTAAGTCATAAGGAGACGACGAGCACGGATGTGGGGCATCATTCCAGCCGCGGGCGCAGGCAGTCGCATTCAGCCGTTGGCCTTTTCCAAGGAACTGTTGCCGGTGGGCAGCCGCGTGGAAGGCGAGGACGAGCGTCCACGTGCGGTGAGTGAGTACCTGGTCGAACGCATGGTGCTCGGCGGCGCGGACAAGCTTTGCTTTGTGATCTCGCCGGGTAAAACGGACATTCTGGCCTATTACGGCTCGCGGCTCTGGGGGGCGGACATCGCCTATGTCGTCCAGCCGCAGCCCGGCGGCCTGTGCGATGCAATCTTTCGCGCACTGCCGCTGATCCACCCTGAGGAGAGCGTCCTCATCGGGCTGCCGGATACGGTCTGGTCGCCTGAGGACGGCCTGCGCGCGCTGCCCGATGGCACGCTTTCCTTTCTGCTGTTCCCGGTGGAACGCCCGGAGCTGTTTGACGCGGTCGTCACCGATGAGCAGGGAATCGTGCAGGAGATTCAGGTGAAACGGCGCGGCGCAAGCACGCACTGGATCTGGGGGGCGATCAAGATGCCGGGCTATGTGCTGCACCAATTGCACGCCCTTTGGTGCCGTCCGGAGCGCCGGGATGAGTACATGGGCACGCTGGTCAATGCGTGGCTGGCCGAAGGCGGCGTCGCGCTGGGCATTCGCAAGGGCCAGGGCTATGTGGACACGGGAACGCTGCACGGCTATCGTGCGGCGGTCCGACTGCTGGAGGCGGGCACGCTGCCGGTGCAAGGATGCGCCGCAGAAACGCCGGAGGATGTGGAGGAGCATGACCGAAACGCAACCGCAGCACGCTGAACGGACGCTCAGCGACGAGCAACTGCAGCAGAGGATCGATGAGCTCGGGCCCTGGTTTCACAATATGTGTTTGCGCGGTCTTTGGACCGCGCCGAACCATTTCCTAGGCAACTATCCACAGGTAAAGTTCGAACGTTTCCGCGATGCGCTGCCCGCGGACATGACCGGTAAGAGCGTGCTGGACATCGGCTGCAACGGCGGCTTCTACTCGCTGGAGATGAAGCGGCGCGGCGCGGCGCGCGTGCTGGGTATCGACACCGATGACGGCTACCTGCGGCAGGCGCGGTTTGCCGCGGAGATATCCGGCCTGGATGTTGAATTCCGCCAGTTGCCGGTATGGGACGTGGCCGGGCTGGGCGAAACGTTCGATCTGGTGATCTTCATGGGGGTGCTCTACCATCTCCGCCATCCGCTGCTGGCGCTCGATCTGATCCACGAGCATGTGGCCCGGGATCTGCTGCTGTTCCAAAGTATGCAGCGCGGCAGCCGCGAGCTGGCCGAGGTTGCCGAGGACTACGAGTTCACCGCGCCCGCGCCGTTCGACGAGCCCGGCTACCCCAAACTGCACTTTATCGAAGGGCGCTACTCGCACGATGAGACTAATTGGTGGGTACCCAATCGCGCCTGTGCCGAGGCGATGCTGCGTTCAGCCGGCTTTGCCATCGAATCTCAGCCCGAAGAGGAGGTGTACGTCTGCCGGTGGCAGCCGGTCGCCGTGCCGCCGGACGGACCGCACGCCGTTTACCCCGCTTCCGTAGTATTTCCAGCGTCCGTTGCCCCGTGAACGAGACGTCACAAGCCAATGCGGCAGAGGCCGAAACGTTGATTGCAGCTGCCGAGGCGGCTCTCGCCGAGGAGGATCTCCCGGCGACGCTCGCATGGGCCGAACGCGCGGAACGGGCCGGTGCCGAGCCGGATCGCTGTGCGGGCAATCGCTGGATGGCGCACATGCTCGGCGGCGACTTTGAAGGTGCCTGGCGCGAGAGCGATGCGATTCGCCGTCGGGGCGGGCCCGATCCGCATCGCTTTTGGCAGGGGGAGGACCTGCGCGGCAAGCGTGTAATACTGCGCAGCCTGCACGGCTTCGGCGACGCGATACAGATGTTCCGGTTTCTGCCCCGGTTGCAGGCCATGGTCTCCCACCTCACGGTCGAGGTGCCGCCGCGCCTTGCCGAACTGGCGCCCTACTTCGACGGCATGGGAGAGGTGATTACCTGGGGTGAGGACGCACCCACGCAGGCTCCCCTTTGGGATACGCAGGTGGAGATCATGGAATTGCCCTATCTTCTGCGGGTACAGGCCGATGATCTGCTGCCGCGCGCGGGTTACCTGCATCTGCCGACCGCGTTGCGCACCGAGGCAGCCGACGTTGTTAAAGGCCCTGCGCCGCGCGTGGGCGTGGTCTGGACGGCGGGTCATTGGAATCCCACGCGCTCGGTTCCATTCGATCTGCTGCAGAACCTGCCATGCCTTAAAGGGTTGACGTTCTGGAGCCTGGAAGGCCGGCACGGCCGCGAGGCGGAGCCCGCTCTGCCCCAGGGCTGGCGCGACGTGTACGAGCTCGGCAGCGGTCTGCTGCGGCTAGCCGCCATGATCGAGGCGATGGATCTCGTGATCACGGTGGATACGCTCGCGGCTCACTTGGCCGGGACCTTGGGCGTGCCGTGCTGGTTGATGCTGCAGCACCGGGCGGACTGGCGCTGGATGAGCCGCCGCGCGGACTCACCCTGGTACCCGTCGCTGCGCCTGTGGCGGCAACAGCGTCCGGGCGACTGGCCGGGATTGCTCCGGCAGATCGGCGATGCCCTTGTTGGCTGGCAAGGCGAAAAGTTTTCGAGCGGATAATGTCGGTCTGGCGTCTTCTCGTTTCGTTCTGACCTTCCAACTTTCCCGAGCCTGCTTCGCAACTGCCTTTCTTGTCGTTCCGAAGGAAAGCCGCGTTCCCCCGAACCGCATGACACATCGATAAACCGATCGATAAACCG
>CAXTBJ010000077.1:8266-18099 GCA_964242585.1 uncultured Bryocella sp.
ATCGATAAACCGATCGATAAACCGCAAGAGCCGACTTGCTACCCTGAAGCTGAGGTGAATCTTGAACGAAACACTTTCGCGCACGTGGGACGCCTTCGATGCATACCTGTTCGACATCGACGGCACGCTGCTGAACTGCCGCGATGCGGTGCACTACTTCGCCTTCTGCAACGCCCTGAGCACGGTGGGCGGCCGGGCGTTGAACCTGGACGGCGTGGTAACGCACGGCAACACCGACCAGGGTATTCTGCGCGACGCATTTAAGTTGGCCGCGGTGCCTGAAGCTACCTGGCGGCCGCGCTTGAACGAAATATCCGAGCGCATGGGTGCCGAGGTGGAGGCCAATCGCGAAGGCTTTCAGATCGAGGTGCTGCCCGGTGCGCGCGAGGCGTTGGCTCACCTGCGCTCGCGCGGAGCGGTCCTGTCCACAGCCACAGGCAACTTCGCCAGGATCGGCGAGGCCAAACTCCAGGCCTGTGATCTATGGGCCTTCTTCGACCTGGGCGGCTGGAGTGACGGCTTTGAAACGCGCGCCGAGGTCTTCGGGGCCGCGCTGGCCGCGGCCCGCGCACGTGTCGGGGCGCAAGCCGCGGTTTGCGTCGTCGGGGACACGCCGGCGGACGTGCAGGCTGCGCATGAAAACGGGCTGGAGGTGATCGCGGTCGCCACGGGTATCTATTCCTTTGCGGCGCTCGAGGCCGAGCAGCCGGAACTTTGTTTGCACAACCTTACCGAGCTGCTGCCGGTAGCTGTCACGCGGCATTCTGCTTAACGCCTGTGACGGCCTTTGCAGCTTGTAGACTTTCTGCCGGTTGGGTTTTAGCAGACAGGATTTCAGCGCACAGCGTTTCAGCACACAGCATAGAGCGATGGGAGAGTTCTTGACGATCTGAACAGCGGCGAGCAGATCCGGCCTCAAGCTACCGCACATACAAACTGTCCGCAACCGTGTCTCGGAGGATCTCTTGACCGCAGCCGGCAGCGCGGAGATCGACACGAGTACTCCAGTGACGATCATGGGCGCTGGCTTTGCTCATGTGCATCAGGCCGATCATCGTGAATCGAAAACACCGTGGTGAATGCAAAGATCACCGCGTCCCTTGATTCGACAGAGCACAGGAGATGGGGCAGACTACAAAGACACAATCAAACATTCTGAGAGGTAAACGGCAGTGGATCAGATTGGTAAGCGCTCGCGGAGACGGGTGAACTGGAGGCTGTTGATCCCCCTGCTTACGATCAGCGGTATCGTCTCGCTCAGCGCACATGTGCTGATCCTCTATGCCGGCATTCCTTTTCCGCGTGGCTTCCCGCGCGTCGGCTGGCCGGCCTTCGCGGATCTCGTTGTTGAATTGTTCGGCATTATCTTGCTTTACACGTTCGCAGACCGCTTGTTCGCCGGTAAGTCTTGGTTTGCTCGTTGGATGCTGCTCTTTCTGCTGGTTAGCACGCTGCAAGAGCGATTGCTGCGAGCCCCGATCATAGACACCTTCGCCACAACAGCCTTTCGATACTCAGTCCTCGCAGATTCGAAAGCGCTGATTGCAATCTTTCTTGCGAGTGCCGTTATCGCTGCATCGGACAGGTACCTGCGAAGCCGATGGTATCAAGTGGCCCTGTCCTTCGGATTGGCAGCTGTGCTGGTATTCCTGATCGCTCCCCCGGTAAACGCAACGTACGCGCATCTTCTCGATCGTTTTGACTACCTGAATCACCCAGGACTCTACAATTTTCCCTATCCCTGGCAGCTGAATGTTCCGGCATACATCACCTTTATCGAACCGACAATCGCCGCTGCAATCATCTACTCGCTTGTCCGAGATCGCCTTAGTACAAGGCCACTCGTCAACCTCTTGGAGTTTGCTCTGCTGGTTGGCGCGATTCGCTATTCACTTCTTGATCCCTTCATTTACCCATTTGTGACCAACAAGATGACTCGGGCGATAGCGATGGTTAGCGAAGGCCAGTTCTTTTTCGAAGCGATCACATTGGGGGTCACCGTTGGTGCAAGCTGCCGATTCGCTATCCGTGACGCCATCAATTGAAACTGGGCGTTGAGTTTGCCACCCTCTATTGGCATTCAAAAAGAACGCCAAGGTCGATCAACAATATGAGCAGAGATCATGAACCATCGTTCGCCGGGTCTAACGCAATGCGTTTAGCAATGCCGCTTTCCATCGAACCACATCCAACTTCCAGCAAATAGAAATCTTTCTCGCTTCCGTCTCGGCGTTTCTCCAGACTTCCAGATTCCGCTCATCCCCGGCGATATCAAGCCGATCCACCACTGTCATACCACGCGTAAGACGGCTGGTTGTTTCAATCTGGACGTAGTGCCGGCTGGATTCCAGATTCAGTGAAGGATCAAGCAGCACGGCCATCGCAATGGGGTCCGGAAGCGAGATGCCAGATTCTCCCGTCTGCTTGCGGTACGCCGTCTCCCCCAAGCTGTTACAGCGGATCGCGAACTCCGCTAAGGGCGTTCCGATTCCCATGATGTCACTGATCTCTCCCCGGCTTAGCACGGCGTTAAACCGTGATAAATGCCATCCGATCATCTCGATCGGCAGCTTCGAACCGAACACCACCTGTGCGGCTTCGGGATCTGCCCAGATGTTGTACTCCGCCGCCGGCGTCACGTTGCCCTCGCAGCATGGTGCTCCCCCCATGACGACGCAGCGTTTGATCTGCGACGCAAGGCGCGGCTCTCGCATCAGCGCCGTCGCGAGATTCGTCAAAGGCCCCAGCGTTACGATCTCCAATCCCGGATGCGCCATGGCCGTTGCGATCATTGCGTCCACCGCATGCGCGGCTTCGGCAAACCGATGCTTCGGCGCGTAACCGTGATCCCCAAGCCCATCCGCCCCGTGAAACCAGGTCGCCGTCTCCAATGGCCGCAACAACGGTTTTGCCGCCCCCATGTACACGGGCACCCCGGCACCACACAGTTCAACGGTAAACAAGGCGTTCTGTGTGCCCTGCTCGACCGGTACATTGCCCGCGACGACCGTGATCGCCGCTACCCGTACCTGGCTTGCCCGCAACGCCATGATCAATGCCACCGCATCGTCCGAAGCCGTATCCGTGTCGATCAGGATGGTTCGGCGCGCGTCGGGTAATGACATGCTCTTCTCCTCTTCAATACGCAGTCCCTCAGAATCGTGCTGCTTTTCGGCTGCACAATCACCCGAAACCTAGGTGCGCATAAGCCGCTCTTTGCCAGAGTAAGTCACAGGATCGGATTGGGGCATGGATGTTCTAGAGACGCGACAGGCGATCAATGACCAGATTGAAGTATCCCTCCGCATCGATCTCCCGCAGCACAAGAGCATTCGGTTTGAGCTCTTTTACAGCCCACCAGTCGACGACGGTCATGCCGAGAGTCAACGAACTTGTGCACTCGATCGCTACATGAACCTGGCGTCCACGAAAGAGCTCTGGGCGGAGCAGGTAGGCGACGACTGTGGGATCGTGGAGCGGGCCGCCGTCCCAGCCGTACTTCTGCTCATCGAAGCGCTTGTTGAAACGCAGAAGATGATAGAAGGCCTCCGTGACGAGTGTATTGGCAGAGCGCAGGCGCTCCATACGCGCACGGGTGGTGCGGGCCTGGTGAGTGCAATCAAGAGGAATCATCACGATAGGTGTGCCGGACGTGAAGACACGGTAGGCTGCCTCGGGGTCCACATAGACATTGAACTCGGCCGCCGGGGTAATGTTGCCGCCTTCAGAAAAGGCACCGCCCATAAAGACGATCTCTCGCAGATGCGCCGCCAGTCGAGGCTCCCGAATCATCGCCAGTGCCAGGTTCGTCAACGGCGCCAGGCAGCACATGGTGATCGAGCCCGCCGGCCGGCTCATGACGAGTTCAACGATGGCATCCGGAGCAAAGGCCTGCCTAAGAGGCATTTGTGGGTCAGGCAGGTCGTAGCCGTCGAAGCCGGTCCTGCCGTGTACGTACTCCGCTGTTACCAGAGGCCGTATCAAGGGAGTTGAAGCGCCGGCGAAGACATCGACGTCGGTTCGGCGGGCAAGTTCGAGAGCCTTGCGCGCGTTCTTCGACGTGAGAGGGAGGGGTACATTGCCCGCGACCGTGGTCACCGCGAGCACTTCCAACTCTTCGGGCGAGGCGAGCGCCATCAGCATGGCCACTGCGTCATCGGGCGAGGGATCGCCGTCAAGGATGATGGAGCGTGGCATGAACACTTCCTGACCGGGCGCAGTATGGAGGTTGAGTGCAGTGATCTTGCAGAGCGGTTGAGCGGCTCTATCGCGATAGATCGAAGAGACCGGCGTGCCCTTCAGTGCCCCAGGTATAGATTTCCCAGAGGTGGTGCTCGGGGTCCTCGAAGTAGCAGGCGTAGGCATTCCACGCGTACCAGCGGGGCGGGGTGAGAAAGAGGACGCCTCGCTCGCTCATCTCACGATGATGGCGGTCGACCTCTTCGGGAGACGCCACGTGGATGGCTGCCATAGACGTTCCGGGAGTACCTGTGGCGCGGGGGCAAGCGATACCGAGATGCTCGACGAGGTGGCTTCGTTCCCACAGCGCCAGGGTCGAGCCGCTGTTGTTGAAGTCAGCAAAGCCGGGTGCATGGCGACGCAGGTCGAAGCCAAGCACGTCTTTGTAGAAGACCATCGCAGCGGGTAAATCTTCGACAATCAGACAAAAGTCAGAGATGGCAAACATGCTTCCTCGTTTCCGGAATTTTCGCTTCAGGATCGGGCTGGTTCTACTTGGCGGAGGGGCTCGACGGAGGCCCTTGAAATGATGCTGAAGCGGGGAAGCAGAAGCCGCGTGGTAAGGCCGTAGCCGAGGCCCGTGATAAGAACGGTGCTGAGGGATTGAAAATAGATACTGGGCAGCCAGTGATACACAAGGAGGCCGATGACCATCCAGGCGATAGCCACGGGGTTGATGCCGTGCCAATACCAGTACCGGCCATGCTTTTGAAAGAGTGCGGCTACGTGCAGACGGCCGTGCTTCACAAAGACATAATCTGCAACCAGGATGCCGGTGATGGGAGCGAAGAGATTGCCGAGCGAGGTCGTGTATTGCATGTAGCCGTCCACGACGGCTGGTTGCAGCGAAAGTGTGACTCCAATGACACCAATGCCGAGGGTAGTCCAGAAGCGACCAAGATTCTGGAACATGTTTGTGAGCGAGAGGCCGCCGGTGTAGAGGTTCAGCACATTGATCGTCCAGTTCTCAAGGATGATGAGGAGAACAATGGCGAAGAGCATCCAGCCGCCAGAGCCAAGACCGGCGACCAGCGTGAAGAGGTTGGCATTGGCACCGTGCGTGGCGGCAGGGGCGTAGGCGCCGAGAAAGCTGCCGACCAGAGTGCCGACCACGGCAGCGGAGATGGTGCCCAGCCACATATCGCGTCGACTGCGAGAGTAGCGGCAGAAGTCGGCCGCGTCGGTGATCAAGGTGAGCCAGGCAGCAGTGATCCCATTCATCCAGACGACAAAGATGGGCCATGACCAGCCGCCGGCGCGATACCGGAGCACGGACGCGAGATGAAAATGTGGATCGGGAGAGCGCATCATGGCGGCAAGCATGCAGCCGAGAATGACGATCTTCACCGGAAAGGCGATGCGCGAGAGAGATTTAAGCGTGTCGTATCCGATAACGGCGACGGCGACCTGACCGAGTCCGAAGACAATGCTGACGGCGAGAAGAGAATGGTGTCCGCCATGCCAGCGATCCCAGATGTTGACGATGATGATGGACCCGGCGATGGACTGGAAAGCGAACCAGTAGGTCGAAGCGATGGAACGAAGCAGCGAAGGCACCCAGCGCGAGCCGATAAGCCCGAAGGTCATACGGGTAGCGACCTGGCCTGGAAGACCGTAGTCCACACCGATGGTAGCCATAACGATGTAAGCGACAAAGGCGATGAGACAGCCCACAGTCTGGGCGACTACGGCTGCCCAAAAGGAGAGACCCGCCATAACGGCCATGCCGGCGGTGAGGATGGTAGCTGGGTTGATGAGGAAGTTGATGACGATGACGAAGAGGTCATACCAGCGCACGGTCTTGAGGTGAGGCGGAATGGGCTCCACACCGAACTGCTCCACGTGCCGAGGCTGACGATATTGGGTTTCGAGTGTGTCTTCGACTGTTGTGTCAGTCATCGTTCCCCCTTGCGTTTGCAGGTTTGCTGATCACGGCCTGTAGCTTGCTAGACGGGCTTGAGCAGCGATCTATCACGTGGTGAGTCGGTCGCGAAGCACAGGCCTGACGGACGGTGTAGCCTCGCCGATCTGATACGCATCGCGAAGAGTGTTCGCGGCGGTTTGCCACTGGGTCTGATTGCGGGCATGAAGCAGGAAAAGGGGGCGGCCGGGACCCACATGGTCGCCCACGTGGGCTACATCGCTGATGCCCACGGCGTGATCAATGGAGTCCTGAGGCTGAGCGCGGCCGGCACCCATGGCGACCAGAGCCATGCCGATGGACCAGCAATCCATGCTTTGGACAATGCCGGGAACGTCCGCATAGACGGCCTTGACGATCTCGGCCGTGGGCAGGTATTTGCCGGGTGCCTCGAGAAGACTGGGCGGCCCGCCAAGAGCCGTGACCATCTGCCCGAAGCGGAGCGCGGCTTCACCGTCGGCCAGTTTGGCGAGAACCAGCGCAGTCGCGGACTCGATCGTCGCAGCAAGGCCCGCAAGCAGAACCATCTCGGCGGCAAGGGCGACCACGACCTCCTGCAGGCGGGGTTCGCGAAAGGTGCCTTTCAGGAAGTTGATGACTTCAACGATCTGGGGAGCGCTGCCCACGGAGTCGCCCAGGACCTGCTCAAGATTGCTGATGAGGATGACGGTCTGGAGGCCTGCGCCACCGGCAACTTGGAGCAGGGCGGCGGCCAACTGCGCGGCTCGCTCCCGGTCCTTCATAAATGCCCCGGTGCCGAAGGGCACGGTCATGACCATGGCTTGCGCGCCGGAGGCAAGTTTTTTCGAGAGGATCGACGAGACGATAAGCGGGATGCTTTCTACGGTGGCCGTCACATCACGAATATGAAAGACGGCGCGATCCGCGGGGGCGAGGTCAAGGGTAGGACCAATGATGGCGGTACCGACCTCTTCGACGGTGCGCTGGAACAGCTCCTTCGAGGGCTCAATGGTGTAGCCGGGAATGCTCTCAAGCAGGTCGAGCTCGCCGCCGGTGTGGCCGAGCGAACGGCCTGAAATATTGGGCGCCATAACACCGCACGCGGCGGCAAGCGGAACGACGATGAGGGTAACCTTTTCGTCGCCAACGCCGCCGCTTGAGTGCTTCTCGACAACAATCTTGCCCTTCACCCGGAGCGCGTTCCACTCGAGCACGGCGCCCGAATCGCGCATGCTCAGGGTAAGGGCGATCTGCTCGGAGCGAGTCATGCCATTCAGATAAACGGCCATGGTGAAGGCCGCGATCTGAGCCCGATCCACCGTGCCATCCAAGATGCCGCGAACGAAGCGGACAATCTCATGAGCCGGCAGTTCTTCGCGGTCACGCTTTTTTCTTATGGTCTCTTGCGGCAGAAACATGCGTCGTTCCTCTTATGAACAGAACGCTGGACCTGCCTGTTTGAAGTGGCGTCAGCGCCGATACAACGGTTGAGCGATAGCAGGTGCGGTCGTGCCACATACTGGAGGAGTTCATCGGCCATCCCTATTGAGCGGAAACCGTAGCAGCCAATGAGCTTCATCGTGAGTCGAAGGTTTTGATAGGTTGAGTGCAATCCTAAATTAGGACAACCTGTTCTGCCGCTACTTATTTACGAGAAAGCACACATTTGCGGCACTCATCGAATCCGGAAATCTTGGCCCTCGATCATCAGGTGGCCCATTCTCGGCAAATAAGCCCATCGGCATTTTGATCGCCGCTGCCTAAACCTCTTTATAGATCGTGAGCTCAAGGTTGATGTCGGGCATCGCGCCGGCCCTCTTTTCGAGGTGCCATCCACGCTTCATCGAAAGAGGTCCCGTACACTTTCACATCTGCTCCAGAATCGAAGAGCGGGTTATCCCTTCCAGGCAGCGGAAAACGCAAGCCAGCACATATCAGCGATCAAAGGGCACCTGAAGGGTGTTCAGGAGCTGATGCGGCATATCGGCGGGCAACACATTCTCTTGCTTCATGGATTTCCAACGTTATCGTTTCAGTATCGGGAGCTGATTCCGTGCCTTGGGAACCGCTAACCGGTTAATCGCTCCGGATCTACCGGGCTTCGCCTTCACTCAGGCTCTCAAACTTACGCGATACACCATGTATGTGTTCGGTTACGGAGCACCGACCGGCTTTCGACTGGCACTGATGGCTCCCGAGCGAATGAGTGCCATCATTTTTCAGAATGGCAACGCCTACGAAGAAGGCTTGGGCGATGCCTGGAAGCCAATTCAACGATACTGGCGTGAACCCACCTTAGAGTCACTTTCTGAAGACCACGTGAAGGTGCAGGTCGTGGTCGGACCAGTCGGCTGATGCGAGCAGCGGCACCTCGATGCGGGTCAGGTCAGGGGTGCGCTGCTCGTGATAGCCGTCTATGAATGGGTGATTGCGGATGTCGGCCACGATATCGGTGTGGTTCGCGGCGAGGGTGTCCGCGTCGAATTGCATCTCGCCGGTGATGGGCAGCCCGGAGTGTGGGTTGATGGCGTTGCCGTTGCCGTTCTGCACGGGCACAACGAGATGCTGGTACCAGTAGTTCTGCTGGAACTGGTACAAGATCCCGCCGTGGCGGATGGCGTCGCGGTACCAGTCGCTGAGCCCGTGCCAGACGCAAATCGCGGACAGGTGCCGAGGGCGGCGAGCAGCCACGAGCCACTGGGTCATGGCGTAGTAGGACTTTCCGCACAGCCCTATACGTCCGTTGGACCATGTTTGCGTGCCGGCCCACTCGATGCAGTCGGCGTAGTCGTCGATCTCACCCCGGGGACAGAGGATCGAGGTACCCCGCAGACGACCCTGATCCGCGGGAGTCCACGCGGATACACACGTAACCGGCCGGTACCCAGACTGCGGGATCGACGACCTCCCAGACGCGGTAGTCCCCGGGTGCGACCTCGGTGGCATTCGCTGCAATGATGTCGGCCAGGTCCGCGCCCCGGTACCCTTCCATCATCGGGTGTGAGGATAGGTTGGCGAGCATGTTGGCGCGGAACCACTTGACTGGCAAGCCCTTGCCGTAGACGCCGTGCGTCATGATCACCGGGTAAAGCCCTGGTGAGCTCGGACGAAAGACGTCGGCGCGCACGATGCTGCCTGCGGACGTCGGGATCTGGACATCCTGATCGATGGTCATGGTGGATTGTGCGTTGGTCACATTAGGTATTCTCTTCCACCCTTGCCGGTACTTCTCGTAGTTCTTTGTTGAGAATTGCTCATAAGTGGGTTCTGCCAAACGTATTTCACTTACAGGAATTCACAGCAGGCCCAGCTGAGGCCGAGCTGCAGATGCCTTCTTTATATCGCCTCTTCAACGACAACGAATTTGTAGATGCAGTCGCTTGAGCCCGAGACACGTTAACCCATCAATTCGATCCGTGACGAATTGATGGGTAAACGGCATAACGGGAACTCCTGAGGTCCGGCTTCACCGGCATCGGCTTCAACGGAGAGCAGAAGTTTTGTCGATTCCTGCTCGCCGACGACCAAGGGGGCCACTCGGGATGCAGGAGAGGCACCTGCAAGTCCGATGGCACCAAAGCCGGCTCATGGTGTGATTTTGGAACTTGCGACAAGGATGCGACAAAGCCGCGGAAGGGAGGTGGTGCTAAATGTCTGAAATAATTGGTGGACCTGATCGGGATCGAACCGATGACCTCTTCCATGCCATGGA
>CAXTBJ010000078.1:0-11448 GCA_964242585.1 uncultured Bryocella sp.
AGCTGCGCGTCTCACAGCTGCGCGTCTCACAGCTGCGCGTCTCACAGCTGCGCGTCTCATAGCTGCGCGTCTCACAGCTGCGCGTCCCACAGCTGCGCGCCCTTATGCCTTGCGTGAGGGCGGGGTGAGCCCCAACTCCACCATCACGCGCTGCAGGTCCTTCCAGGCCTCCGCCTTCTGCCGCGGATCGCGCAGCAGAAACGCCGGATGGTAGGTGACGGCTACCTTCGCGCCCCGCGAGGCAAACCATTGCCCGCGCAGCGACGTCAGCGACTGTTTCACGCCCAGCACGTAGGTCGCTGCCGTGGAGCCCAGCGCCACGATGACCTTTGGGCGCACGATATCGATCTGCCGCAGCAGAAACTGCGAGCAGGTGGTAGCTTCGGCAAACTCCGGCGTGCGATTGCCCGGCGGGCGGCACTTCACAATGTTCGCGATGTACACCTGTTCGCGGCCGAGTCCCATGGCGCCGATCATGTTGTTCAACAACTGCCCGGCCTTGCCCACAAAGGGTCTTCCGCTGCTATCCTCATCGGCTCCCGGCCCCTCGCCCACGAACAGCAGCTGGGCGTTGGAGTCGCCTTCACCGAAGACAATGGTGTGGCGGCCCGCGTAGGCCAGCGGACACCGTGTGCAGTCGCCGATTTCGGCCCGCAACCGATCGAGTGCGGCAGGACGATCCGCCGCCGGGACCAGAGCGGTGGCAGGCAGCAGACTTTCAAGCGAGGAGGGCTTTGGCATCGGGGCGGCGAGCTCCGGGGGAAGCGTCGGCGTCGCTTCGACTTCGAGTGATTCCAGGTTGACAGGCACCCGCTCCTCGGGGAGGGCAGGCAGTTTGGGCGCTCGCGGGGGCGGCAAGGGAACACTCGAGCGGCTCGGCGGTGCGGCGGCGGATGCCGTTCTATCTTGAGGCCTCGAGGCCGGTGTCTGCCCTGCGGTGGGTTGAATCGAGAGAGGTTTATCGGTAGGGCGGGCGGAAGATACGGCAGAGCCAGGTGCAGGGATAGACCCTACACCGGCTAAGCCCCCGCGCAAACGCATCAGCACCGGTTCCGGCAGCACGTGCCGGGGATCGGGGTGACGGTACAGGTCGTACACGCCCATTTCGTGCAAATAGTCTATCCAGGCCCGCAGGGCCTGCTCGGGAACAGCGTCCATCCGACTCCTAGAAGGTGGTGCGCGGCATGGGAGGCACAGGCGGCTTCTTGCCTGTGAGCGTGAAACCCACCTTGCCGGCGCTGATCTCATCCTGCGCCACGCGGCACGCCTTGGTCGATTTCGAGACACCGAGCGGCGGCGCCCCGGACTGCAGTTGCCGTGCGCGACGAGCCGCGCCCTTCACAAGACTGTACTTGTTCTGCGACGGATCGTTAAACATGGCAAGAAACCTTTCGGCAAAGCAGGAATACGTTATCTTAGCGGTAAATCCGATGATCTCTTCAAGATTGCACAATACACAGGGCTAGAACGTATGAATAAGCCATGACTAAGCCATGCCGGCAAGCTCCACGGAGAAACTTTCGAGCGCTGCCTTCAACTGCCGGGAGCGCGAGGCCACAAGGCAGCGCGTGGCCATCTGCTGCTCGTCACCGCCACCCTCACCGCGCTCCGTGAGCACAATGGCGCGCATCTCGGCCGCGGCATCATCCAGGTGATCGTTCACAAGAGCGTACCGGTAGCCGTCCAGCCGTGAGAGCTCCAGCCGCGCCTGCGAAAGCCGGCGTTCGATCACGGCCTCCTGCATCATGCCTTCGGCCTGGCTGCGATTGCGCAGACGGCGCTCCAGTTCTTGGGGCCGCGGCGGCAACACAAAGATGGAAACAGCCTGCGGCATGGTCTTGACCACCTGCAAGGCACCCTGCACGTCGATGTCCAGCAGCAGGTCGCGGCCCAGGTCGCGGGCATGGTCAAGGGCGCTCAGCGCCGTTCCGTAAAAGTTGCCGAAGACCTCGGCCCATTCCAGAAATTCCCCGCGGTCCACCATTCCGAGAAATCGCTCACGCGTGGTGAAGTGGTACTCCCTGCCGTTTTCTTCGGAGCCGCGCGGATCGCGCGTGGTGTAGCTGATCGAAAAATCGAGTCCTTCCACCAGGCGGCGCACCTCGCTGACCAGAGTGGATTTGCCCGATCCGCTGGGCGCCGAGATGATGAACAGGATGCCGGCCATGGGTGTTTGTTGTCTCCAGTCTACCGCCGTGCGGCGATCTTCGGCTGTCCGAAGGTGAGACACCGCCTACGACTTCCCCGTCAGTGGCCCCGGGCGTTGAGGTACGCGTGCAGACTAACTACTCTGAAAGTCCCAAACAGGACGCGACAAGCCTTCGCGGCGCTCAGGACAACGGCGAAATGAGGTTAGTTGATCGTGTGCGCGGCCGTCCTACCTAGGCGATTCCTGCCGCGGCGGGCACATTTTCCGCTTCACCGAACTGCAGCGCGTACAGGCGACTGTAGGTTCCGTTGTTTGCAAGCAGTTCCTCATGGCGACCGAATTCGGTAATGGCTCCCGCCTCGATCACCACGATGCAGTCGGCGCGGCGCACGGTGGAGAGCCGGTGCGCGATCACCAGCACCGTGCGATCCTCCATCAAGGTGGCCAGGGCCGACTGCACCGCCGCCTCGCTTTCGCTGTCGAGCGCGGAGGTTGCCTCATCCAAAATTAGGATGGGTGCGTTGCGCAACAGGGCGCGCGCAATGGCCAGGCGCTGCCGCTCGCCGCCCGAAAGCCGTGTTCCCCGCTCCCCGATCACCGTGTCGTAACCCTGCGGCAGCCGCAGGATGAAGTCGTGGGCCCGCGCGGCCCGCGCCGCCGCCTCAATGCGCGCCATGGACACATCCGGCCGGCCGTAGGCGATGTTGTTCCGCACCGTATCGTTGAACAGCACGGTCTCCTGTGTGACCTTGCCGATCTGGCCGCGGATCGAGGCCAGCGTGACATCGCGGACATCCTGCCCATCGATCAGAATCGCGCCGGCGGTCACGTCGTAAAAACGCGGCAACAGATTCGCCAGCGTCGATTTGCCCGCGCCGCTGGGGCCTACCAGGGCGATCACCTCGCCGCGGCGCACCTTCAATGAGATGCCCTTCAGCACTTCGTTGCCCCGGCCGTCGCGGTCATAGGCGAAGTGCACATCGCGAAACTCAATGGCACGCGAGAACTCGCCCAGCCTGACCGCACGCTTGCGCTCCCGCACCTCGTCCTGCGTGTCGATGAACCGAAAGATCTCCTGGCTCGCGCCGACAGCCTGCTGAAAGCTGTTGTAGTAGACCGGCATCTTGCGCACCGGATCGTAAAGCATCATCACCGCGGCCAAAAAGGCGATAAAGCTGCCGCCGGTGCCCCCATGATGCACAATCAGCTGGCGCCCGAGATACAGCAGCAGCGCAATGGCCACCGCGCCCAAACCATCCATCAACGGCGACGAGATGGACTGCACCGCCACGGAGCGCATATTCGCCTTCAGCAACCGCTCCGCCGCGTGCCGGAAACGATTCAGCTCCCAGGATTCCATGCCGAAGGCCTTTACGATGCCGTTGCCGGTGATGGTCTCGTGCACGATGTTCTGGATCTCGGCGAGATCGTCCTGCCCTTTGCGGGTCGTGGAGCGCACACGGCGTCCGATGCGCCGCGCCGAGGACACGATCACCGGCAGAAACAGCAGCAGCACCCAGGCCAGCTTACCGCCGACCAGGATCACCGCGCCCACCATGAACAGCAGCGTGAAGCTCTGCTGCAGCAGATCGCTCAGCACGGTGGACATCGCCGTCTGCACGCGTTCCACGTCGTTGATCAGCGTGGAGACCAGCGTACCCGTCGCGTGGCGTTGAAAGAAGCTGGCCGACCGGCCCAGCAGCGCCTCATACAGGTCGTTGCGCAGATCGGTGATCATGCCGAAGCCGGCGCGATTGGCCAGCAGCGTGCCGATGTAGTCGCAGATGGCCTTCACCACGGCCGAGACCACAAGGGCCATCGCCACCACCGTCCACGCATTGTGAAAGTGCGGCGGCAGCCAGCGCTGCAGGTCCACGCGGAACCCGGTACGCGGCACCGTGAACACCAGCACGCGCGCGGGCGAATCGAGCGGACTCAGCACATTGTCCACGATGGGTTTGATCAGCAGCACGCGAAAGGCCTGCATCGCGCCCACCACGGCCATCAGCAGCACGCTGGCCGCTGTTTCCGCGGTGTAGGGCCGCATGTAGCCGAGCAAACGTAAAATTCGGTTCACGCCGTCGCTCCGGGTCGTTCGCGGGAGAGATCCACCATCGCTTCCAGTCTAGTCCCCTGCCCGCCTCAACACAGTTCTTCCAAGGGCTTGCGTTCGGCCGCCACGCCCCAGATCGCCTGCGCAATGCCAGCCAGGATCATGACGCAGGCGCTCGCGAGAAAGCCGTAGACGATAGGAGCTCGCTCGCCGCGATTGAGCAGGATGCCGAAGACAGCCGGCCCCAGCACCCCGCCGAGCAGCGTGCCCGCCGCGTAAAAGATCGCAATCGCCGAGGCGCGTACCTGCTGCGGAAACAGCTCGCTGGTGGTGAGATACGCCGACCCGGCTGCCGAAGCCGCGAAGAAGAACGAGGCCGCCCACCACGCCACCTGTGCCACCGTACCCAGCCGCCCACCCGCAAACAGCAGACTGGAGGCCGCGAACACCACACCCGTAAGGCAGAAGTTCAGCGAGATCATAATGCGCCGGCCCACACTGTCGAACAGCTTGCTCAGCAGCACTGGGCCGACAAAATTCGTGAAGGCGATCGGCAGGAACAGGATGCCGGCGTGCGCCGCGGAGACGCCGTAAAACCGCAGCAGCACCAGCGTGCTTGAAAAAAAGACCGAGTTGTAGAAAAACGACTGCGCCATCGTCAGGCCCAGGCACAGCAGCGCGCGGCCCCTGTGCCTGGGGCCGAACAACACACCGATTTTGCTGAGGACGTCGCGGGAGCCGAGCGTCAGGCTCACCGTTTTCGTAACGGCGGGCAGCGTTCCCTTCTCTTCGGCGACCTCCCGCTCAATCTCGTCGATCACAGCGGTCGCCTCCTCCACGCGGCCGTGCGTCAGCAGCCAGCGCGGACTTTCGGGAATGTGCTTGCGCAGAAACAGCACAACGATCGCAAGCGGAATGCCGGAAAGCATCGCAAAACGCCACCCGAGCCGCAGACCGAAGACGCTGTCGGAAAGAAAGCTCACCGCCACCAGCGAACCCAGAATGACGCCGATCCAAAAGGTGGACCCGATGACGAGGTTGGCCGTGCCGCGCACGCGGGCCGGGATCAGCTCGTCGATGGCGGAGGTAATCGCCGTATACTCCCCGCCGATGCCCGCGCCGGTGAGCGTGCGGCAGAGTGTAAAGGTGAACAGATTCCAGGAAAACGCCGTTGCCGCCGTGGAACAGACGTACACGGAAAGCGTCCACAGAAAGAGGCTCTTGCGGCCGTAGACATCGGCCAGGTAGCCGAAGACGAGCGCACCCAGCACCGTGCCGGCCAGGTACCCGGTGGAGCTGATGCCGAGCTGCGCGTCGGTCAGATGCAGCGTGGTAACCGACTTCAACGCTCCGGACAGCGAGCCGCCGATACCGCCCTCCAGACCGTCCAGCAGAAAGGTGATCCCGAGCGCGAAGGCCATGCGCAGGTGCCATCGGCTCCAGGGCAGGCGGTCCAGCCGCAGGGGAATGTCCGTGTGGACGACCTTCGGCGGCTCGGCGGAGATCGGGTCGGTTTGCGAGTTTGCCGGCGGCTTTGCCAGTGATCTGAAGGTCGAGCTGGGTATCGCATCGGGCATCGTGCACCTTTCGGATCGGGGGAACGTGCGTGATGTTCAGGCTGTGAGGCGCTCTTTTGAATGTTCGTTAAGCCGTTCTTTGGGGCGTTCAGAGCTCCGCTCCAGAACCAGGTGCGCGAGCGACTCAAGATCCCGTTCGCCATGCGATTGGCGCAGAAAGAGGTCGGCCTCGGCGTACCGTCGGGCAACCTCCTCGTTCATGGAGAGCGGCTGCGGACCGTAGGCCCGGGCGAACCGCCGCAGGATGTCCGTGCCCATCGTCTCCACCATGTGACGAAGCTGCAGTGCCCGGATGCGGGCACTGCGCCCGTCATTCGGCGCGGCATCGATCTCGTGCCCGGCCTGTGTCAGCAGCGCCAGCAGCGCCCAGACCTCGGCGTGCATGGCCCCGAGATGCGCTAGGGTGTGTGGGTCCCTGCGCCGGCTGGTCAGCGCGAAATCGACCAGCCCGGCGGCACCGCCGGCCCAACACGCGGCCGGCCCGCAGGCCCCGTGCCAGAAGCCGGGCCGCTCGATGTACCAGCCCGGGCCGCCCACCAGCGCATCCGCGGAAATCTCCGCGCGCCGAAACTGGAGAGCGCCGGTGTGCGTGTTACGAAAGGCGTCGACCTTCCAGGCAGCCAGGTCGGTTTCGATGTGAGGCCGGTTGCGGTGCAGGTCAAGCTCCACCAGCCGCGTGGGCGACGGCCCCACGGTCACCAGCGCACGATCGACAAGACCGATGCCACTGCAAAAGGGCTTGCTCCCGGAGATCGTGTAGCCGTCGCCGTCCTTCACCAGGTCGATGGCCTTGCCCGGCGCCTCGGAGGCCCAAACGGCGTAAAGCGCACCCGGCGCAGGGGTACGGCCGGCTTCGGTGAGGATCGCCACGGCGTCCCAATGCGCTTCGGCGAGCTTGGCCAGGCTGATGTCTTCGCGCGCCGTCTCCGCCAGCCTGCGGTGCCGTTCCGCCGTGTTCCCCGCACCCGGCAGGGGCAGCGATTGGGCGGCGATCTCAATAAATCGTTGTTTCAGGGCATGGTCGTTCATGGTGTGCTTCCATTATGGGCGGCCAGGGCCTCGGCGAAGCCCGCGGGTGCGCGTCCGGTACGCCGTCCGCTGGTCAGCACGCGCAGGCTCGCATCGGCCAGGCAGCGAAATCTTTCGCGATGCAGCCTGTGCCAGAGATCGTGATCCTCGGCCGTGGAAAGATCCTTCCAGCCGCCTGCCCGCAGGTAGGCATCCGCGCGGACGCCGAGGTTGGCGGCATGCACGTGAGGATGCGTTCCATCCGGATGTACATGGTACGAGAGCCGAAAGCGTTCCGGAACCTCCGCGTCATGCTCTTCAAACGAATCCACATCCACGATGCCGGCCACGGCGGCATAACCCCGCTCCGCGCAGGCAAGCTGATCCCGCAGCCACGTCGAGGGAACCTCGCAATCGGCGTCCGTGTTCGCCAGCCAGCAGCGCTCCGGTGGGCCGGCATAGCGCCCCAGCGCAGCCTGGGCGGCCAGCGCGCGCGCCGCGCCCACGCAGCCCGCGTTTGCCTCCAGGGCCCTGCCTTCGCCGCGCAGCATCTCCTCCGCGAGCCGGAAGGTATTGTCCGTGGGGCAGTCGGCGACCACAACCACATCGCTGGTCACCGTGAGGGGCAGCAAACGGCGGGCTCCCTCGATCGAACGCAGGCAGCGCGGCAGCAGAAGCTCCTCATCCCGAGCCGGAATCAGCACGGCGATGTGCCAGGGGGAGGCGTTCATCGGCGCACCAGCCGATCTAGCCGCAGCTCCGGCGTGCGCTCGGTATGCTCCAAAGTCAGCATCGGATGGGTGAGCAGGATCTCATGCACCCGGTCACCGCCCATGCAGTGATCCGCCGACTGGCCCAGCCAATGAGCGGCCAAAACGGTACCGCCCGGCGTCATGCCCTCCACCAGCGCGGCCGAAAGGCGTTCCCACACCTCGGGCTCGAAGTAGTAGCCGATCTCACTTAAAACCAGCAGGTCGAAGGGATCGGTCTCATCGCCGATCTGTTGGCCGAGCACCGGACTGTCCTCTCCCAAGGCCATGCAGCGCACCCGCACATGCGCCAGATGCGCGCAGCGCTCCGCTGCCTGCGCTGCCGCCGTGGATGAAAAATCAATGGCCTCCACACGATCGCAAAGCGTCGCCAGATGCTCGGTCAGCACGCCGATCGAGCAGCCGGGCTCAAACGCGCGGCCGTAGCGGCGATGCGCCAGCGCCCCTACGATCGCCCGGTAGCGGCGCTGCTCATACGCATCGCCGACAAAGTTCCAGGGGTCCGCCTTGGCGCGGTACTTGGCTTCAAAGAAGGCCGGGGACGAGGTGAACGGGCTGCTGATTTTCATGACGGAAGATAGATCTCAAAGGGTCGTTGGGAGGGCAGCAGAAGCTCCGGGGACAGGATCGGCTGACCGTCCGGATGCTCCAGCTGCGAGGCGTGGGCGTCGAGGGCGTGCAGCTTGCGGGCACGCTCGCCCTCGCTCAGGGGCAGCTTCACCATGGGGAGGTTCTGCAGCAGCTCAGGCCGGCCGCGGTGCCAGGTCCAGAAAAGATAAAAGCTCAAATCCAGACCGAATCGGTGCGCGACGCGCTCCGCGGCGCGGCCTGCGGCCTCATGATCGGGGTGGAAGTCCTGCGGCCACGGCGCGATCAGGTGCATCCCTGGGGCAAGGAGGTCGCTGAGCGCATCGACCAGCTCCTCCTCATGGGCCGTGACATTCGCATCCGGCAGCCGCAGCCGATGAATCCTGGCCGGCAACACGCCCAGACGGGCCAACGCGGTTTCCTGCTCCGGCACGCGTACCCGGTCCCCGTGCGGGGTATCGGC
The DNA here is from genome assembly GCA_964242585.1 of uncultured Bryocella sp. Classification (GTDB taxonomy): domain Bacteria; phylum Acidobacteriota; class Terriglobia; order Terriglobales; family Acidobacteriaceae; genus Granulicella. The sequence continues at coordinate 8,609 of CAXTBJ010000078.1, forward strand.
GTAGGCTTTTTCCCCGTCCGTGATGGCCACCACGGTCACGGGCACATCCTGTGCACGCAGCTTCGCGATCAGGCCGCCGGCTCCGAGCGTCTCGTCATCCGGATGCGGCGCAAGTACCAGGGTCGGCCGCATAGGCGGCTCCCACGCGGGCAGTGAGCGCAGGTGCGGCAGCCAGACCGCCTCCGCGGTTAAAGGGATGATGGTCGGCACGTGTGCCCTCCAAGCGTGGGGTGCGGATAGCGGCTACAGGCGCTACAGCCGTTCCGGTCATTACAGCGGCTTTGGGTCCTTCGGCGATCGCTCAAACGTGTGCCTCCTGCCAGCGTCCCCGCAAAAAGAAGCTGCCGCTGAGCACCAGGGCCAGCGCCTGCGCGATCAGGATCGAGACAAACACACCGTAGATCTTCAAGGCCGTGTGCGTCGCCAGGAACCATGCCAGCGGGATCTCAATCACCCAGAAGCCGATCAGGTTCAGGTAGGTCGGCGTGGCCGTGTCCCCCGCGCCGTTGAACGCCTGCAAAAAGATCACCGCGAAGGCGAACAGGAAATTGCCGTAACAGAAGATGTGTAACGCCTGGATAGCCACGGGCGTGGCCGTCGGATCGTGGGTAAACAACCCGACCAGCCGGTGCGCGAACAGCAGAAACACGACGCTGAGACCCCCCAGGAAGGCGAAGTTCAGCAGGCCCGTGCGCCAGATGGCCTGCCGGGCCCGGTCCGTCGCGCCCGCCCCCAGGCTCTGCCCCACCAGCGTAGCCGCCGCGTTGCTGAGCCCGAAGGTGGGCAGCAGGATAAAACCCGAGACCCGGAAGGCAATGGTGTAGCCGGCAATCGCCGCGGCGCCAAACAGGCTGACAATCCGCACCAGGGCCAGCCAGCGGCCCTGCTCCAGCAGAAACTGCACGGCCCCCGCGCCGGCTATCCGCAGAAACGACCACATCTCACCGAGGTGCAGACGCAGGTGCTTTGCCTGAATCCGCAGCCGCTCACTCCCCCGGCCGAAGCGGTACACCTGGTACCCCACCGCGCAGCTTCGGCCGATCAGCGTAGCCACTGCCGGCCCCGTGACGCCCAGCTTGGGGAAGGGTCCGAGACCAAAGACCAGCAGCGGGTCCAGAATCAGATTGATGAGGTTCGCCACCCACAACAGCCGCATGGCGAAGGCCGCGTCGCCCGCGCCGCGAAAGATCGCGTTGTTGAGCGACAGCAGCATGATGATGCCCGACGTTCCCAGCGAGATATGCGCATAGGTGGACCCGAGCTGCAAAACCGGCGCGGTGGCCCCCATGAGCAGCAGGAGCCTGCGCGCCACAAAAAACAGCGGCACCCCGGTAATGGCACCGATGCCGACCGTGACGGCAATCGCCTGCACGGCATCGATCGCAGCCCGGTCGCGATCGCCTTCACCGATGCGGCGCGCCACCATGGCCGTCGCGGCGATACTGAGCCCGGAGCTGATGGCGAAGACCAGCGTGAGCAGCGACTCCGTCAGTCCCACCGCCGCCACCGCGTTGGGCCCCAGCCGGCTGACCCAGAACAGGTCCGTGACGCCGAAGACGGACTCCAGCGCCATCTCCAGCATCATGGGAATGGCTAGAAGCGCGATGGCCTGATTGAGGCTGTAGGCGGCGTAGTCGACCTGCGACCCGGCGAGCGCTTCCTTCAGAAGGCGCATCAGGTCAAAGGTTTTTCGAGTTTCCGTTTCCTGCTTCGGCACCGCTGTTTTGTCCTCACAACCCTGTCTGAAACCCGCACGTGCGAGAAGCAGGTTGAGGCCGAACGTCAACCAAAAGCAGTCGGTGCGCTTTTCTAGTCTAACTTCTCCCGGGGAACCGCGGCTTCCGCGCTTTCATTCTCCGCAACAAACAGGGGAACAAACTTGCTTGGGAGAAAGACGCTGACGATCCGGGCGCTCGAAGCGCGCCGGCATCACGGGATGAAATAGAACGGATTCGGCAGCTTGATGCTGAAGTCGGCCTGCGGCTTGCCCAGAAGGTCGCTCCACTGGTCGCCCACGCTCAGCACGATGCGATAGCCCTTCTCCACGAGAAGCCCGCGCTCCCGAGACTTGTACTCGATCGTGGATAGCGCGTTTTCCGGCCCGTTGCGAAGGAGAAGACCCGTCCAGCCACGGTACCCGGCAGCCTCCAGATTGCGCGCCGTCGCGGCGGTCTGGTCCGGCGTATGCGTCTCCGCGGCCGGATTCGGCATCCCCGGCCGGCCCGTAAGGAAAAATACCGCGACCCCGGCAGCCTTGGCCTCCTCGAACAGCCGCACCCCGCCCGGAATGGCGACGGCGGCCTCCGGGCTGACGACCCAGGCATTGCTCAGGGCAGGCAGATAGCCGAAGTCCTCACGCTTCATCTCGCAGTAGCTGGAAAGCGCGGTCTCATCCACATCGAAGACCACCGCGAGCTTCTCGCCCGGCGTACGGCGGGCCAGCTCGGCGTCGAGCATCCGTTCCGCGCGTCGGTACTGTGCATCCAGGTCGGCCCAGTAACAGCCGGCGGCACCGGCGCAATCCCCATAGTCGGCCAGGCGTATGCGCTGCAGACCGAAGTTTTCAAGCGGCTCCGCCGAGGGCAGGGCGCGATCGAGCACGGCTCCCTGTGCCTGCTCCGCCCTGTCCGCCTCATAGGTCGGCCTGTGCGCGGGTACGGGGACACCCGGGCACACAGGCGGTCCATAATGGTTCCCCGGAACGCTCGGAACGGCGGAACTCGCGGCGGTTTGCGACAGCGAAGCCCGGGGCAGCGCGGCGACGACGGCAAGCAGCAGAGCCCCCGCGAACCAACGCCTCGTAGTCACCTTACAGCCTCCTGGTCTCCTCGAAGCCTCCT
>CAXTBJ010000078.1:11548-17801 GCA_964242585.1 uncultured Bryocella sp.
TCCTAGTCACCCTTGCCTTCCGCATACATCCTGTCGATCTGGTCCTTGTACTTATCCACCAGGATGCGTCGTTTCAGCTTCAGGCTGGGCGTCAACTCGCCCTCCTCCACACTCCATGCATCCGGCACCACCGTGACCTTCTTGATGGTCTCGTAGTGCGCCAGGCTCCCGTTCACCTTCTCCACGATGCCTTCATACAGCTTCTGCACCTTCGGATCGCCCGCGAGCTTGGCATGGTCGCTGCCGGCACTGACGCCGTTCTGCTTCGCCCATCCCTCCAGCGCCTTGAAGTTGGGCGAGATCAGCACACTCACGAACTTGCGGTTGTCGCCGATCAACGCCGCATGTTCCACCAGCCCGTCCGACTTCAGCTTGCTTTCCACCGGCTGCGGCGCGATGTACTTGCCGCCCGAGGTCTTCATCAGCTCTTTCTTGCGATCCGTGATGGCGAGAAATCCATCCTCGAGCTTGCCGATATCGCCGGTCTTGAACCAGCCGTCCGGGGTGTACTCCTTCTTTGTCGCCTCTTCGTTCTGCCAATAGCCCTTGAAGACCGAGCTGCCGCGCACCTCAAGCTCGCCGTCGCCGGCGAGCCGCGCTTCCAGATTCGGAATCACCTTGCCGACCGTGTTGGCACGGTAGGCGTCGAAGGTATTGCGCGAGATCACCGGCGAGGTCTCCGTCATGCCGTACCCCTCGATCACCCGAATGCCGACCCCGAGAAACCAGTCCGTCGATTCCTTGCCGAGCGGCGCTCCGCCTGAAACATACAGCTTCACACCCCCGCCGAAGGCCTCGCGCACCTTGGAAAAGACCAGTGCGTTCGCGATCTTCCAGAGCGGCGAGGAGGGCGTGACGCCACGGGCGACCTCCTCCTTGTGCTTGGCCCCTTGCGCCAGCGCCCATTGGAGGATCTTCTGCTGAAATCCTTTGGCCCGCCCCTCGACGGCCTGCCGCACCTTCTCAAATACCCGAGGCACGGCGAGAAAAATGGTGGGTTTCACGGCCTTCATCGCCGCCGGCAGATCGTCGAACTTCGGCAGGTAGGAAATCGTCGCCTCGTGGGCGTACATGGCGTAGTCCAAGTGTCTTGCCAGCGCATGGCTCAGGGGCAGGAACGAGAGCGAGCTGTCCCCCTTCACCAGATACAGACCATCGGTCGAGTGATGGAGGTTCGACGCCATGTTGTCATGGGTCAGCACGACCCCCTTCGGGTCGCCTGTTGTTCCCGACGTGTAGATGATCGACGCCAGATCCTCCGGCTTGGTCACCTTCAGCATCGCATCGAATTTGGCATCGCGGTCTTCCAGCTCCGGTGCGCGCTTCAGCACCTCGGACAGATTTTCGGCATTCTCAAACGACCCATCGTCCCAAACGACGACGTGCTCGATCGAGGTGAGATCGCCGGCGGCCACCAGCTTGGCATACTGCTCTTTGGTGGACAGAAAGATCGCTTTCGCGCCGGAGTCGTTCAGAATAAAGCCCATCTGCCCGGGCGTCAGCGTCTGGTAAAGCGGCACATCGACGGCGCCGATGGCCAGCACCGCGAAATCCACCACCGGCCACTCCCAGCGGTTTTCTCCCACCAGCGCCACACGGTCGCCGTGTCCGATGCCCCAGCTCTGCAGCTTTTCCGCCACCGCCCGCACCCGGCCGTACATCTGCTTGGCGGTGATGGGCTTCCATTGACCCTCACTCTGCCACTGCGCAACCGTTTCCTCGCCGCGCGCGGCCACGATCTCAAACACGTCATTGAGGGTTGAAAGATCCAGCATGACTGCCCGCTCCTTACCTGCCAGTTACGTTTACTTCTTCACTCCATTGGATGCCGATGCCGCGGAGCTCTGCCGGTTCCCTTCGTAAAAACAGGCAAGCCCAAGGGCAGAGTGCGGCCGCCGCGCTACTGGCCCGGGCTGGACGGCTGCCCCGTCTTTGCCACGCGCGGATAGTAGCCGGCGCGCGTTCTGACCTGCAGCTTGCTCAACCCCTTCTCCCGGGCCTCGACGTGAATCTGCCGGTACCCGCCCACCGACGGCGACTTCGTACTGCGGTAGTCGATGGTGTACTGCTCCCGGATGTCCTGCGCAACCTCCCGGGTGACCCCGTCCACATCCTTGAGCGCATGCGGAAAGTAGGCCTGGCCGCCCGTCTGCTCGGAAAGCTCGCCCAGCACCTCGCGCGAGTGACGCGCCTCGCTGCGGCTGACATCCTCACCGAAGAGCAGGCCGATGCAGTAGATCGCCGGCCCGTCAAGCTCCTGCACACGGCGGATTGCCTGCTCCAGGGTCGCGCTGGAGGCGTTGTCATCGCCATCCGTCACGATCAGCAGGACCTGTTTGGAGCGCTTGCTGTTCTTGGCCAGGTAATCGGCCGAGGCGATCACCGCGTCGTAGAGCGCCGTGCCGCCGCTCGATTTAATGTAGCTGAGCCCCTGCTGCAGCTTGTTGATGCTGTTGGTGAAATCCTGATCGATGTAGGCTTCGGAGCTGAAATCCACCAGAAAGGCCTCGTCGTCCGGATTGGAGAGCCGCACCAGATCCAGCGAAGCCGAGTCCACGGCGGCACGTTTGTCGTACATGGAGCCGGAGCTGTCGATCAGAATGCCCAGCGACACAGGGACGTCCTCGTGCCGGAAGCCCAGGATATTCTGCGTCACCCCGTCCTCGTATACATGGAAGGCCGTCTGCGGCAGATCGGCGATCTCGCGGCCCGAACTGTCGATCACCGAGGCGTTCAAACGCACCTCATAGGCCTCCGCCTGCAGCGTGTAGCGGCCATTCTGCTCGCGGACCACACCGGCAGGCGTGGTCTGGTCGGCCTTTGCCGCCGCCGCGCCGCTCTGGGACGAACTGGGCAGCACGGGCTCCGGCGCGGGTACCGGATCGCTGTCCACCGCCGGCGGCACCTGCGAGTTCACCGGGGCGCTCACGGACGGCTTGGGTGCACTCTGTGACGGAAGACCCTGTCCCTGTATAAAAGGCGAGAACAGTGCAAGAAGAGCGGCCTGGAGGGCCCAAATCCATCCTGCGTTACTGCGACGGCGCATAATAGCCCTCGCGATTGTGCACCGTAAGATCGGGCAGACCCGGCGGCGGCAACAAGCGCACATTCAATTTACGATAAACGCCGTTGTGCCGTCGGTCCGTGGGCGTATACCCGATCACGTACTCGTTGCGCAGCTCCTCACTGATCCGCTCGGCGATATCGCTCAGGTCCTGCACATCGCGCACCTGAAAGAGCCGGCCGCCGGTGGCCTCTGAAAGTTCATGCAGCAGCTGCGGCCCGTTCTGCTCCTCTACGGTGGGGGCATAGCTGTCGAAGATGCCGATGGAGTAGATCTGCACCTCGCTCTCCCGGACCACGCGGTTCAACTCCCCTTCCGTGTAACGGCTGCGGTTGTCGCCACCGTCGGAGACCACCAGAAGCGCCTTGCGGGTGTACTTCGCATCGCGCAGCTTGTTCACCCCAAGGTAAATAGCGTCAATCAGCGCCGTGCGGTTCTCCGGCCGCAGCATCACCATGCGCGCCTCCACATCCTCCACGTCGGAGGTGTAGTCCACCAGCACCGCCGGGCGATCGTTGAAGCCGATGACAAAGAACTCATCCTGCGGATTGGAGGTGCGCAGGAACTCGCTCAAGGCCTTCCGCGCGCGCAAGAACTTGGACTGCATGCTGCCGCTCAGATCGAAGACGATCCCGATGGAGAGCGGCGCATCTTCCGTGGCAAAGCTCTTGATGGTCTGCTGGGCATTGCTGTCGAATATCTGAAAATTGGACCGTTCCAGGCCGGTTACCAAGCGGTTTTGCGGATCGGTGACCGTCAACGGCACCAGCACCAGGTCCGCGTTGACCAAAATGGAAGAGTGACCGTTCGACGTGGCCTTGATCGGCACATCGGCGCCCGACAGAACCGGGCGAGTGTCCTTGGGAGCGGGCGCCGGGGGCGGCGGGGCGGAGTGTACGGTATCGAGCGGGCTTTCCTGGGCCGCGAGCCCGCGGCAAAGTGACAGGGACAGCGCAAGGCAAAACATCACCCAGGCAAAAAATTGCCGCAGGCGACTGTGCGTTCCGTCCAACGGTCTTCGATACAGCCCGTCACTCATCATGGCCCCCACAGATGGCGTCGGCCTCTCCGCATCTGCGTGCGGCTAGACTATCCTACGGCGTCTTCGCCGTCTATTCCCCGGTTCTGTCGCCTGCGGGCTGCACGCGGGCGATAACGCGGACCATGATGCGGACCATGATGCGAGCCATGACGCGGGCCGCAACAAGACCGCTTCACCGCCGATCCTCCCGCGGCACTGCTGACCCCCGGCGGCCTGGACTTTCGTGCTATCCAAGCCCTGGAGAAAGCACGTCCCGCCCCGTCACCCGTCCGTACAATGGAAGACGATGGCCCGCCTCTATCCCTTTCGCGCTCTTCGCTACGACCCGGCACGTGTCAACATGGCCGACGTGGTCACGCAGCCCTATGACAAGATCTCGCCTGCCATGCAGGATCGTTACTACGCCAAGAGCCCCTACAACTTGATTCGGATCGTACTCGGCAAGCGCGAGCCTGGCGATACGGACACGAGCAACGTCTATACCCGCGCCGCCGGCGATCTGCGCCGCTGGCGCGCCGAGGGCATCCTGCGCCAGGAGGCCGAACCGGCCCTGTACGGCTACTCGCAGACCTACACCGTGCCGGGTACGGGCGTCGCCGCGGGGGCAGATCCGGTCGTGCGGGAGCGGCGCGGCTTCATCGCGCTCGGCCAGCTTTACGACTACGCCGAGCAGGTCGTGTTCCGCCACGAGCAGACCTTTCCCAAGCACAAATCCGACCGCCTGGCCCTCTTCAAGGCCCTGCGTGCGTATCCCGAGCAGATCTACATGCTCTACTCCGACCCGACCTTCACGGCAGAACACCTGATCTTCGAAGGCGCCGACGACACACCCCGACCCGCCGACCTGGAGATCACCGACGAATACGGCGTCACGCACCGCCTCTGGCGGCTTGCCGATCCCGAGCGCATCCGCGAGGTACTCGCGGCCATGGCCGACAAACAGCTCGTCATCGCCGACGGGCACCACCGCTATGAGACCTCCGTGGCCTACATGCACGAGCGCGCCGCGGAGCTGGGCATCGTCGATCAATCTGTTGGCCTGACACCCGGTCTCACCTCTACCGACTTGTCCTCCCGCAGCGCCTCTTCCGAATTGTCATCCCGTAGCGCAGCGGAGGGATCTGCCTCTTCAGGCGCAACCCCCACCCTCCCCACCCCGGCTTTTCCCGAAGCCGCCATGATGATGACCTTCGTCAACATGGACGCCCCCGGTATCACCATCCTGCCCACCCACCGCGTGGTCTTCGGCCTGCCCAACTTCAACGGCCGCGCCTTTGCGCAGAGGGCCGAGCGCCTCTTCACCGTCGAGGAGATCCCGAACACCCCGGACGGTCATTTTCTCGGTGCGCCCGGCCTGCTCGGTCGCCTGCACTCCGCGCCCGGCATTGCCTTCATCGCCGCCACCCGCGACGGCGACTTCCTGCTTACCCCCAAACCGGAGGCCGCCGCGCCCGCCCTCGCCGACGCCAGCCCGCGCCAGGCGCAGCTGGATGTGGTGCAGCTGCACAGACTCGCGCTGCACGAGCTGCTCGGCCTCGATGAGGAGGCCGTCCGCGCCGGCAACCATGTCCGCTACGTCCGCGAGGCCCAGGAGGCCTTGCAACAGGTAGGCTGCGGCAACGCCGAAATCGCCTTCCTCATCAAGCCCGTCACGCTCGAGCAGATGAAGGACATCTCGCTCCATCTCGAAGTCATGCCCCAGAAGTCAACGGATTTCTATCCCAAGCTGCTGAGCGGCCTGGCAATGTATGCGCTGGATTAGGTTCAACGCGGCTCTCTGCAGCGTAAGGAGGCGTACCCTTGGCGACCGCTCCGGCACTGCTGTCCATAACCTGGGTTGCCGTGGATAGTTAGTGGATAGTTAAGGCGTGGCCGAGTTTATCTAACACCGCTCGATCTCCCCCGAGCGCAGCGCAGCTCCATACCCAGTCGCAAGCACCTCGGCATACAGGCTCACTGCACCGGAGCGAGCTTTCACAGAAGGCCTTAGTGGCCGCCGGAAACGCGGTGAGTTGACTGCGGGAAGAACCGGCTTGCACATCATCGAACAGTAAACAAGTACTCTTCTTTCACGACCTGCTTAGTCAGCCATGATCGTCAGCCATAGATCGTCAGCCATAGATCGAGGGGTAGGCCATCCAAATCAA
>CAXTBJ010000079.1:0-11545 GCA_964242585.1 uncultured Bryocella sp.
AACCTCTACACCGTCATAACAAACAACTCGGTCGCCCGTACAAGCCAGCACCGAGAGGGCATCCCCGGCACACACACCCGGCCTACAACATCTACCGTCTCGTGTATTTCGAATACTTCCGCTACATCGATAAAGCTGTTCTTCGCGAAAAGGAATTCAAACACTGGACCCGAGCGCAACGCGTTGCATTGATCGAAAGTGCCAATCCGACTTGCTCGGAGTTGATGCCTGAATTGCCTTCGATCTGCTCCGCAGAGGACAGCAGATCCCCTTCGGGGATGACAACCAAAAAAGCGCGTTAGAAATTTCTGCACCGTTACTCGAGATGCAGGGGATAGTACGTCAATGTGACGGGCCGTCTGAAATCATTCCAAGGGGTCACTTAGGTTGAGATCATATCTGTGCCCGGGCAAGGCTTGGGGATGCGGAGTTCGGGCCGTAGGAGTACCTCGTTAGCTACGCCGCATGCCGCGCCTCCTTGCCGCGCGCACGGCCGCCCAGCGAGACGCTGACCACCTTGCTGACGCCGGGCTCCTGCATGGTGACGCCGTACATGATGTCGGCCTGCTCCATGGTGCGTTTGGAGTGGGTGATGACGACAAATTGGGTGGTGTCGCTCATCTCGGAGAGGAGGCGGGCGAAGCGGCCCATGTTGGTCTCATCGAGCGGGGCATCGACCTCATCGAGCACACAGAAGGGAGCCGGCTGGAACTGAAAGGTACCGACCAGCAGCGCGAGCGCGGTGAGGGCCTTTTCGCCGCCGGAGAGCAGAAGGATGTTTTGCAACTTCTTCCCGGGTGGGGAAGCGATAATGTCGATTCCGGCCAGGTCCTTGTCGCGCCCATTGCCGTCCTGACCTTCAGTTTCGGTGAGGCGCATGAAGGCCTGGCCGCCGCCGAAGAGCCTGGTAAAGGTGTCCGAGAAGTTGTCATTGATGATGCGGAAGGCCTCGTCGAATTTGACGCGGGAGACATCGTCGATCTCGCGGATGGAGGCGGCGGTGTTTTCGATGGAGCTGAGCAGATCGGCGCGCTGGGTGCTCAGGAAGGTATGGCGCTCGGTGATCTCGCGCAGCTCGTCGAGAGCCATCATGTTCACCGGGCCCATCGCGTCCATCTTCTTGCGCAGGGCACGGGCAGCCTCGTCCTCCCGGGTGAGGGCGTCGGCCTGGATGCGCGCGACGGAAGCGTCATCGCGCAGGGCCTGCGGTTCCAGCGAGAGGTCGTTCAGGCAGGTGGCCTCCAGGTGCTCCAGATCGGAGCCGAGGCGGGCCTGACGCGCGGTGTGGGCGGCACGTCCTTCGCGCAGGGATTCGGTATCCTGCCGCAGGGTGCGCAGCCGCGCATCGAGCGCTCCGAGCCGGGCACGCAGGGTGTGGGCCTCGGCGGCCAGGGCCTCGGCGGCGGCCAGGGCCTCGGTACGCGTGGCCGAGCAGACCGCCACCTCGGCTTTCAGGGCGGTCGTCTCCTCTTCGCGCCGGGTGCGCTCCGCGTCGGCATGGGCGATGGTGGACTCGATCTGGACCAGCCGTCCCTGTCCGGCGGTGTAGAGGCGCTCGGTGCGTTCCGCGTTGGCGCCCGCATTGCGGCGGCGCTCCTCCAGGCCCGCCAGGGCGGCGTTGGCGGCGGCGGCGGCGGCCTGCAGCTCCTCGCGACCCGTGCGCAGGGCGGTGAGGCGGCCTGTGAGGCCGGCGATCTGTTCTTCGAGGCCGGCGCGCTCCTGTTCCAGGCGGTCGGCCTCAGCGCGCCGACGGGCGATGTGCTCTTCGCGGCCGCCGCGCTGGTCGCCGTTGCGTTTGAGGGCCGTCTGCGCCTCGGCCACGCGGCGTTCCAGGCGGCCAGCCTCGTTTTCCATCTGCCGCAGCGAGGCGGCGGCATTGGCGGCCTCGCGCTCGGTGTCGCGGCGTTCGTGGTTGCGGGCGTCCAGAGCCGCGGTGAACTCGGCGACCTCGCGGCCGAGTGCGGCGGTGGTATGCTCGCCCTCCGCCAGGCGGGCCCCCAGCGCCTCAATGCTGCCCTGCGCGGCGGCGAGTTCGCGTTTGAGCGCCAGCGGACCCTGTGTGCTCGGCTTGCCGCCGGAGACGGTGCGGTTGTGGAAGGTTTCGCCGCCCGGCGACAGGAAGAACGCCTGCGGGTGGGCAAGGGCAAGGGTGCGCGCGGTCTCGGCGTCGGGGACGACGAAGCCGTTGCGCAGGCGCGGCAGCAGGGCCTCCAGGGAGCGGCCAAAGCCGTCCCCGACACGGATGCAGTCCTTGAGCGCAATGACGTCTTCACGGTTAGGAACGACAGGTTGAGGAAAGCTGCCGGCGAGCGTGTCGGTGACTGCCGCCTCGCCCGGGTGAACAAGGAATGTGGCGCGGCCGGCGACCTCGCCGTGGAGCAGGCGCACGCCCTCGTCGGCGGCCTCCCAGCTCTTGACCACGACGAAGTTCAACTCGTCCCGCAGGAACTCGTCGACGACGTTTTCATAGCGGCCATCGACTTCGAGGAAATCCGCCAGGGTACCAACCAGCGCCGAGGTTGTTTGCCCGTCCTGTTTCCCGTTCTGAGCGCGTCGGGCGGTGGCGCGAAAGAGGTTGCGTACCGTATCGGTCGAGTAGCTGTGTTCGCGGATGAGGGCTTCGAGGGAGGCCCGGCGGCCGGTGTGCGTGGCCAGCTCGGCGCGAAGGCTGTCCCCCTGGCGGCGGGACTGGGTCTCCTCGGCGCGGCGAGCCTCGATGCGCTTGCGCAGATCGGTGATCTCGGACTCGAGGCGCATCAGGCGCTCGTTGACGGCCTCGGACGCGGTCTTGGCCTGTTCACGCTGGCGGCCGAGTGCCTCCAACTCGCTCCGGGCAGCCTCGGCCTCGGCGGCAAGACGGGTGTTTTCACGGTCAAGCCCGGCGAGCGCGGCCTCAGCCTGGGCGACCTCCTGACGGATCGCGTTGGCGCGCCCCATGGCGCTGAGGCCGTCCCGGCGGCTTGTTTCGGCCTGGGCCTCGGCGGCCTGCACGCCGCGCATGGCCTCGGCGGCGCGGGCCGCCTGAGCCCCGGCCTCGGCGCGATGGGCGTTCGCCTCCGCCGTGGCGGCCTGGAGGAAGTCGCGGTGCTGTTCGCGCTCGGCGGTCAGCTGGGCCAGGCCCTCGCGCGCGGCGATCAGGTCGTTCTGGGCGGTTTGCAGCCGTTGCGTGAGCTCGGCGTGGCGATCCCCATTGGCGGCGATGCGGGTTCCCGCACGCTCCAGATCGACCCCGGCGGCGTTGGCGCGGGCGGTGGTCTCCCGCAGCTCGCGATCGAGCTCGTAGCCGCGGGCGGTGCCGGCCGAGTGCTCGGCATCGAGGTCGGCGAGCTCGGCGGACTGCGCCTCGATGGCCGAGCCGAGACGTTCGATCTCGGCCCGCAGCGTCCCAGTCTCCGTGTCCATCTGGGTCAGGCGGCTGGCGAGCACGACACGCAGCTTGGCGACGAACTCGGTGCGCAGCTCGCCGTAGCGCTCGGCCTTGGCGGCCTGGCGCTTCAGAACAGCCATCTGCCGCGTGACCTCTTCAAAGATATCGTCCACCCGCGACAGGTTGGAGCGGGCAGACTCGAGGCGCAGCTCGGCGAGGCGTTTTTTCGCCTTGAACCGCGTGATGCCGGCGGCCTCCTCGATGATGGCGCGGCGGTCGAGCGGGCGCGCGCTGAGCAGCTGCCCGATGCGCTCCTGGCCGATGATGGCGTAGCTGTCGCCGCCCAGGCCGGTGCCCAGAAAGATGTCCTGGATGTCGCGCAGACGGCAGATTTTGCCGTTGAGCAGGTATTCGCTCTCGCCGGAGCGGAACAAACGGCGGGTCACGGTGATCTCGCCGGGGCGCGCCGGGGTGCGGCCAAACTTGCGGCGACGCACCTTGAGCACGACGTCCCGGGTGTCCTCGGGGAGCGCCGTGTCGGCGGCGACTTCGGGGGAGGCCTGGGCTTCGGTCTCTTCGCCTGCGGCGGGGACGACCTCGCTCTCGTAGGTCTGGCCGGGTTGGGCGTCGGCGGTGGCGTCCTCGGTCTCCCCGGCACTCTGGGCGCGCAGGGCGGCCTCGTCCCAATCGCCGGCGACCTCGGTCGTGGTTTGTCCGGCGGCGTCGGCGGGCTGCGGCTCGAAGACGGCGGGGTCAACCAGCGTCAGCGAGACCTCGGCCATGCCGGTGGGGCGGCGCTCGCGGGTGCCGGCGAAGATGACGTCCTCCATCTTGAGGCCGCGCAGGCTCCTGGCGGACTGTTCGCCCAACACCCAGGTGATCGCGTCCGAGATGTTCGACTTGCCGCAGCCGTTCGGGCCGACGATGGCGGCGATGCCATGGCCTTCCAGCGGAACCTCGGTCCGGTCGCAGAAGGATTTGAAGCCGAGGATCTGTACTTTTCTCAGTTGCAGCACAGCTCCATGCTAAGGAGCCGCCGTGCAACGGGCAAATGTGTGGGACCGATTTGGGGCCAAATAGGGCCAAGATGTTGTGGATAAGGCGGCACCGAATCTACAGGTTGGGGCCGCAATGGCCCCAAGGCTCCTTGTTCGCGTCAGCACGGGCGACAAATCTCATCGAAGCCGGTCAGAAGGAGGGATCGCCGATCTCGTTCCAGCGATCGGCCGTAAAGCCCTAAAAAGGGGCTCATTGGGCAGGTAACCGACGGTGTGGTGACCATTGACCTGGAACGATCCGGGGTATTGAGTTGCACATGAGCAACACGGCTTCCTATAATCCGCATCATTCGCCATGAAACCCAAAAGGGTCGACGGCGAGGGCGACGGCACATCTTTTGCCCACCGCACATTCAGGGCAGGTCCCAGGAGTTTGTATGAAAATGTTTGTTTCCGGTCTGCTGCTGGCTGTTGCCGGCGCAGCGACACTGGCTCCCTTGGCGAAGGCACAGGATGCCTCGGCAACCCCCGCTCCCGCACAGGGCCAGGTGCAGTTATCGCAGGAGGAGTACAGCGCCTACCAAGCCGGCGTGACGGCTACCACCCCGGCCGCCAAAGCAGCGGCATTTGAGGCCTACCTGCAGAAGTACCCGAACTCCCCGGTGAAGACCGAGGCGTTGAACCAGATGCTGTTTGCCTACAGCCAGACAGGCGATAAGGCAAAGACGCTGGACTCCGCCGACCGTCTGCTCGCCGTAGATCCGAACAATCTGCGCGCCTTGACCTTTGAGGTCTACTACCGGCGCACCGATGCGGACGCTTTGACGGATGCGACGGCGAAACAGACCGCACTCGATACGGTTGCCGGCTATGCGCAGCGCGGCCTGAATGCGACCGCGCCCAAGGGCATGAGCGATGACGACTTTCAGAAGCTGAAGGCACGCACGACCCAGGTCTTCGATTCGGCCATCGCCGACGACGACCAGGCCAAGAAGGACTACGCATCCGAGGTCACGGTGTTGAAGTCGGAGCTGGCCGCCGTCGATCCGGCGCAGACCCAGACCGTGGGCCCTGTATTGCAGGATGAGTTTTCGCTGGCGAACGCCTACTACCAGTCGACCCCGCCGGATTATCTGAACTGCGCGTTCTATGCGGCGCGCACGGAATCCTTTGCTCCGGCGGCACAACAGGCCAATATTCACCAGCTGGGTAACTACTGCTACACGAAATACCACGGCAGCCCGGATGGCTACGCCACGCTGCAAGCCACGGCGAAGGCCAACCTGACCCCGCCGACGGATCTGGCGACGACGGTCACACCGGCTCCCAAGCCGGAGGACATCGTTAAGAACCTGATCGCGACCACGCCCGATCTGGCCAAGCTCGCGCTGAGCGACAAGGAATTTGTGCTGCAGTACGGTCAACCCGCGGATGCGGATAAGGTTTTCGACACGATCAAGGGTAAGGCCGTGACGATCCCTGGAACCGTGGTGGTGTCCACGGCTGACCAGCTGCAGATGTCCGTCTCCGCGGATGCCATTCAGTCCGGTAAAGCTGACTTCACCTTCGCCATGAAGACGCCGCTGACCACGATGCCCACGGTCGGCGCCAAGATCAACGTGGAAGGCACCTACGCCTCCTACACGCAATCGCCGCTGATGATTACCATGTCCGACGGCGCCGTCGTGGAGCCGAAGAAGGAAGCGCCCGCGCGCACCCCGACGCGTCGCCGCTAACCTGTTTGCTCATCGCAGACAGACGGCCTCCTTCCGGGGGGCCGTTTGTCTTTCATGGAAAGAACATCCGGAGTTCAGGTTGAGGCGTTGTATCGACGAGGGCTTCCCGGCGTCCAATAGACGTTGGGCATCGCTTTTGGGAGGCACGGATCATGATTTTGCGCGCGGGGAAGCCGATACCTTCTTCTGAGATCACCTCCAGGGAGGCGTATCGGCGCTTTCAGGCCGGCCGGCGACAGCTGCTGAAGGGCATGGGCGCGGTGGGCGCGGCGGCGGCCGTGGGCGCGGCATTCCCCGGCGTCGCGCAGGCGTTGAGCAAGCTGAATACGGTTAATTCTTCGTACAACGTGGCGGGCGAGGCAATCACGCCTGAGGCTAAAGCGCAGAGCTATAACAATTTTTACGAGTTCGGCGAGGACAAAGGTGATCCGGCGGCAAACGCCCACACCCTGAAAACGCGGCCCTGGACGGTGAAGGTGGAGGGGCTGTGCAAGAAGCCGCAAACGGTCGATATCGACTCGATGATGGCGTATCGGCCGATCGAGCAGCGGGTGTACCGCTTCCGTTGCGTGGAAGCATGGTCCATGGTGATTCCATGGGACGGCTACTCGCTCGCGGAGTTCCTCAGCGCCATGCAGCCGCTGCCGAGCGCTAAGTATGTGCAGTTCCTGTCGCTCGCCGACACCCGCACGGAGATGCTGCCTGGGGGGATCGACTGGCCCTACACGGAAGGGCTGCGGATGGACGAGGCCATGAACCCGCTGGCGCTGCTGACCTTCGGGTCTTACGGCGAAATGCTGGCCAACCAGCAAGGTGCGCCGGTCCGGGTGATCGTGCCCTGGAAATACGGCTTCAAGTCGGCTAAATCCATCGTGAAGATCCGTTTTACGGATCGCCAGCCGCCTACCACCTGGAACCTGCTGGCGCCGAGCGAGTATGGGTTTTACTCGAACGTGAACCCGGCGGTGGACCATCCGCGCTGGTCGCAGGCGCACGAGCGACTCCTGAACTCGAACAGCATCTTTCCCAAAAATGTGGCGACGCTGCCGTTCAACGGCTATGCGGACCAGGTCGCAAGCCTGTATACCGGGATGGATTTGCGCAAAAACTTTTAGGGCTTCAGGGCTCTAGAGGGCGAGTTTATCGGACAGTCGGGTTACTGTCCTCGTGTTTATGTAGCAGATCGCTACACATACAAGGTTCTGTTGCCCAAGGGTGGGATCGCTTTGCTGGAGAGAGTGCCGCATACTGCCTCTGGGCACAGGAGGGAACCCGGTCTTACGCATACCATGCCGTCACGAGCGATTCCTTACCTGAAGTTTCCGGTCCACGCATTCCTGCTGGTGCCGTTCGTCTTTCTACTGGCGGCCTACCGCAGCGGAGCGCTTGCGAACCAGTCGGACCCCGTGAACTACATCACGCACTTTACCGGTAATTGGGCTTTGTGGATCTTGCTCGGAGATCTGGCCATCACGCCGATTCGCCGGCTGCGTCCGTGGCTGGGATTTCTGGTGAGATTTCGGCGCATGATCGGGCTATACGCCTTCTTTTATGCGACCCTTCACCTGCTGACGTATGTCTTCCTGTTTTCGGGGTACGACGTGCCCACAGCCGTTGCGGGCCTGCGAGCGGGGCATCTGACGGAGCCCTGGCAGCAGTTGCGGGTAGTTTGGCCCTCCATGTTGGACGATCTGACGAAGCGGCCCTTTATCCAGATCGGCCTTGCAGCCTGGGTGGCTCTGCTGCTGTTGGCCTTGAGTAGTCCACAGCGCGTGCTGCGCTGGATGGGTGGCAAGAACTGGCAGCGATTGCACCGCCTGATCTACGCTGCGGCCATCGCGACGGTAGTGCACTACTGGTGGCTTGTGAAGGTGGGGGTTCGCTCGCCGTGGAAAGACACGGCTGTTCTGGCGGCGCTGTTGGGCATACGGCTGGTGTTTGCGGCACAAAAGCGCCTTAGCCGGCCACGTGCCGTGGCTTTGGCCGAAGCCTAGGTTGTATAGAGCTTGGCTGGATTCTGTTCGCTTCGCCCGCAACTCTCGCTTCCAGGTGCGGTTTACTTAGGTGCGTGAGGTAAAGCGATGCGAAGGCTCTCGGTAAAGGGCAGAACGGCTGGATGGCTGGTAGGCGCTGTGCTCACCTACCCAATGCCCGGCATGGCAGCTCAGCACAGGGCCAAGACCCACGCGAGCCCGAGCCGGCACACCCCGGCACCCCTTCCCCTAACCGCACGCGAGCGCGTGGAGCAGGTGCTGGACCGCTTCACCTACGGGCCGCGGCCGGGGGAGATCGACAGGGTGCTGACGGAGGGCGGGGAGAGCTGGTTCGAGCAGCAGCTGAACCCTTCGGTAATCCCGGATGCGGTGCTGAACCGGCGTCTGGCCGATTTGCCGACGATCGCCATGACGCCGGAGCAGGCCCTCGCCGTGTTTCCGGACAGGCCGCAGGTGGTGGCCGTCGCGGAGGGCCGGATGCCCATGCCGACCGACCCGCTACAACGCACGGTCATGGAGGTGCAGGTCGCCAAATGGCGCGGCGAGGCGAACCGCAAGCAGCCGCAGCCGGCAGGTACGGCTGCAGGCACGGCGGCCAGCCCGCAAACCGCCGCCAAACCGGCGGACGAGTCTTCACCCGAGGATAGGGAAGCGGTCCGGGCCACGGCCATACGTATAAACGGCGAGTTGCTGGCGATGCCCAAGGAGCGGCGCATGGCCGCCCTGATCGCCATGCCTGTGGCGGACCGCATTGCTTTTACCGAGAACGGCAATTTGCCGGGTCCGCAGCGCGAGCAACTGTTGAGGGATTGCACCCCGCGCGAACGTGAGGCCTTTCTCGCCATGGCCGGGCGTGTGAACACGACCGGTGCCCTGGGCAATGAGCTCGCACAGGCCCATGCCCTGCGCGACATCCTCTCCGAACGGCAGGTGGAGACGGTGATGACGGATCTCTGGTTCAATCACTTCAACGTCTTCCTGGACAAGGGACCGGACCGCTGGTACACGGCCAGCTATGAGCGCGATGTAATTCGGCCACATGCGCTGGGCAAGTTCAGTGATCTGCTGCTTGCGACGGCGAGCTCGCCCGCGATGATGGTGTATCTGGACAATCTGCAATCGATTGGGCCGAACTCCGTCGCCAACGGGGTCAACCCGAATCGGCCCAACCCCAAGCGCGGCACCCGCGGACTGAATGAAAACTACGGCCGCGAGGTGATGGAGCTGCACACGGTGGGCGCGAACGGCGGCTATTCGCAGGCCGATGTTACAGCCCTGGCAGCGATTTTGACCGGCTGGGGCGTGGATCGGCCGCAGGATGGTGGGCCGTTTGTCTTCGAGCCCAGACGCCATGAGCCGGGAGCAAAGGCGTGGTTCGGCTACTGCCTCACGGACGACGGCCGCGCGTCGAAGCTGCCGGCCGATAGCCCAAAGGCAGCCGCGGCCTGCGAGGCGTCCAGCGGCCCCGCAACCGCCGCCGGCATGCAGCAGGGCATCGCCGCGCTGAAGCTGCTGGCCGCCAGTCCGCAGACGGCCCATGCGGTCGCGGGTATGCTGGCCCAGTACTTCGTCGCGGATTCACCACCGCCGGCGCTGGTGGACCGGCTGACGCAGATCTATCTTTCGAGCGACGGCGATATCAAGGCGATGCTGCGGACCATGGTCAGCTCGCCTGAATTCAACTCGCGGCAGTACTTTCGGACGAAGGTGAAGACGCCCATGGAGTTTTTGGCCTCCGCCTATCGCAGCACGGCGACCGATCCGCAGAACCCGGGTGCCATCGTGAACCAGGCCCGCACCATGGGTATGCCGCTCTACGGCGCGCTACCGCCCACCGGATATTACCTGACGGCCGACCAGTGGATGAATTCGACGGCGCTGGTGGATCGGCTGAACTTTGCCTACCAGTTGAGCGGCGGAAAGGTGCCGAATCAGCACTTCGACGGATCGCATGTGCTGGCGCTGGGACTGATCGCCGCGGACAGCCTGCCGACCGGAACCGAGCCAAGAGGGGCCGAGCGCTCGCCGACGGCGGCGGAAACGAGCGCCAAGCCGGAGCGGGCCGCCCTGCACACGACGGCGGCCGTGGAGCCCGCCGCAGACGCCAAGGCAGCGATCCCTCCGATCTCGACCGGAACGCAGTTTGCCACGCGCTTGCTGGCGCAGGTGGTGACGGGCGGACCGGTTTCGTCGAAGACGAGCCGCCTGATCGAGACCCAGGTGGCTGTTCAGGCGGCCAGCCAGGCGGCGGCCGGTCCACAAAACGGAAACTCCGGTCAGGCTGTCGATCTGATTGTGGGACTGCTGCTTGGATCACCCGAGTTTCAGCTTCGCTAGGGATCTCTCGTGCGATTTCCATACGGGATGCAGCTTACCTGGGGAGCGATGGCTACCCGTCAGTAGCATAGCTATTGACGGCTCTAAAGCTGCAAAAGCAAGGTTATTCCACCCAGGACTTTACGTCGTAGATCTGCCGGCGGAGGCTGCGGACCTCCGCATACAGCCGCCATACGATTTGTGCCAACGACACGGTGGTAAAGGCGAGCAGCAAAAGAAGCGCCCAGGTAAGGTAAAGCTCGAACGGTCGCATGCAGACCATTTTAGAGCGGTTCGCGTCCGGCACCGGCAGGTCTTTGAGGAGCGGTGCCGCGCCCGCCCACGCAGCGGCAAAATGGGTCAGCCGGAGAGGCCGGCGAGCAGGTCGGTCGTTGGCACGGCCGCCTGAGGCCCCGTGGTGTAGGCGAGGGTATAGCGCTCTTCGTCGCCGTGCTCAACAAAGACGAGACGGGCGCGGTCCATCAGGGGCGCCTGCGAGGTGTGCTGTTCAAAGGCGCGGCGTTTCAGGTCCTTGACGGAGCGGATATCCAGCACGCAGGTCCACGGGGCAACAAGCGGGGCAGGGCGATCCGGCAGAAAGAAATTTGTCGTGAGATAGAAGAGACGCTCCGGACGCCAGGGCTCACCCGCTTGGGGAAAGCGCGTCGGATTGCCCGACCAATGGAAGGCGGCCGTGGTTGCCGCGGAGACGGTTGTGTGATCGGGGTGACTATTCAGCGCGCCTTCGCCGCCAAAGGTCAGCACAACATGCGGCTGAAACTGGCGCAGCCGTTCCACCAGGCGGCCGCCAAGCTCATGCAGCGTGTGGAATTCAAGCTGGGCGTCACGGTAGTCCCACAGCTCATGGTGCCGGGCACCGAGAACCTCGCAGGAAGCCGTGAATTCGCGCCGACGCATCGCGCCGAGCTCCTCCCCGGATTGCGCGCCGCCCCGGTTGGTGGCGGCTTGGCCGTCGGTGAGGCACAAGACGCTCGTCTCGACTCCGCATGCGGCAGCCAGCGCGAGAGCACCGCCGAAGGCGAAGCACTCATCGTCAGGGTGGGCGACCACGCAGAGCAGACGCAGGCTCACCCGGCACCTCCGCTGCTGGGGCGCATTGCCGCAGAGCCGTCC
>CAXTBJ010000079.1:11645-13903 GCA_964242585.1 uncultured Bryocella sp.
GCGACGGCGTTGAACGAGTGGCGGTGCAGCGGGGTCGGGCCGTGCTGTTGCAGCGCCCGGCGATGTTCGGGGGTAGCGTAGCCCTTGTGCTGGGCGAGTCCGTACTCCGGGTGCCTGCGGTCGAGCTCACGCATCAGGCCATCGCGGTAGACCTTGGCGATGACCGAAGCGGCGGCGACCGACAGGCAGAGCGCATCGCCGTAGAACAGCTTGGTCTGCGGGCAGGGATGATCGATCAGCATTGCGTCCAGGATGACGTGGTCGGGGGCCGGGGACAGCGCCTCCACCGCACGGAGCATGGCCAGGCGTGTGGCGTGATAGATGTTAATTCGGTCGATGGTTTCGGCGTCGATCTCGGCCACGCCGATCGCGAGGGCCGAGCTGCGAATGCGCCGATCGAGGCGTTCGCGCTCCTCACGGGTCAGTTGCTTGGAGTCTTTGAGGCCCATGCGCATGAGAATTGCATTCTTGGGCGGCAGGATGACCGCCGCGGCCACGACAGGGCCGAAGAGTGCACCGCGGCCAACCTCGTCCACGCCGGCGATGATTCTGTGACCACGGTAGCGGAGAGCCTGCTCGGGGGCGTCAGTGCATTGCAGCTGCTTGAGCATCTGCTGCTTGGCGGTTGCCTTGGTAAGGCCGGCCACGGAGGGAATCTTGAAGAGCTTCGCCATCTCTACGCCCCAGTGTATGGCAAAGAGGGCGGGCAAAACAGGGAAGAAACCCTGCCGCAGAGCGAGGAATGGGCGGCCTGAGCCGCCCATTCCTCTGAGTCCTCTGAGGTGAAAGCGATTACCGTGAAATTACTTGACGCGCTCGACCTCGCGCAGCCGGGCGGCCTTGCCGCGCAATCCGCGAAGGTAGAACAGCTTGGCACGACGAACCTGGTAGGAGCGGATCTTTTCCACCTTGTCCACCACCTTCGAGTTGTAGGGAAAGATGCGCTCGACACCCTGGCCGAAGCTCATTTTGCGGACGGTAAAGGTGCCCTGGGGACCTTTTTTGCAGGCAATGACCATGCCCTCAAACGCCTGGAGGCGTTCCTTCTCGCCTTCCTTGATCTTTACCTGCACACGAATCTGATCGCCGGCGGCGAAGTCCGGCAGGTCAGTCCGCTCCAACTTGTCGGCCAGCTTCTGCATTATGGGGTGAATCGACATAGGTGAAATCCTTTGGAACTTGAGAATAAAATCTGGGAAATAGAATCTGAGAAATCAGAATCTTTAGAAAACCTGAACCTTAATTCTACAACAGAACGGCTTGGATTGTTGCGAGAGCGGTGCTATTGCTCGGGCGTTCCAGTGATTTTGGCGGCACTTTGCGCCTCGGCCAGCAGCGTTAGATCCGCTCGGCTCAACGCGGTACGATCCAGCAGATCGGGACGGTGGGCGAGCGTGCGGGCCAACGCGGCTCCGCGGCGCCAACGCCGGATCGCCGCATGGTCGCCGCCGCCCAGAACCGCCGGAACGGCGACGCCGCGAAACTCCGCCGGCCGTGTGTACTGCGGGTAGTCCAGCAGACCGCCGGCCCCATAGGTGCTGCGCGGCGAGCCGTCCGGGGCAGCGGCTTCGGACGGGTCATCGCCCTCGCCGAAGCTCTCAAAGCGCGAGGAATCGGCGTGGCCCAGCACCCCGGGTAGAAGGCGCGTGACGGCGTCGACAACCACCGCCGCGCCCAGCTCGCCACCGGACAGGACATAGTCGCCGATGGTGAGTTCGCGATCGCAGAGCAGATCGGCCACCCGCTGATCCACGCCCTCATACCGGCCGCAAAGGAGCACAACACGTTCGAGCGAGGCCATCTCACGCGCCACGCGCTGTGCAAAGGGACGGCCGCCGGCAGAGAGCAGAACGACGCTCTCGCGGCTGAGAGCGCGTTGGGACTTGGGGGAGATACCGAGTGACTCGACGCAGGCGAAGAGGGGCTCCGGCTTCAACACCATGCCCTCGCCGCCCCCGAAGGGGCGGTCGTCCACGGTGCGGTGCCGGTCGTGGGTGAAGACGCGTAGATCGTGCAGGCGAATGGCGATTTTTCCGTCACGCTCGGCGCGGCCCAGGACCCCGTGCTCGAAGGGACCGTGAAAGAACTCCGGAAACAGCGTCACGATGTCAAAGCGCATGAGGGGCTCAGGGATGGGATGCTACTCGGCGGTGTCGAAGAGCCCCGGCGGCAGCCGCATGCGAAGACGCTTGGCGACGAGATCGACCTCAAGCAGCCAGGCCCGGACGAAGGGAACCAGCACGGGTTCGCCTTTGGCA
>CAXTBJ010000079.1:14003-15766 GCA_964242585.1 uncultured Bryocella sp.
GGAGATGTGCGCCGTCATCGCCAAAGCCGGTTCGACGACGAGCAGATCAGGAGCGTCGGGTAGACGGGTGCGGCCGTCCGGCGCGACCGGAAACTGCAGGTCGATGACCGTACCGACCAGCAGATCACCATCGTAAAGCGTGCAGCCGGCCAGGTCGCGAACGCGGTAGGTTCCGTCCTCCAAGGCGGGCAGCTCGTCCGTTCGCAGGAAGAGGTGCTGTCCCGCAAGGGCCTCGGCGGCCGCGATGGAGTCCGTGCCGCGCAGTTTCAGGACGAGACGCCCGGCGTTGCGGCCCGTCGGTTGCCAGGCAGCCTCAAGCTCCAGAAGGACGACCGGGGTCTTGGGGGCGTGAGAGGTATCCCCCAGGGCGAAGCGCCGATCGGGTGTGAAAAGGTTGAAGTCAGCCGAAGGATCGGCCAGGAGCTCGCCGCGGCGACCCTGCGGCCGCAGCAGGTGAGCGGCCTCCATCCATTCCGGAGGGGGTGCCGAGGCGGAGGATGGAGGCGGTTCGTTCATGGCGAAGGTCGCGAGAGACGGCGGCGGTGGGGACGAAACGGGAGCTTAGCTACAAAACAGAGCTTTGCTAAAACGGGGCTTTGCTCTAAAAGGGCTTTGCTCTAAAAGGGCTTTGCTCTAAAAGGGCTTTGCTCTAAAAGGGAGCCCCGTCTTGAGTAGGCTCCGCTCAATCAGAGGATGCAGAGGGAGCTGGATTGCCGCCCGGATCATCCACAGGCACCTCGACGATATCCAGGGAGAAGCGCTGCTTGAGCTTCATACTGGCGGCGCCCAGGATGGTGCGGAGCGAGCGGGCGGTGCGGCCCTGTTTGCCGATCACCTTGCCAAGATCCCTGGCCGAGACCTGCAGCCGTAAGACGGTGGCGCCCCCGTCAGAAAAGACCTGAAGCCGAATGGCCTCCGGCTCATCCACCAGAGCCCTGGTGATCTCCAGAACAAGGGTACGCATATCGGAGATGGCGCCATCAAGCGCCGTAGTTTCTAAAGTTTCAGTCACTCGCTCTACCTCGGGGGAGGATGGCAGAGCAGATCGCCCTTTGACCCCGATCTCGCGTGTGAGATTTGGATCGTTCGGTGAAAGGGACCGCTCAGCCATCCGTTGTAACGCGTGAAGCCTGTTGCCTGCTCATCCATAACGATCAGCATGCAGCGAGTCTACGGTAGCTTCGAGCGCCTGCCTCCAACTCTTTAGGCATGCACTTGAGTCTCCCCTTGGTGCAAGTGAACGTTACTTTAGGCAGCAGGGACAGGTTCCCCGGCCGGCTCGGCCGCGGAGCCCGCAGCCGCGGACTTGGCTGCCAGCCTCGCCAGCAGCCTGGCCACGATCTCGGACGGCTGCGCACCCTTGGAGCGCCAGTAGTCGATGCGGTCCTGTTTCAGGTTCACCGTCGCCGGCTCCGTGCGGGGGTTGTAGGTGCCGACCACCTCGATCGAGCGACCGTTACGGGCGCGATCTTTTTCAATCACAACGACGCGATACTGCGGCTGCTTGCGGGCGCCGACGCGCGCCAAACGAATCATCAACATGAAAAATCCTCACTTGAAATACCGGCTGCCGAGCTGCGGCTTTTCACCGCTCGTGGACCCGGAATGAACCCAGGCACAGGGCCCGAACACCTAAGTATCGCGGAAAGGGCAGGGTGTGTAAAGGACCCCGCGCCTCCTATCGGTTTCCCGAGAGGTGTAGAGTGGCCGCGAGCAGAATACGGAGATCCTAAACACGGAGATCCTTCATATGGAGATCCTTC
>CAXTBJ010000079.1:15866-17451 GCA_964242585.1 uncultured Bryocella sp.
GGAGATCCTTCATATGGAGATCCTTCGCGGCGCTCAGGATGACGGCAGATTGCTGGACCGTGGCTAGGGCGTTATTCAGGATGATGGCGGACTCCCCACCTGCACGAAATGGCTCTAGAACGACTCTAGAACGACTCTAGGCAGTGCACCGCGTGAAGAGGCGTGGACGGCGATGGAATAAAGATGTGCGGCAAATAACGGCAATCGATCCGCTGCGGAGCGTGCGGGAGTCCACCTCCCATCAGGGGATGTCTGGAGCCGGGGCGGGGAACAGCCACTGCAGGACGCGATCAAAGCGCCGGGCCCAGGCATCCTCATCGTGCACGCCGCCGGGAACGCGGAGGTAGCGCAGATCGCGGCCTTCGCGCCAGCCGCGGGTTTGCAGCCGGTGGTGCAGCACGTCGCAGTCGCGCAGGTGGCGCAGACCTTCGCTCATGCCCATATCCAGCCAGATGCGCGGGCGCGGATCGGGACGTTTCAGGGCGACGCGGGCGAGGATCTCGCGGCTGTTCCACCACACGCTGGGCGACAGCACGCCCAGTCTTCCGAAGATCTGCGGGTAATCGAGCCCGAGCGACAACGAGATTAAGCCGCCGAGGGAGGAGCCGGCCAGGCCCGTGTCGTCCGGGCCCGGGCGGGTGCGCAGGCAGGCATCGATCAGAGGCTTCAGCTCGTCGACGAGCAGCCGACCGTACAGACCGCCCTCGCCGCCGCCGAAGCGCTCATCGCGCGACGGAGTGTACTCGGCCATGCGCTCCAGGCCGGTGTTGTCGACGCCGACCAGGATCAGCGGCTCGATGAGATTCTCCGCCGTGAGGCGGTCGGCGGTGGTGTGCGCGTTCCAGGTGCGGCCGGCGACGTAGGAGGTGCGGCCATCCATCAGATTCTGCCCGTCATGGAGATACAGGACCGGGAAGCGGCGCGCGGGCTCGGTGCCATAGACTGGGGGCAGCCAGACACGCACGTCGCGCTCGGCGGGGAGATAGGCGGAATGAAAGCCCCGCAGCAGACGAAGGCGGGGATTCCGGTCCAGATCCCCGTCCGCCTGGCCGGTGTACGGGGCCTGCCAGCAACCGGCGGCATCCGGCTCGGGTTGCGGGCCGTCGAAGGGCAGGCGCGTGGCACGCGCGGTAGCTTGCGGATCGATGGGGGGAGCGGATTGAGGGAAAAGAGGCAAAGAGGGCCGATAGCGGTGCGGCGAGTGGGATGGGAAGGCGCGGAAGGGGACCGGGGCCATCCCGGCAGTGCAGGCGACTCAGGCAATCCCGGCAAGGGAAGCGATCCAGGCAATGCAAGCCCAGCCTACCAGAGGGGCCGGCGATGAATCGCGAGTATCACCGCTGGCACTCCCACGAACTGGGCCGCGAGATGGAGATGCTGGTCTTCGGCCACGGCGGTCTGCCGGCCGTGGTATTTCCGACCTCGCAGGCGCGCTTTTACGAGTTCGAGGACCAGGGCATGGTCGCGGCCGTGGCTGACAAGCTCGAAGGCGGCCGTCTGCAGCTGTTTTGCGTGGACTCGGTGGATGCCGAAAGCTGGTATAACCGCGGCGTGGGTCCGCGCTGGCGCATCGCCCGGCAGGTGC
>CAXTBJ010000080.1:0-17295 GCA_964242585.1 uncultured Bryocella sp.
GCGCCGCTTTCTTAAGTAAAGCGGCGCAGGCTCCCTTGCCCCACACCTCCAGAAGGACGGCTTAAAACAGGTATTTGACCGCAAACTGCAGATTGCGTTCACCTTGCGCGGTGTTGACCAGTCCGAAGCGCGACCCGATGGAGGATACCGGAGCATTCAGAATCGGGTGATTGAGCACATTGATCGCTTCCGCGCGGAACTCAAAGCGCTGACTCTCAGTGATGCTGAAGTCCTTGAACAGGCTGGCATCGACGGAGGCCATACCCGGACCCGTGTAGCTGCCCACGCCGCAGTTGCCGAAGCCGCTGAGGGGTTGCGATACATCGCTTGCACTGAACCACTCATAACCAGGATTCGGCGCCGGCGAACGCAACGTGCCTGTAATGATCGGCGCGCCATTGCAGTCCGCTCGTGGAAATCCCGAGGTCGTTCCTGAGTTGTCCGACGCCTGTGGGGTGATGGGGAAGCCGCCATGGAATTGCAGAACCGTGTTGGCCTGCCATCCACCCACGGCCAGATCGGCGACATGGCTCATATGCGCTCCAATCAACTTGCCGCGGCCTACCGGGAGAGCATAGGTGACGTAGCCGTTGAAGACGTTGGTCAGGTTCTGATCGCAGCGTCCGTAATCCGCAGCAGGATCATAGGTGTTCTGGAAGAAGAAATGGTTGTTGCCCGCCTGGGTCGATCCAGCCGCCGCATCGCCGTACTGGGCAAAGAAGCCGGACGTGTTGCCGAGGCATTTCGAGTAGGTGTAATTGGCCTGAAACTCCAGCCCCTGATACAGCCGCTGCTGAAAGCTGAACTGCAGCGCGTTGTAATTCGAGTACCCGGTCGAAGAGGTCAGGCGCGCCTGGCCGACGAGTGCCTGCAGCGTCGGATTGAGGTAGGGGCTGGGTGAGATGGTGCCGTCCGGATTCAAGACCTTCTGATTGATCAGAGCGATAGAGGCGAGATGGTCCGTCTTCTGACCCACATAGGCGATCTGGAAGGTGGAACTGTTCGTTAATTGGTGTTGAATCGCGAGATTATACTGCTGCGATACCGAGGGCCGGAAACCATTTGGATCGAACGCGTGAATCGTGGCTTCGGAGAAGCAGGCCGCCGAGAGAGCCAGCGCGCCCGGCACGGTACATCCGCTGCTGGGAAAACCGGAAAAGCCTTGATCCAGGGTGGAGCCGGGCAGCGCCATGGTGCCGCCGGCATAGGTTACGTTGTGAGGAACCACAAACGGTGGATTCTGGAACAGCAGATTGCCTGTTCCCGTGGTTTCCAGGAAGTTCGAGATGCCGTACGCTCCGCGCAGAACCGTGTTGTGCGACCCGCCCAGCGAGTACGCGAAGCCGAGACGCGGTTGAAAGTTTGTCGGCCCGTTGTACTGGTTGTAGAGTGCCTGCGAGCCGTTGATCCCGGCAATTTCGACGGCGCCCGTTTGCAGGTTGTAGTTGGTGGACTGATCGTGCGTTTCCCCGCGAGGTGTCTGCACCTCATAGCGCAGACCCAGATTCAGGGTCAGGTTCGGGCTCGCGTGCCAGTTATCCTGCACAAACCCGGCGTAGAGCGCGTTTCTGATGCTCTTGCCGCCTCCCACGCCGAGGCCGACGTTCTCGGGCAGCCCCAGCAGGAAGTCGGCCTCCGCTATGCCTAGCGGGCTTCCCGCCGCGGCGTTGCTGGTGAAGGAGCCGTTGAAGGTGAAGTCGCCGGCGAGCCCGTCGTTGCCCACATAGAGCACGTTGGCGCGGTAGTTGTAGTACTCAAAGCCCACGTCGATGTTGTGGTTGCCGCGGATGAGCGTCACCGTGTCCTCGATCTGAGCGACCGTGTCGTGGAAGGACGATACAAGGTTGTTTGTGCCGATGGTCGACGTGCCCAGGTTGGACCCGGAGAAGTTCAGCGCCGGCAGAAATGTCTGTCCCGGGGTTTCGCCGGCAATGCCGAAGACCGAGGTGAGGTTCTGGCCCGTGTTATTGATCACCAGCTCCGTTACCGGAAAATAGCTCGCGCCCAGGCGGAAGTCGTTCAGGAAGGAAGAGCTGATGGTGCGGGCGTAGTCGAGCACGCCGTTATAAAGCGGAAACTGGCTGCTGCCGTTGCCGAGCAGCTCCTGTGAGTTCGTCTGCGGATTGACGATGTGTTGCTGCGCGTAGCGACCGTAAATATGGTCCTTGGGGCTGGCCACCCAGTCGATCTTCACGTCGCCCTGATCGGCATTGGTCGGCGAACGGACGGTGTTGGTCCCATTGCTTGCGGTAAGGTTGGTCGCGGCCGGGTACAGATTCGAATTGACAATCTTGGTCGCGGCCGGACTCAGGGAGCCGGAGATGTTGTTGAAGGCAAACGGTTGCCGGCCTGCGGGCGTATTCGCCGAGAACGGATTGTAGAGCTGTTGAGCGGGATTGGCGCAGATGCCGGCGGTATTGAAGCCCGCCGTGCAAACACTGGCGAAATTGCCGGTACGCTCCGCGGTGGGAATGACCGTGTATGTGTTCACCGTGGCCGGCCGGTCGAAGCGAGAACCCTGGTAGTCGCCGAAGAAGAACAGTTTGTCTTTGAGGATGGGACCGCCGATGGTTCCACCGAACTCGTTCCACCGCAACGGCGCCTTGCGCAAGCTGCCGTCCGCATAGGTGCCGGCGGAGGGTGCCTGTCCCTTTGTGAGGCCCGCGGCCCAGCTATTGGCGTTGAAGACGTCATTGCGAAGGAACTCAAGCACGTCGCCGTGGAACTTGTTCGAGCCCGACTTCAGGGTGACGCTGATCACGCCGCCGATGAAGTTCCCGTAGGAGGCCGGCGGATTCTGTGAGATCAGATCGAAGTTCTGGATGGCATCCACGTTGGGCGAAAAGGCCACGTCATCGTTGTCGATCTGGTTGTTATCCATGCCGTCAAGGATGTAGTTGTTGGTCTGCTCGCGGTTGCCGTTGATGTAAGGCCGGCCGACCTGAAAGCTAGCCTGCGCTCCTTGAAAGGAGGTGAGATTGGTAGAAACCGCGCCGGGCGTCAGCAGCGTCAATTGGTTGTAGTTTCGCGTGGCCAGCGGCAGAGTCGAGGTGGCGTGGGCGTCGAGCACCGTGCCGAGAAAGCTCTGATCGGTCTGCAGCAGCGGTGCCACGTCGTTGACCTCGACGACGGAGGATGTTTGCCCTATGTTCAGGCTTATGTCCACACGGGCGGTCTGGTCCTGTACCAGGTCAAAGGCGTTACGCTGCACCGTACCGAACCCAGGCGCCTGAATCCGCAGGGTGTAGCTGCCGATCGGCAGCGGCGAGAGGAAATACACGCCGTCGGCATTGGTTTTTGCGTTGTAATCGATGCCGCGGGATGTCTCGTGCGCGGTCACCGTGGCTCCGGGAATCGCGGCTCCTGAAGGGTCGTGCACCGTGCCGGTAATTTTAGAACTCACATCCTGAGCCGTAGCCAGAACGCAGCTGGAAAACGTCACGAGAAGAAAACTGGAATGCCGACGCCATGTCATTCGCGCACCTCGGAAGAGTGTTGTGCGGCAGAACTTGTGAGCGCAAGGGCACACAGACCCGCCGTGAACGGGAAAATTCTGGAAGCTGGTGTGTCATGTATAGAGAACTCGGCACGCTTTGTAAACAGAAGATTGCAAAAATCTCACTTTTTTGTTCGTCAAGGGCGTATATGCTCATTTCAGAGGTTTGACGGGCAGAAGACGGAGCCGTCCTGTCGTCGACTTCTGAATACTGTTTGCCAGGACAAAGCTTGAGAGAGAACATGGTTCTTGGCAGAAAGATTCTGCGCAACAGGGAGCGCCTTGCGTAAACCAACCTTGGTCGTCATGCTTGCATTGCTGTCCTCCTGCTTGGCCTCGCAGGTTCTCGCGCAGCCCAAGGCGCTCTTCTACATGACGGGCAACGCCGCGTCCGTGCACAGCTTTGAGGCGCATAAGGACAAGATCGATCTGCTGGTGCCCACCTGGTACTCGGTCGATGCCGACGGCCTTGTAGCGGGAGCTCCTGACCCCAAAATTCTGGCTGAGGCCAAAGCCGCGCACATCCCGGTGCTCCCCATTGTGGCCCTGTTCGACAAGGCGGCCATTCATAAGCTCTTTGCCAATCCGAACGCGCAGGCAGGCATGAATGCCGCGCTCGTTCGTGAATGCAAGGAGAACGGCTATGCCGGTATCCAGTTCGATCTTGAGGATGTGATGTGGACGGACCGCGATGCGCTTTCCGCATTGATCAGGCAGTCCGCGGGAGCGCTGCATGCGAGCGGGCTGCAGGCTCAGATCGCGGTGGTACCTGGTGCGCCCGGCCATCCAGGCAATGGCGAGTTCGCCAGATGGATCTTCGAGGACTGGCGCGGCGCCTACGATCTGAGGGCGCTGGCCGATGCCGTCGATCTGCTCTGCCTGATGACCTATGACCAGCACACGCGCTGGACCGTGCCCGGACCGGTTGGCGGCTGGCAGTGGACGACGGATAACCTGGACTACGCTTTAAAATATGTGCCCAGGGACAAGCTCTCTCTGGGTATCGCCCTCTACGGCTACCACTGGTACACGGGTGATCCGGGTCTGGGCAAGGCGGAGCAGAAGCCCAATCCTTCGGCTGAGTATATCTCCGGGTCGAACGCTGTCTTTCTGCGCGACACCTATAACAGCCAGACGCAGTGGGACCCGGTCGACCACACGGCATTTCTATGGTTTTACCGAGACCAGATGCGCGAGTGGATCTTCTATACCGATCAACACACCTTTGCGGACCGCTACGCATTGGTGAAACAGGCGGGCTTGCAGGGCCTCTGCTCCTGGGTGTTGGGGGAAGAAGACCCGGCTATCTGGAACGTCTTGCCCTCACACCCTTAATGTCTCAGCGCGTAGGGAAGCAGAGGCTATAAAACCGTTCGCTTTACGCGATGGTTTCTTCCTCAGTGCGTCTTGGCTTTCGCTCGCCACTTTGCCGCGAGCTTGGGATCGCTCAGTGCCTTGATGAAAAGTCCTCCCACGACACTGCGGGCCTGGAATCCCTGCTGCTTACCGGTTTTGGTGTCGTACCAATCGGTCAGCGGTACGCGGCTGGGTGTCTCATTCGTCCAGCGATAGATCGGGTCGATCAGCGTGCGGAAGTCGCTGGGGGAATCGGCAAGCGTTGCGGTCCAAAGCTCCCAGTCGAGTTTGGTGTAATCTTTGCGGCTATCGAGCGGCAGACCGAAGGTGTTGAGCTTTGTAAGGTAGTAGGCGATCTCCGTTTTGTGCACGTCGGCTGGGAACAGATCCATACCCAGCAGTTTGTCCCAAACCAGGTTGTATTTCTGGCTCCATGTATTCGGGCTGTCAAAAGCGAGCTTGAAGTGATCGTCTTCCCTGGCCATCGCTACCCATTGTTTCGCCATGCCTTTGGCGGCCGAGGCATAGGCCTTTGCCTCGGCATCGTGGTGCAGCCGCCCGGCAAGATCGGCGTATGCCGCGATGCCGAGGATCGCCTTGAGGGAGAGGTTCGAGTTATGCGCCACATGTCCGGCGAAGTCGTCGGTGGTCAACTGATTCTTTGGATCGAGTCCGTTCGTCCTTAGATAGCCGGCCCATTGCGTCAGCTGCGGCCAAAAGCGATTCGCTAGCGTCGTATCGTTTTCCGCGCGTGAGAGGGCATCCATGAGGATCAGAAGGTTGCCGCTCTCCTCCACCGGCATCTGATCTTCTTCTGTCAGCTCGCCGCCGCCATAGGCCTGTCCATTCGCCAGCGGATAGTATCCGAGATCGTGCGGTGCGAAGGGAAAATGCCAGCGATTCGGCATGGCGGCATAGGTCAGTACCGGCAGCAACTCGGCCTCAAGCAGGCGAGGGTTGAAGAACAGAAAGATCGGCGAGGAGGGATAGATGACGTCCACGGTGGCGATGTCGCCGTCGGAAAAGTTCTCCTTGGCAAAGAGCAGGGGATTGCCGTCCGCGTCGGCAACCAACATGTGCGCCGCGAGCGCCTGGCGATAGCTCAACGTGCACAGCCAAGCGTAGTGCGCTCCACCCGCGGCCGTCATATCGGCGGTGAACTCCTGGTCGAACGCCGTGCCCCGCTGCTCGAGCGCGGCATAGCCCGTCTCGGCCTCATCGAGCATCGCGGCTACGGGCTTGTCGTTGCGTTGCCAGTAAGGACGCAAATTCTGATGCAGGAATTGGATCGCATAGCCTTCGGTATAGCTGAGCAGAAGATGTCGCGCCACCGGATCGGCACCGACATCGCCCATGGGGAACGCGACCGCCAGATGCGGAGCGTCGGAGCTGCCGACACTCGGGCCTTCCATGTCATCCGCCGTGGGCAGGGTTCCAGTCTTTTCAAAGGATTTCAGGAACTCGGCCGCGATGAGCGTATTGGCTTGTTCGCCATGCGGCACCGCCATGTTGAAGTAGCCCCAATCGATGCGCAGATCGTCGCCCGAGCGGTTCAGGACAGCCTGATCCCGCGTGCCGACGGAAAGAACCTGCGTGGCCGCGGTGTGATGGCGCGCGTAGACCACCGGCTGCCCTGCATAGCTGGTGGCCAGGGCCGGATCGGCATCAAGCAGAACGCTCACATTGTGCTTGGCGCCGTCGGAGGCATGTGCCGTCCACGTCAGGTAGGTGACCGGCCGTGAGAGCAGATCGAGGTCGTCGGGGAAGGCCGGCGTGAAAAAGGCCAATTCCACAAGCACACCGCCCGCACGAAAGGTGTACCGGGTGTGCATCGGCGTCAGCGTCATGGAGATCTGCTCCATGGCGGGGCAAGCACCCTTACCCATAACGCGAAAACACTTACCATCCACGCGAACGAGACCTATGAGCGGCTGTGCATGGCCGGTCCAGTGAACCGTCTGCGAATCCGTGAGTCTGGTCGTCCCCGACCATAGGCTGAAGTAGGGATTGTGCGTGATCAGCGGCGTCGAGGGAGGACGATCCTGGGCGGCCGCAGTCGTGCGCATCAAAATCGCAGCGAACAGGAAAAGAGAAACACGAAATAATCGCTGGGAGATTCTATCGATCAACGAACTTGCATCCTTCGCTTCAAAATATTCTGCATTCGTTAAATCAGCTCCGAAGGAGTCTTCGGACGATCAAAAACAGGCGATCTCGCAATAGCAGACACGGATAACGTGACCACGGTAACCGTATCACGCCGTAAGCACGCGCACACCTGCTGTCTGAAGCTCCCGCACGGCTTCATCGGAGATGCCGTCGTCGGTGATCAATACATCGATCTCATGCACGGGACAGATCACAGCCGGACTGGTCATGCCGACCTTGCTCGAGTCGGCGACCACGATGATCTCGCGGGCACGGGCGCTCATCGCACGAAAGACAGCCGCCTCCTCCGGCTCGATCGTTGTCGCACCATGACGCGCGTCGATGCCGCAAACCCCGACGAAGAGCTTGTCCATCACGACCACATGCAGCGATTCAAGCGCCATCGGCCCAATTAGAGAGAAGGCTCCGGGCCAGCGCATGCAGCCGCCGGTGAGCACCGTGTTCACCTCATGGCTGGAACTCAGCTCCATACCGATGTTTACGGCATTCGTAATGACATGCAGCCCCCAACCCAGACCGGAGCGCAGCCGCATCTCCCGCGCCACCTGGGTGGTGGTGGTTCCGGCGGTAAAGCCGATTGTTTCGCCGTTGCCGACGAGCGTCGCCGCGAGCTTCGCGATACGCTGCTTCTCCTCCGCAAGCCGTTGCTCGCGAATGCGAAAGGAGGCATCGAACCGGAAGGCCTCATACATCTGGCCCGCCAGAACGGCACCCCCATGCGTGCGCTGTACGAGGCCTTGCTCTTCCAAACGCACCAGATCACGCCGTATGCTCGCCGGCGAGGTAGCAAACCGCGCACTGAGCTGGTCAACGGACGTTTTGCCCCCCGCCAAAAGCACACGCAAAATCTCCTTGCCGCGATTTTCGGTTTTCGAGGACATGGCACCTCCTCTACGCAAAGGCAAGTTCGGACCTTTGCGTTGCCAACGAAGGATCAGACCTACGCGCGCATCGGGGCTTCTTTTAAAAACGATAGTTCGCGGAGAACTGCAAACGCCGTTCGGTCGAGCGAACGGCCTGATTGCCGCCCTGGTTTGAGATGTTGCCGAAGTTGCTGTCGGTGATGCCGGTATCCGGATTGCCGTAGCTCACGATGTTGAAGGCGTTGAATGCATCGAAGCGAAAGCCAATGGTCTGTTCGCGGAAGGTATGAAAGTCCTTGAAAGCGGACATATCGACGTTGAGGTAGCGCGGGCCGCGCGTGTTGCCGTTGCGGGCATCGCCAAAGGTGTTCGGCGCAGGCGCCCCGAAGGCACACAGGCCGTTATCCACGCCGCGGGTAGTGCACGGGGTTGCCGAGGGATCGGTGCCGTACCATTGATTAATGCTTCGATTCACGATCTTCAGCGGGCGATACTGATTGGGCCTCGAGTTTCCAAAGCTGTTCGAGTTGTTTCCAGGTCCTGTGATCGTCTCAGCAAAGCCACTGTAGGCGACAGCTGCGACAGAGGCCTTCCATCCACCCACCAGCTCATCGACTAAGCGGTTCGCTCCCGAAAGAAAGCTCTGCCCGCGGCCGATAGGCAATGCGTACACCCCGGTTCCGCTGAAGTTATGTCGTACATCGTACGGCGCGGGACCCCAGTCAGCAGCCGCGTTGTAATAGTTTTGGAAGGCACCCTGCCCTTCACCGGTCGCGCCGGACGTATTGACAGGAAAATTTCCTGTGCTATTGGTAAGCGCTTTACTGTAAGTGTAGTTCAACGTGAACTCCAGGCCATGGTTGACTCGCTGGCGAAGTACCGCCTCGAGCGCCTGAAAGTTAGAGGCCGCCCTGGATTCCGTGATAAGCAGAGAGTTGGAGCCGATGCTGATCGAAGGATCGATCGCGTTTACGCCAAGGTATTGGTTGTTGTAGTAGCGCGCCGACGTGGGGTCACCGTTGACGAGGTACTGATTGAGGTTGCCGTAATCCTCGATGTGCTGCCCTTGCTCGCCCAGGTAGCCTACCTGCAGGGATAGGCTCCGACTTAGCGCATATTCGGTTGTTAGATTGAACTCCTGCACGTAGGCCGGCTGAATATTTTGTGGGTACACATTGAAGGTACCGTCATCGGTGAGCGTTCCTCCGGTAAACCCCTGTTCCGCCGTGCGCGGGGTGCTAGGGTTGCCGGGACTTGGCGTATTTACCATAGCGTTCACCGCCTGGATGAAAGGCGTGATGGAAGTCAGCCGCTGGTTGGAGGAGTTTCCTTCATAGAAACTGGTGGCACCGTACCCGCCCCGCAGGACGAAACGGCTATTCACCTGGTAAGCGAATCCCAAGCGCGGCATGATCTGCCGGAAGTTGCTGTCGTAGCAGCCACGATTGCTGCATATCCCGGAGCCGACCGGCGCTCCGACCGGTACGTGATCGGCATAAATTACCTGTCCTGTCGCGATATCGATGTTGCCTGTCTTGTTATTTTGCTCAATCCACGGTTGGTCGTATTCATAACGAACGCCGATGTTCAAGGTCAGGTTTTGCGAGACCTTGTAGTCGTCGTTGACGTAGCCTGCAGCCCGCCATTGCCGCTGCCCGACATTGGCACTGCCCAGGGTTGCCGTCGCAGAGGTGACACGATCAAGCAGGAAGTCCGCCGCGCCATAGCCGGGCGCATTGGTCGCAGCGGAGTTGCTGGTAAAAGCACCCGAGTAATTGAGGTCTCCAAGATATCCGGAGTTATTGCTGGTTGGGTAATTCGTTTGGTAACGGAGCGCTTGCACACCAACCCGGTACGTATTTCTGCCGCGCTGCAGCGTAAGGTCGTCGATGTAGCTGAAGGTATTATCGGTTAGGCTACCGTTATTGACGGCTTGATTGCCGACGGTGCTAGGGCCGCCACTGATGTTCTGCGCGGTAAAACCCTGGTACGCCTGACCGGGAAATGTAATACCCACCACCGCATCGCCATTCGTACCGAACCGTCCCGTTCCGTCGATGGGAAGACCTTGCCGCCATACGACGCGGGTGAAACCGATTCGGGCCGAGTTCACGACACTTGACGAGAAAATGTGCACCCAATTCGCGCCGGCAACCTTGGACGGGTAGGTGCTACCGTTCGGGAAGGTGATCGCCAATACCGAAGACGTGCCGTCGAACGCCGTTGAATCGGAGAAGAAGCCGGTAATCTTATCGGCGTTGCGCGGATCGAATTCGATCTTCACATCACCCTGATTATTCCCTCGGAAGGTCCGTTGAGGACCTCGGAGATTATTGCTGATGATGCCGTCAGCGGGCGTTGCATTTGGTAGAGGGTAGAGCGCGGGATTAGCGAAGAGAAACTTCGCCACGGGGTTCACGATTGGAACTCCCACGTTCCCGACGTAAGGAGCGAAGTTGTTCTGCGCATCGTAGAGCTGAATGGGATTCGAGGCACCTAGAAGCGCTGAAAAATCTCCGTTACGCATAGCCTGCGTGAGGACACTCGCTTGGCTAATGCCGCCGGCGTGGTAGCGCGACCCGAGGTAGTCCACGAAGAAGAACAGCTTGTCCCTCTTGATCGGGCCGCCGAGGGTACCGCCGAACTGATTCTGAGAGAAAGGATTTGTGGGAATGATCGGGCTACCGTGCTTATTCGTCCAGGAGTTGGCATTGAGCCTGTAATCCTGAAGGTACCCGTAGGCCGAGCCGTGCAGATGATTCGTGCCGCTCTTGAGCACGCTGACCACGCCGCCGCCGTTTACGTTACCGTAGTCTGCCGGCGAGTTTGCGGTAAGCACCTTTACCTCCTGAAGGGCCTCAGGCGCTGGGCTGTAAGCGATGTCGTTGTTGAAGGTTTCGTTCAAGTCGATGCCATCGAGCGTGTAGTTGTTCGCCTGCGCACGGTTACCGTTCAGGTTGACGCTGTCGGTATATGTGTTGCTGCGCTCGATGCTGGTCGTGCCGGAGGTGCCGACCGTGCTCACGGAGCCTGGGACGTAAAGCGTCAGCGCCGAAAAATCCAACCCGTTAAGGGGAAAGTTCTGAATGGTGTTCGCCGTGAAGGTGCCGCTCAGCGTAGAGTCCGCGGTGTCCAGAATGGGCGCAGCATCTGAAACCTCGACCGTGGTCGTTGCCCCGCCAGGGATCAGCTTGATATTGAAGTTAGCCGCCTGTAATGCCTCGAGTTGGAAAGCGGGCACATCGGACTGACCAAACCCTGGTGCCTCCACCGTGACCGTATAGCGTCCGATTGGCAGCGATTGAACACGGTACAATCCAGCATTGTTGGTTTGTACTGATGAGTCCACACCTGTTTGCGTGTTGTGCACGACAACGTGGGCATTGGGCACCACCGCGCCACTGGGATCAGTCACCGTGCCCGTTACCGTGCCCGTCACTGTTTGCGCGTGGCCGGAAGAAATGCACAAACCGATCAAAACCGAGCAGCCGGTCCATCGTCCGGGAGATCTCATCACCATCGTTTCCTCACTGTAAATACAATCTTTACGTGCGCGTTCTGTGCAAGCCAGAGCGTGCAGATTTTCAACAACAACCAAGAAAAATCAAAACGCGCCGGAATCGAAGGCGTTGATTATCACGAGAGTTTATGGGCCTAACAACACCATAGGCTGAAACTGCACAACCTGTCCAGATGGAATGGGCATTTTGCTCACTTTGTGTCCGCCCGATCCCCTTAAGTCTGCTCAGTGCAGGGCATAGATGGCAAACCCGAACGCCGGCACGGAGATCGCAAGATTGCCGCCCTGAATCTGTTGCGACCCGCTGGTCCCTGTGTCGCCGAGACGCGGTTCGAGCATTGTGCAGCCCTCCAAGGCGGTTTTGACGGTAGAGAACTCCAGCTTGCCGGCTTCTTTACTGCGATTTACGACGACCAACATCGCTTCTGCTCCCGGCGTCGTGGGGCAGGCGTTCGTTTCCGAGCCGATGAGCCGGACATAGGCGATCCTGTCGTCGTCGGTGTAGACGGTTTGTTGCCGGCCGAATTGCAGGGTGGGGGAGTGCGCGCGCAGGGTGCCCAGCGCGGCTACCCAGTCATGTGTGGCGGCCTGGGCAGGCGTTCTGCCGGAGGCTAGGAAGGCGTTGGCGGGGTCGCCGGGGAAGCCGCCGGGGAAGTCGCGGCGATTATCCGGGTCCCATTTGCCCTCCATATTCACCTCGTCGCCGGCATAAAGCTGCGGTACGCCGCGCATGGTCAGCACCAGACCGTCGACGATCCGCAGCAGCGCCGGTGTGGCGTTCTCATTGGAGAGGAAGCGCCATACATCATGGTTGCCGACAAAATTGACGAGCAGCTCCGGGTGCGGGTAAAGCCAGTCCTGACGCAGGGTGTCTTCAATGTTCGACATCGGCTCGCCCTTGAGCAGCACGTCTTGGATCGTGTGCCACAGGGGATAGTCGAAGGGGGTGTCGAGGTGCGTGTCGTAGCCTGCCATGATGCGGCCGCCTGCGAAGAAGGCGTTGATGGTGGTGTCCGCGCCCGAGACCTCGCCCACCGCGTTGAGATGGGGAAATACCTGCTTCAGGGTCCCCAGATAGCTTTGCCAGAAAGCACGTTGAGAGTAGGGGAAGGTGTCGATCCGGAGGGCGTCCACGCCGGCTTCCTCGATCCACCAAAGCATGTTTTGGAGCAGGTACTGCGCAACGATGGGGTTTTCCTGGTTGAGGTCGGGGAGGATGTTGAGGAACCAACCGTCTAGGATGTCGGCGGAGGCCTGCGGGGACGCGTGCGGGTCGGTGATGGGATCGAAGTCGGCGCTGCTTTCAATGTGTTTGGCGAGCGTGCCGTGGAACCAGTCGGGTAGGGGTGGGTCTTGGACCCAGGGGTGGTGCGGGCCGGTGTGGTTAGGCACGTCGTCGAAGATGAGTTTCATGCGACGGCGGTGCAGTGCGGCGCCGAGCTTGCGGTAATCGTCGAGACTGCCGAAATGCGGGTCTACGGCGTAGAGGTCATAGGCGCCATAGCCGTGATAATCGGTGACATCCGGCGCGTTCTCGACGATCGGTGTCAGCCACAGGGCGGTGACCCCGAGCTGTTGCAGGTAGTCGAGGTGATCGGAGATCCCGCGCAGATCGCCGCCATGGTAAGAGCGGGGCTTGCTGCGGTCGTAGGTGCCGGGTAGCTGCGGCGGGGGGTCGTTGGTGCGGTCGCCGTCGGCAAAACGGTCGGGCATGAGGTTATAGATCACGTCGGCCGGCGAGAAGCCCGCGGCGCCGTCGTTTGCCGGACGCGTGGGCTCGATGCGGTAGGCGAAGGTTGTCGATCCGGTGGGAGATTTGGCGGTTATCTGCACGGTGCCGGGAGCGGCTTTCGCGGTGTCGATCCAGACCATCGCCCAGTGGCCGTTGGGCGAGGTGAGGGTGCGGGTGACGGGCACGCCTGCGGGTGAGATAGAAAAGGCCGCGTGCTGGAGACCGGTACCCTTGATCAGCAGGACCGGGTTCGCCACGACACTCGGCAGGGCGGCGAACCAGTTCGGCGGATCGATCTTTTCGATGGTCGGCGGGGAGTTTTGAGCCGTGCAGTGCAAGGCGGCGACGAGGAAAAATATCAGGCAGCGAAGCATGGGTCTCAACATGGTTTCGTAGAGACTTTACCGCTCGCCGACCCGGTTTGGCTCACGTTTGTTACCGGCCGGCCTTGAAATGATGCAACGACCTACGTTGACCTTCTGCGAAGCAGGCCGGCGAGGCCGACAGCGCCTGTGCCGAGCAGCCGCTCCGGGTACCCCCTCCCCCCGGGGTTTTCTTATAAAGTCTTCTGAAGACTCGACTTAGGTCTAGGTTTCGGTATGGCGGACAGGTTTGTGGTTCGGTTCCGGGTTTCTGTTCTTAGCCGTGCCTTCACTTTAGCGCTTGCCTTGCGATTTGTGTGCAGCCCGATGCTGCCAAGGACAGGAATGACGCAAACGCCTGAGCTTACCCTGAGGCTCTCAGAAACCCAGGTCTTAGGAGTGCGACGTGGAGCATCCGCAGTGGTGTCGAAGAGAGGTGAGCCACCCGCCAAGATTTCACAAACTGGTAGGCTGCATCAGCCGCTTTCTTATCACCCCCCATGATACCGAGTATGCCTGTGCCGAGCAGGACAATCCCCGAGGGCTCGGGGGTTGGAGCGATCGAGGTCACGTACCCGGAAACGGCGACGTCGGGTGCTGCTCCTGCAGGTAGGTTGCTGATCTGCGAGTAGTCGTATCCACCATGGGCGGGTGACGAGCCGATTTCCATCGGCGTTTTCGCGTTTGTCCCACGTCCAGTGGGACTCTATCTCGACTCGCCCATGTTCGCCGGTGAGCCAGTGACGATAGCTGCTCCATGGCCAGTCTTCCGGCTTGTCGACAAGGCCTCGTTTCACCGGGTTGCGGTGAATGTAGCGTAGCTTCTCGATGAATTTGGGATGGGTGATGACGTTCCAGTCGTGGTAACGGATCTGCCAGAACTGTTTGCGGTCGCCTTTGAGTTTTCTTGAAGTGTGGGTCTTCAGGACGTTGAGGGTGCCGGCGAGCTCGCGCACCTTTGGTTCGCCGAGCA
The DNA here is from genome assembly GCA_964242585.1 of uncultured Bryocella sp. Classification (GTDB taxonomy): domain Bacteria; phylum Acidobacteriota; class Terriglobia; order Terriglobales; family Acidobacteriaceae; genus Granulicella. The sequence continues at coordinate 14,472 of CAXTBJ010000080.1, forward strand.
GCATGTGCAGGTGTTCGGGCATAAGGACGTAGCCGAAGACGTGGAAGCGGTGACGCTGGCGGAGTTCTTCGAGGATGGAGAGGAAGACGGTGCGGGCGTGGTCGTTGTCGAGGTAGGGACGCCGGCGGTAACAGCTGAAGGTGACGAGGTGGTCGTGGCCCGCGGATTGATAGCGTTTGAGTCCAGTGGGCACGTTGTGATGATCGTAGCTTTGGACGGTGTGGGGTGTTGTGGCCCTTTGGCGGAGTCGGCATCCCACCCATGCGCGATGCGCATGGATGGGGCACCCACTGTGTTGGTGGTGCGGGGTTTAGGTTGTGGGTGGGCCACCCGCCGGCTGCGCATGGATGGGGCACGCGACGGTTTTGGTGATTCGGAGTGTCAGAGGATGGGTGGCCGCCCGCCCGCTTATTTGTGGTGCTCGTAGTGGTTGTCTGTTGCGGAATTGGTGTAGTGGCCACCCTTATGACTGCTGCCCACGCCTCCGTCATAGTGCCCACCCTCGTTGCAGCCCATCATGCCCTTGAGGATTCCGATGCCAAGGCCAACGACGATCAGGATTACGAGTAGGGGACCTTTTGGCTCCGAACTGGACTTTGCCGAATACGATGACGCGCGCCGAGTACGTCTCTGCTGTGGCATGAGCTTCCTTCAGTCTAGAATTCCGTGATGCTATCACTCAATGCAGCCGAGAACATTACTTTGCTTAATCTGGAAAAGCCTGCAGCCCGCATCCCGTCCATGTGCAATCACGTGCGCATGGATGGGGCATGCGACGGTGTCCGTGGTTCGGATTGTCAAAGTGTGGGTGGGCTATCCGCGCCACCTGCCCCGATTCCCTCCACTCCGTCCTGATAACATCGAGGCGAGATCTGGAGTCAGGAGAACTGTCATGCGAGCAGTCGAAATCTTTACACCCGGCGCTTTCCCACAATACACGTACGTCGAGCGTAGGGATGAACGATTAGAGGCTACTTTGGCCAATGCATTGAGTGTACCCGGACAGATTGTTTCTCTGGCGGGACCCTCAAAGTCTGGGAAAACGGTGCTTGTTGAAAGAGTTGTAGGTAAAGACAATCTGATACCCATTTCCGGAGCCTCAATTAAAACTGTTGATGACGTTTGGACTCGAATTTTTGAATGGATGGGATCGCCAGAATCTAGCTCAGAGACAGCAACAAAGCAAACTTCTGTGGGCCTCGATGTTTCTGCGAAGGGTGCTGTCGGGCTGCCTATGCTGGCCAAAGTAGAATTGGGTTCTGTGGGTCACCTTGCAGGCGGATTCTCTAATGCGACGCAAGTTGTACATAAACGGCAAGGCTTAGCACAAATCGTCAAGGAGATTGGTAATAGTGACTTTGTAGTTTTGTTAGATGACTTCCATTACATGACTGACGAAGTGCAAGCGGAAGTTGCGAAAGCTTTGAAAGAGGCCGTTCGTTAAGGTATCAAGATCGTTACAGCGGTTGTAACGCATCGTGGTGATGATGTGTTGCGCGCCAACCCAGAGCTCCGGGGGCGGTTCTACGCAATCGATATAAATTACTGGGGAAAAGAAGAACTCGCCGCAATTGCAAAGATTGGTTTCGGAGCGCTGAACACACAAATTGATTCCGGTGCAGTTGAACGATTCGTAGTTGAATGTGCAGGGTCTCCTCAGTTGATGCAGTCACTTTGTCTTCAGGCGTGTTTTTATTTCAACCTGCGTCAGAGTCATCCAGGAGCTATACCTTCAGTCATTAATATCAATGATGAGGCGATCCTGACCATTTTGGAACAGACGTCTGCTACAGCTGATTATCGTTCTTTGGTCCGAGTTCTAGATGACGGACCCAAGACCAGAGGAACTGAACGCAAGATGTATCAGTGTACTGACGGTGACTCGGGTGATGTATACAGCGTCGTTTTGAAGGCAGTTGCGAGTGATCCCCCGCAGCTAACCTTTACGTATGACGACTTGCTCCAACGCACAAGCTCTATCTGCAGTGGGGAGTCTCCTACTGGATCAAGTCTTGTAAGTACTTGTCAACAAATGGCGACGCTAGCCGCAGACTCTCCTTCTCGTGAACGAATCATCGATTGGGATGAGAGAAATTTGGATTTGCCTGATCCCTATTTCATGTTCTTCATACGATGGTCGGGCCGAGTACGCAAAAACTAAGTGACGAGACCCCACTTCGCACATCGCTCACGAAAATAGAAATTCCTTCGTTCGCAGCTCTTTGACCTGATCCCGCAGCTTGGCGGCTTTTTCGAATTCGAATTTCTTGGCGGATTCTCGCATGTCGGATTCTAGTTTGCCTATGTAGGTGTCCAGTTCGGCCTGGGTGGTGAAGTTTAGAGCTTCGTTGGTGGCGTCTTCCGAGGTTAGGTCGGCGTAGTCGGCCTGGAGGATTACGGCCAGGGAGTCGTCGATGGAGCGGATGACGCTGCGGGGCGTGATGTTGTGTTCTACGTTGTAGGCGACCTGCTTTTCGCGGCGGCGGTCGGTTTCGTTGATGGCGCGCTGCATGCTGTCGGTCATCTTGTCGGCGTAGAGGATGGCGCGGCCCTCCAAGTGTCTGGCCGCGCGGCCTATGGTCTGGATGAGGGAGCCCTGGGAGCGGAGGAAGCCTTCCTTGTCGGCGTCGAGGATGGCGACGAGCGAGACTTCGGGGAGGTCGAGGCCTTCGCGGAGGAGGTTGATGCCGATGAGGACGTCGTATTCGCCTTTGCGGAGGTCGCGGAGGAGGCGGATGCGCTCGAGGGTTTCGATTTCGGAGTGCATGTAGCGGCAGCGGACGCCGACCTCGGTGTAGTAGTTGGCGAGGTCTTCGGCCATGCG